>CASEGC010000015.1 GCA_949287365.1 uncultured Parabacteroides sp.
GCATATTAATCCATTTGCCCCGGGTGAAATCAGGGAAATCGACCAACGCGCCACCACGGGCGATAGACATCTCCGACAAGCCTGAGATCGCGCTCCACGCGGCGGCGTCATAGCAATTCATCGGAGCCGGTTTCTTATTACGAATCGCGTCTATCAGGTCATACATCATGATATAGTCCATACCGCCATGCCCGGCCTCGGCCGCCGCCGCGCCCTGCTCGGCCCACAGCTTATGCTGATATTTCTTGAGCCAAGGCTCGGAATCGTCCCAACGATGCGGCTTGGACTGTCCTTGCACATAGATATGATCGCCGTCGTTCATCCATAAGCCTTCGGTGCCTTGGATACGGAAGCCCAACGAATAGGGCCGCGGCGAGTTCGTGTCATGCGTCACGATGACCGTCTGGCCGTTCGCGCACTTAATCATGGAAGTCACGATATCGCCCAAATTGAAACGGACCTTCGCTAAAGGATGGTTCTCTCCCCCATTATCCACGATGAACTTATGCAATCCCCGAGATTGGGTAGCCATAGCCGACAAGGAGACGAAACGGTTCCCCCGGTTTATGTTCAAACAATTGGCCACCGGACCGATGCCATGCGTCGGATAGACATCGCCGTTGCGATGCACGGAATGATTCGTGCGCCATCGCGCCTCGGAATAAGCCGTAGGCCCCATCCGCAAATCCCCGCTGCCAGGCTGATACGTATAATTCTTGCCATCGTTGAACTTCACGTCGCGCAAATCGTGCTCATAACCGCAGGTAGCGTGCAGCAACTCGCCGAACAGCCCCTGACGGACCATATTCAGCACCGCCATGCAATCCTCGCGATAGCAAACGTTCTCCATGATATTCAACTGGCTCCCCGTGGCCTCGGAGACGTTCACCAAATCCCAGCACTCCTCCAACGTATTGGCGGCCGAGACCTCCACGCCCACATAGGGCACTCCGGCTTTCATGGCGGCCACCGACATCGGCACGTGCCACTCCCACGGGCTCGCAATAATCACGCAGTCGAACTCCTCGTTGTTCAACATGTTCTCGAACTCCCGTTCGCCACCGGTATATACCTTCGGAGCGGGAACGTTGAATTGAGAGATATGCTTCAATGTCCTATCTATCGACGCTTGCTGTATATCGCAAATCGCCACGATCTTGTTGCCTGGAATCGCCAAGACGTTGTTGATATGCTCATGGCATCTCGAACCTGTACCGATAAAACCGAAGCGCAATTTGCCATCATCCTTACCGGCTGTTTTTTTATTCCGAGGCTCGGCGGCGACCGTTGTCGCGCCCGCGTTTCCCGCCATAGCCAACCCCGCGGCTCCCAATCCGGCCGCTGATACCTTCTTCAGAAAAGAACGACGAGTGTTTTCCATAAACTTTCTCTTTAAAAATTATATTATTTCACGTATTACTATGAGACGCGAATTTAAGAAATAAATCCGCTATACTGAGGGCCTGCCCAAATTTTCCCGCTTGACACTTCGCTCCATAGGCAGGGGGAAAAGGAAAAGACACGGGAGGAAAAGTTTTCCGCTCGCCGAGAAAAGTCCGGAAACCGCAAGGATATTCTCTATCTTTAGCCTAAAGATACATATCTTCAACTTAAAGATACATATCTGCAGCCTAAAGATATATATCTTCAACCTAAAGATAGACTTTTTGCCCGCTATTTTCTGTTTTTCCTTATCGGACTTATCCTTTTTCTCCCCTATCCCGCCAACTTTTCCCGGTATCCTCTTAGGAAATCAGGGCGAGCCTCGGATTTCATTCCAAAATTTACGAATATGAATTATCTTCGCGTATCTATTTTCAAGCAAGGATGAACACGAACGAATTGACGCTATTGCTGAAAAAATTTTTCGGCTACACCTCTTTCCGGCCCTTGCAGGCGGAAATCATACAACGGATCTTGCGGAAGGAAGACTCTCTCGTCTTGATGCCTACGGGAGGCGGGAAATCCATCTGCTTCCAGCTTCCGGCGATTTACCTGCCGGGCACGGCCTTGGTCGTATCGCCATTGATAGCCTTGATGAAAGACCAGGTGGAGGGACTTATCGCCAACGGTATTCCCGCGGCGACGCTGAACAGCCTGATGCCTGAAGAGGAACAACAACAGGTAAAGCAGCTTTGCGTACAAGGGAAAATCAAGCTCCTGTATATCTCCCCGGAAAGGATACAAGGCGAGGTGGACTGGCTCCTGCCCCGGCTGGACATTTCCCTCATCGCCATCGACGAGGCGCATTGCGTATCGCATTGGGGGCATGACTTCCGACCGGAATACACGCAACTGTCCGTCCTGAAAGAGCGTTACCCGGATGTTCCGGTCGTAGCCTTGACCGCCACCGCCGACAAAGTGACCCGCAAGGACATCATCGAGCAGCTGAACTTGCGCGACCCGAAGGTCTTCATCTCCTCGTTCGACCGCCCGAACATTTCCCTCACCGTACGCCGAGGTTTGAACAAGAAGGAGAAAATAGCCGCCATCGTACACTTCATCGGCAGGCACAAAGGGCAAAGCGGCATCATCTATTGCATGCGCCGGAACGACACGACCGAACTGACGGAAGAACTAGCCACTTATCACGTCAAGGTCATCGCTTACCACGCCGGGCTGTCGCCACGCCAACGGGAACAGGCGCAAGACGACTTCATCAACGATCGCGCGGATGTGGTGTGCGCCACGGTAGCTTTCGGCATGGGCATCGACAAGAGCAACGTGCGTTGGGTGGTGCACTACAACATGCCGGGAAGCATCGAGAATTATTATCAAGAAATCGGCCGGGCCGGAAGGGATGGCCTGAAAAGCGACGCCTTGCTTTTTTACTCGCTGAGCGACCTTATCGTGTTGCGCCGCTTCGCCGAGGAAAGCGGGCAAAGCGAGGTGAACCTCGAGAAGCTGAAGCAAATGCAACGGTACTGCGAGTCCGACATCTGCCGCCGACGTATCTTATTGAGCTATTTCGGCGAGGAGATGGACCACGATTGCGGCAACTGCGACGTGTGCGCGAATCCGCCCCAGCGATTCGACGGGAGCGTGTTGGTTCAAAAGGCGCTGAGCGCCATCCTGCGGACAGGCGAACACGTGGGGGTACAAATGCTTATCGACATCCTGCGCGCCTCAGCTAAAGCGGAATTGATAGAGAAGGGATATCATAAATTGAAAACCTACGGCGCCGGTAGAGATTTATCCTACCGGGAATGGAACGAGTATATCTACCAAATGATTCAACTGGGCTATATGGAAATCGATTACGCCGCCGGCCGTGTCTTGAGAATGACCCCGCTGGGCAAGAAAGTCCTGTACGGCAAGCTGCAAGCCAGTCTGGTCGTTTACCGGAGGCCGGACGAGCTCGCGCGACCGATTCGGGAACATGACAAACGTTCCCGCCATGCGGCGCACCCCATCCGGCCCATCCAAGCCGCATCCGTGGAAGAAACCTTGCTGGATTCCTTGAGGAAACTTCGTAAACAAATCGCCGAACACGAACATATCCCCGCCTACATCATCTTTTCCGACGATTCCCTGCAAGACATGGTAGAAAAAAAGCCCGTCACCCTCGACGCCTTCAGCGATATCCGGGGTGTCGGACAAATCAAGCTCGACCGCTACGGGAAAGTGTTCGTCGCCCTCATCCGCTTCGTGCTGAAACTACCGGAAAAATAATGTAAGGAGGAGGAAAAATTCAATCTTCTACCATCCAAAGAGCCTCCTCAAATTCATCTTTCACGTTCATATTTTTAGTCATATCCCAATAAGACTCTCCCTTCTCCAATAAGACCTGAGTCCCGACAATCCAGCTCTGTATCCATCCCGTCAATGTAGCCCAGGCACCCCAACCCGCATCCGCATTAGAAGCCCAATAATCCCATCGATCATAATCGAAAGCCCGCATCCACGCACCATCCATATCTGGATGATTCTCACTTCTGGCTTGTATCCGAATCAAAAAATCGGAGATTTTTTCGACCGCCTCCTTATACTTTATATTTCCAGTCGCGAAAGCCGCCTCATTTAGCGCAAAAAAAGCGAAATTCGTAGTGTACAACATATCAGCCACAGGATCTCCATTTTCCGCGATCAAAGGAGCTTCTGTCAAACCATAGTCCTTATTCGAACGCGTCGCACCAAACATACCTGTTCCACTACCTAATTCTTCTCGAATAGCACCACATGCCACTTGATTTTCCAAAAGTTTTTGAATAACAATATCCAACCACTTCCGATGTTCCTCCGTATCCTCTACCCTAACCAACCAAGCTAACGGAAGAATCATTCGAGCACGTTCTTGCTGAATGCCATTTGTCCAACCCCACCGATCCGGATAAGCTTCCATAGTTATCCGAATAGCCGTTTTCGCCTTCTCCAACAAAGGCTTATAACCCGTTTTATCATATAGCCAAAGATAGCAAGCCCACATCCATGACTCAAAATGAGGATGAGGATTCGTGTAATCGCGATTGTTAAAATAACGCCAACCTTTCGCTAAAAGATCCGGTTCTTCCAATCTCTCGCCTTGAAATCCTTGCCTACTACACGTCCTCCAATTAGCGAGGATACATTCTACCACGAATTTATTCCAACGACCATTTCCCAACAACGCCGATGCGCCTATAACCCCTAAAAGCGACCGTGCGTTATCATCGTTATAAAACACGTATGGATGCGTATCCGACCATCCCAACAATCCATACGATGCGCTATCTTTTAAAGATTTAGCACCTTCCCTAAATTTAGATCTATAAAACATATAATTCATCAATCGCTCCGAAGTCGAGGTGTATTTCATTTCATCCAACAAATCAGCGGCGGAAGCCAACAAAAAAGCCACCTCACCTTGCACATCATTCCGCAACCAATACCGATATTGTTGGGTTCCATCATAATAAATCGTAGAAGCATGTCCTTCCAATACGCCATCCAATCCATCCCCAACCAACCAATCTTGCCTAACAGGAGGCCCAACGGGAAGAGTCCCATCACCTTGTTTTTCCAATTGAAAACCCTTCCATGAGGGATGTACGAGAAACTTTCCTTTATAAATCCATTCCGCACCTTTTCGAACAGCGTTTCTACGAGCATCCTTTGGCAACAGATCTGTCTCTCCATAAGAGGGCCGTGGATCGGAACCCCAAACCCTCAAAGCGAATCGCTCATCCCTCATAAGCCATGCCAAAATTCTGTTCCAAACAGATTTCCACGTATCGGTCGGTTCATATCGTGCGGTCTTGAAATTCGTAAGACAAGACAACGACACCAAATTATCTCCATCTTTAAATAGTAACGGGAAGACTTCCGTATCTGCCAATCCAAATTGGGCAACATCAAATCCAGCGACCTTCGCATACGAGATTAAAGGCTCTCTGACCTTCGCTTTATAAATATGGCAATCATTTAAACCGAGCAAATCCATCTCTTTCAATCGTGGTTCAAAAAAATTGGAGGAAACCACTCCTCTCTCTAAATTCCCGACATAGACAGAATCCTCTATCTCAACTCCAGGATAACACCGAACGAATTCCACATACAATCTTAAATTCTTCTTGTGCGCTTTCGCATAAACACTATCCTCTAAGGAAATAGGTATAAAAGGATACTCTGAAGCAGTGATAATAACTCCTGAGCCTTTAGGCGCACGCTCTATCGCTTCCATAGGTGTTTCAAATCGTTTTATATCTATATCTTGCTCTTGCAACAATAAATGATAAAGGTCATTCTCCTTATTACAGGATATAAATACCGATTGAGAACTTACTTTCATCGAAAAAAGTAAAGTAAAAACAACGACATAAAAAAACGAATAATATTTTTTCATAAAAAACATTTCCATATTACACTAATTTCTAAGTAAAAAATAACACATTACCAATATTCTCACGACATCCTATTTTTCAATCATCCATAATGACTCATCAAAATCACTCTTCACATTCATCCTTTTAGTTAAATCCCAAAAATTCTGATTTTTATCTATCAACGCTAGAGTTCCAACAATCCAAGATTGACACCATCCAGTTAAAGTACTCCAAGCACCCCAACCCGCATCCGCATTCTCGGCCCAATAATCCCAACGTCCAAAATCAAAAGCCCGAAACCAAGCTCCATCAATATCAGGATGAGCTTGACTTTTTACCTGAATACGTATTAAAAAATCAGTCAGACGATCTAACATCTTCTTATACGTCTCATTTTGTGTTACCGCAACAGCCTCATTTAAACCAAAAAATATAAAATTGCAAGTATAAAGCATATCCGCGACTTTATTTTCATTACTGAAATTTACAGGAGATTCTTTTGTTCCATACAATGCGTTAGATTGGGTTCGCCCATTATGACCACCGCTTCCCGAACCTAAATTTTCTTTAATAGCACCACAAACGTCTTGATCTCGTAATAAATCCTGAACGATCTGATCTAGCCAAGCTCTATGTTCCGGTGTGTTTTCTACCCTTACCAACCACGCCAATGGTAATAATAAACGTCCTCGTTCTGGCTGCAATCCTTGAATCAAACTCCAATTATCAGGATAGGCATCCATCGTTATCCGAATTGCTGTCTTAGCCTTATCTAACAATGGTTTATAACCTGTCTTATCATATAACCACAAGTAAAGGGCCCAGCAATAAGATTCAAAATTCATACTAACGAAAGTATAATCCCGATCATAATAATAATGCCATCCATTTTTAATAATATCTTGTTCATGCAACCGCTCACCATGAAATCCTTGGCGACTACTCGTACGAAAATTAGCTAAAATATTTTCGACAATCTGACGATTCCAACGTTCATTATTCAATATGGAAGAAGCACCTATCGCACCTAATATCGCACGAGCGTTATCATCGCTATAAAATACCCAATTTTGGTTATCCCCCCATCCCAATAATCCATATACAGGACTATCTTTATCATCATGCGCTCCTTGCCTATAATCTGAGGTATAAAACATAAAATCCAACAATTTTTCCGAGGAATCTCGATACTTTGGATTCCCTAACAAGCCATAACTTGCCGCCAACAAATAAGCACTTTCTCCTTGAGCATCATTTCTTCGCCAATAACGATACTGTTCTGTCCCATCATAATAAATATATGATTGATGACCTTCCAATATTCCTAAACACCCATCTCCATTTAAAAAATGTTGAGGGATTGGAGGTCCTGCAGGTGCTGTTCCATCTCCCTGATATTCCAAAAACATTTTTTCCCAACTCGGATGAACAAATAACTTGGCATTGTATAGCCACTCTGTTCCACGTTTCACCGCAATTTTTTTAGCGTCAACTGGCAATATTTCTTCAGGAGAATACATAGGAGTTGGATCCGACTGGAAATTGACCAAAGAGACCTCATCAGACAAGAGCCAACCAATCACAGTTTCCCAAAGTTGTCGCCATGATTGATTCGGGCCAAAACGCCCACGTTTGTAATTCGATAAAGACGATAACGCCACCATCATCTTTTTATTAGGCTTAAATAATAATGGATAAACTCTCGTGTCTGTTAACCCATATTCCGCTTTATCAAATCCCGCGACCTTCGCATAAACCATTAAAGTATTATTAGCTTGACCCGATTGAATGGGAATTATATGACAATCATGGACAGCCAATAAACTCATTTCAGGTAACCCTAGCGACTCTGATGTAATCACCGCTCGCTCCAAATTTCCTACATACAACTCAGAAGGAAGTTCCAAACCTGGCACAAACGAAGGATATTCTACATATAGCCGAATCTTTTTATTCAAAATCTTTCTATATTGTTCATCAGTTACCTTCACTCTCGTTTCAGGATAGTCATCCGCAACTATTATCATTCCTGAATTTCTATCAGCCAAATTTAATGCGGTATTCAGACTATCATATCTATCAACTTCAATATTATTATCAACCAATAACTGATACAAATTATTTTTTGATGAACCAATAAAAGTAATATTTTCGCAAAAAATATTCTCCGAATTTCCCCAAATAAAACTAAATACTAAAAAAAATACAAATCTTCTCATGATACGAATTTTAAGCTATTATAGCTATTATAAATACACTATTCGTCTAAAGCTTTTTAGGGAATCAGTTCCTAAAAGGATAATCTCATTCTCCATTAACACTGATTCCCTAGAAGCCAGAACTTATAAGCTTACAAACTTATAAAGTTAACTATTAATAACCCGGAGTCTGCTCTAAAGTCGGATTCAAAACCAACTCATTCGATGGTAATGGCTTCAACCAATTCTTATTCTCATCAAATTGCCATCCATTCTTTGCGGCACTATTCCAATGAGGAGCGATATATCCCTCCTCATTGACGAAAATAGCATCAGGATCAAGAACTGGCTGAAAATCATCTTTTTGTTCCACAAATTGTTGCATTTTAGCTCCTAACATAGGTCGCTTTATTAAATGAACCGCTCGCCATCTCATCAAATCATCAAAACGATATCCTTCGCAAGCCAATTCAACTCTCCTTTCTCTACGAATCTCATTCAAAAGTCCGCTTATATTCGGAAAATCCCAATTCGGATCCACAAAACCTACATTTTCCAACAAATGAGGCATACCTACCCTATCCCTAAGTTGATTAATCGAAATATCCAATACTTGCTGATCACATTCTCCCAGCTCCGCTTTCGCCTCCGCATAATTTAAAAGAGCCTCCGCATACCTAAATATAATACATCCAATAGTAGAACCTGCCGAATGTGAAGCCTCAGGAGCACATCCTTTCGATAGTTGATAACCTGTTGTGTTTCGGATTCGACTCTCGTAAGTTAAATCAGGTAAAGTAAATACACCTTGTACTTCACCATTAACTATAACTCTCGGATCTCCTTTCACAAACATGGTCTGCGACAACCGAGGATCTCTATTCGCTATCACGTTTTCAACATAATCATCTCCTTTATACAAGGGACTCACGCTTATAGGTAAACCATCCGTACACAAATAGGAATCTACTAGGTATTTAGAAATACCCGTATTATTATCGCTAACTCCCCATATATTCTGCGCATAATGAAAAACGCTTAGATCCATATCATACCTTTTCCAAAGCAAAACCTCATTATTATTGGTATAATCCTCTTGATTAAATAAATTCCAATAACCCTTTTCTACATTTCCTACAGGTTCTATCCGATAAACATTTTTATCAATCAACTCCTGAGCGGCATTCGCGGCTATCCTGAAAAAATACTCAGGTTTCGCGTCAGACGGACAAAACACCGTTCCTCTATGATACTTTTCCCATGTAGCTTCATACAAAGCGACTCGACTTTGGTAAAGTAAAGCTACATCCTTATGAATCCTTCCCTGTATCGCACCGCTCTTTTCTGGAAGTAATTCAATCGCCTTATTCAAATCATTTATCACAGAATCCATGATTATCGTACGTGAAATCCTTGAATCATACAATTCCTCAGAATCCGCATACAACGCTTTATTTATCCAAGGAAGATTCCCAAACTGCTTAACCATTTCATAATAAAACCAAGCCCGCCAAAAATAAATCTCCCCTATAAATGGAGCGGTTTGCTCTAGTGGATCCGTTGATTTATGATAATTCTCAATAAAGAAGTTCAAACCTCTAAGCGTAGACCAATCCCATCCTCCTCCTGAAGCGGGTACCGTTATTACTCCTGATATTTGAGTATCATAATTATATGCTCCAGACACCATATTATCAGAGGCATTTTCACGTTGATAAGGCCCATAGTCATATCCCGAAAAGACTGGAAAATTGCCATAATACTTATTCGCATACAATTCCATTTCTTTTGCTGAAAAAGTCATTTCCTGATCCGTAATCTTATCTAAAGGTTCCCTATCCAAAAAATCTTCACATGAAATCAGACAAAGGCAATTTAATATCACCAATAAAAAAACATATTGTTTCATAGCATCATACCTATTTAAAAGTCAATATTTACACCAAAAGATATCGTACGAGACAAAGGATACAATTTACCTGCGCCCCAACTTCCAGATGTCAACTCCGGATCAAAATTCTTATGCAGAGGAGTTAAAGTAAAAAGATTTTCTCCACTAAAAAATATACGAATCCTCGACATCCGAATTTTATTCACTATCGCTGTCGGTATAGTATAACCAATTTGCAAATTCTTCAACCGCAAATACGCCGCATTTTGCAAATAGCGAGTTTGTGTTTGCTGATTCTTCTTCACCTCTTCAGAATTATAAGGCTTCGCATAATAGGCATCCGTATTATCTTCTGTCCAAAAATCCGAAGTTTCCTCATACAAATTTGAACCAAATCCTCCCGTAAATCCCCAAAAAAATACACCTGAATTTCCAGAAATAGGTGGATAAAAATCCCTTTTCCCTACACCTTGCAAGAAAACATTCAAATCAATCCCTTTCCATTCAGCACCCAACGATATACCATAACTAAAACGAGGAGAGGTATTTCCTATTATCTCCAAATCACCATGGTCCTCCAAGGTGTTCTCGCCTATATCTATTTTTCCGTCCTTATTCAGATCTTGATATTCAATATCACCAAGTCCCCAAGTCCCATAAATATACGACTGATCAGGCATATTTTTCAATTGATCTTCCGTTTGAATAATCCCCACGGTCTTATAGCCCCATATCTCACCTATCTGCTGTCCTTCATAAGAGGTGGATAATAATTTAGTTGGATTATTATATTTTATGATCTCAGATTTATTATCCGAGAAAACGAAATTCACATTATATTTAAAATCCTCACCAATTTGGTCTCTCCAACCGATAGTCAACTCTACACCCCTCGTTCTCAAGTCAGCGTTATTTTCCTGGGGGACAGCCGCACCAAGAACAGCAGGTAATGCATTAGCTGGTCCAAACATATCCTTAGTTGTCCGGTTATACCAATCAAAAGATAACATCAGACGATTTGACCACAGAGCAGCGTCAAAACCGACATCAATTGTAGAAACCGTTTCCCAAGTTAATTTCCTACTTACTAAACCCGGAGCATCAAGATAATTTGGACGCTCTCCATTTATGATATATCCATAATTTGTTCCTATCCCAATCGTACTTAAATACAAATAATCCGCAACATTTTGATTTCCCAGCGTTCCCCAAGAAGCTCTAATTTTCAACGAATTAATATATTCATCAAAATTCCAGAAA
Source organism: uncultured Parabacteroides sp. (assembly GCA_949287365.1). Lineage (GTDB taxonomy): Bacteria > Bacteroidota > Bacteroidia > Bacteroidales > Tannerellaceae > Parabacteroides. The sequence goes on from CASEGC010000015.1 coordinate 11,151, forward strand.
TCTTCTTTGGCGATATTATATCCCGCGGATACGGAGGGGAAGAAGCCAAAACGGTTTCCCCTTTGAAATTTTGATGATCCATCATAGCGGGCATTAAATTCGACCAAATACTTTTCCTTATAATTGTAATTAGCTCGGATAAAAACACCCATATTCGCCCAATGTTGTAACTGCTGACTATTTAGCTGAGTCCCTACACCTACAGCCAACGAAGGCATTTCATGAGTAATCAAATTTCTCCGTTCTCCACTCAGATAATCATATTTGCTCAACTCCAATTGCTCACCTACCAAAACACTCATATAATGATCCGATATCGTTTTCTCGTAAGATGTATAAACATTAAATGAATGATAATCTTTTTGAGATTGAGCCGCGGTAAACCCATCAAAAGCCGTTGACATAACCGGTTTATTCGATACCGTGTATTCTATGATTACAGGTTTGGCATGTGTCGATGATTTACTAAAAGTATTCCTATATGTGTAATCCAAATTTATTTTCCAACCAGGTAATGGATTAATCTCGAAAGCTCCCGTTACGCTGAATACGTTTACATTATTCTTTGTTCTTCCACCTTCTATCTGTTTATACATGTGAGATGTCTGAGCCCAATGCCCATTAGGATCTTTCAACATCCAATTAGGTTGTCTTGTTGTAGACAAATGAACCCAGTTTCCTATATCACTATTATAAGCATCGGATACACGATCTGTTTGATCATGATTAAAACGGATACGAAGGTCTCCCTTTAACCACTTATAAGGTTCATAATGCAAATTACTAGTTAAATTAAGCCGGTCAAACGTGTCATCCGCATATCTCAAAAAACTATTCTCTCGATAATAACCCGCATTTACATAATAATTCATTTTAGAACCTCCGCCTTTTATGCTTAAATCATGCTTTTGATTCCATGCGCCGGGTTTAAAGAAAGTCCTATACCAATCAACATTGTCATTATCCAATGTCGCATAAGACCAGTAATCCGGGTTATTGGGATTCGGAATATTGGAGGGTGTATTTACTGGATCCGCCATATAAGCCTTTATCCGAGCGATATGTTCCTCACTGAACATCGGAGATTGTCCGGAGTTTATAGACGCGATATTATATGCGTTCGCGAAGTCCAGTGAATTCACCTGATTAGGGATAATAGTTTGATGATTGTATCCAAACATATTATTATAAGAAACAACAGCTGTCTGGTCTTTAGAGCCAGACTTTGTCGTCACCAATATAACGCCAAAAGAGGCCCGCGCGCCATAAATAGCGGCGGATGCAGCATCTTTCAAAACAGTCAATGTCTCAATGTCCGAAGGATTTATGCTATTGATATCATCTACTGGAACGCCATCGACAATAAACAAAGGCCCTCCTCCAGATAAACTGGTCGTTCCACGAATATTATAATCCATGGAAGCCCCAGGTGAACCCCCATCCGTTGAAGAAACAGACATGTTTAAGTTCGCGATCGTCCCTTGAAGAGCTTTACCGACATTAGTGACCGGCCTATTACTTAATTGCTTATCACCGATTTGAGCTACAGCACCCGTTAAATTCACCTTTTTTTGGGTTCCATACCCAACCACGACCACCTCGTCCAAAGCCTGGCTATCCTCTCTCAACCGAATGCGCAAAGAAGGACCGGTCGCCAATATTTCTTGCTGAACATACCCAATATAGCTGATTATTAAAGTAGCGTTATCCGCGACGTTTAGTTCAAAATTCCCGTCCATATCCGTGATCGTTCCGTTTGTCGTGCCTTTCTCCACGATATTCGCTCCGATAACCGGTTCGCCTTTGTCATCCGTCACGTTACCGGAAATCGTTTTCTTTCTCGCGTCATCATCCACTGAACGGGAAGGTAAAGAAATGATGATATGACTTCCCTTAATCGTATAAACATAGCCTGTATTTCTCAAGATTGTTTCAAGCGCGGCGTTCAGGTCCATATCCTCTACCGCCACATTCACGAGACGAGACACGTTTATTTTCGATTCCTCATAATCCACCGATAGATTCGTTTGTTTCTCTATCTCACTAAAGGCGGTCTCCAAAGTTATCGTCTGATTAGACAAAGTAATCCTATTTTGAGATAAGGCCATCGCCGATAGGGACAAACAGGAAAAGGCGATGACAGTCATAGTCTTCTTTAACAGACTATTTCTTGTTTTTCTTTGTATTAGTTTTTCGATTTTCATAATTTCGCGATTGAATTAAAAATTGAATACTGCATCTCTATTTTTCATTTTCCTGAAAAATAATGTTGTTGTATTTAAGGATTTCGATTCCGGGGAGAAAATTGCGCGATAGCTCCCCGGTCTCTTTTTCTCATAACAATACCTCCTCCATTTTTTAGTTAATTAATAAACACCACATTATCTTTTATTTGATAATTGAATTTCCCGACAACTTTCATTATCTCGAACACTTGACGCAATTCTTCTTCCGGAGAGAAACGGATAGTGAACGAACGCCCCGCGAACTTATCGCTATCGTAATTGACCGAAACGTCAAATCTCCGCTCGATCGAGCGCATGATTTCCTCGAACGTATTACCTTGAAACACCAAATACCCCATCTTCCATTGGCTATCTTTCGAAGCGTCCACCTCCCGCTGAACGCTTTTTTGAGTGGCACGATCATAAACCACCTCCTCGTCCGGAGATAAAATATAAGAACGGGCGTTATTTCCTTTCGTGTCAACCTTCACTTTCCCCTCCTCAAGCGTGGCCATTATTTTTCGGGTGTCAGAATAAGCCTGTACGTTAAAGACAGTCCCCAACGCCTCTATATCCATATATTCCGTCTTGACGATAAATGGCTTTTCAAGATCTTTCGCCACCTTGAAATTTGCCTCCCCATTCAGATATACATTCCTTGTTTCCCCATTGAACTCCCTCGCATAAAGCAACAGCGAACCCGCGTTCAGCCACACCTCGGAACTATCGGGAAGGAAAAGATGCTCCATTTCCCCATACGGCACGAAACACTCCACTATCTCCGGTTCCACGAGACGCACCGTATCCGGCTTGAGGAAATAAGCGGAAACCGCACCCAACAAAGGAAGTAGTAAAATAGCGGCAACTCGGGCAAACCGCTTGAATTGAGAGAGGCGAGCCTGCCTTTCCGAACGCTCAATCGTGTGGCGCAAACGATTCAACTCCGTCCATGTATTCTCATCTTTTTTATTACACGCGGATTTCTCCCAAATCTCACGCATCACCCGCGATTTCTCGTCCTCCGCTCCATCAGAAAGAAGCCATTGGCCGAAACGCGACCGAATCTCTTCAGAGAAATCGTTCTCGAAGAAATTCCGTATCAACCTTCCCACATATTTATTCGCCATATTTGTCCGTTTTTACATAAAGACGGGCAAGTAAAGACGCACACACGGCCGAATCACAAAAATTTCAAGGAAAAAATCAAAAAACACAAGATTACTTTTCTCAAATCGCTCAAGGCTTGGGTGATATGGTTCTCTACCGTACGTTTGTTGATACCCAACCGCACGGCGATCTCCTCGTTTGAAAGCCCTTCTTTGCGGCTCATGATAAATATCCGTCTCCGTTGCGTCGGCATTTTCTCGATCGCCATATCGATCAGCAAAGAAAGTTCCCGGGCATACAACTCCTCCTCTATAATATCCAAACCATAAACACGACTTTCCTCTCGCGCTTTCCGCTCATACTTCTCCTTCACGAGGTTATGCTCAAAATAATCATAAACCATGTTCCGTGCCATACGAAAAAGATAGTTTTGGAAAGAAGAAACTTTAGAGATAGCTTTTCTATTCATCCATATCCTGAAAAAAAGTTCCTGAACCATATCGCTCGCCTCTTCCTCGTCTTTCACGAAACCACACAAGAAACCCTTCACCTTAGGATGATAATAGATAAAAAGCGACTCGAAAGCCCGATGGTCTCCTTCGCCTAGCTTTTCCAAATAGTCCGATTCCAAATCAATATCCATAAATTAACGTTTTGCCGCAAACATTTCATTTTAACGAAATCAATCATACGCGAAAATAACAAATATTTATAAGCACTAACTACCTTCCCGCCTCATATAGATACGACAAATATAAGCTATGCCCATGAAAAAATCAGGAAGTCCGGTCTAAAAGTCAATAAGCCGGTAAGAAAAAAGAGAAACACATCCAGAAAAAGTTTATCTTTAGACTAAAGATATCCATCTTTAAGTTAAAGATATATATCTTCAGGCTGCAGATATGTATCTTTAGCCTAAAGATAGAGAAAATTCGGTTATCAAGCGGATTTTTCCCTATAGGATTCGACATTTCTTATCCTTTCTTTTTCCTTTTTTCCGCTATGCAAAATCACGTCCGCATGATAGAGATATAAAAGAAACACTCTCTCCCGCTTCCCAACAAAAAACCCTTCGCTTCTCCAAAAAGAGAGGCGAAGGGTTCGCTTTATCCTGTCCTATATTATAAAGAATCAAATCACATACAGCGAGCTGATAGACTCGCCGCTACATACGCGGCGGATAGCCTCGGCGAACATATCGGCGATGGAAAGGATTTTCACCTTCTCGCACTTTTTCGCGTAAGGAATGGAATCCGTGAAAATCATCTCCGTCAAGGCGGATTGGTCCACACGAACCGAGGCGGGGTCGGACATCACGGCATGGCTGGCGATAGCCCGTACCGACTTCGCGCCGTTCTCCATCATCAAGTTGGCCGCTTTCGTGATTGTCCCCGCCGTATCCACCATATCATCCACCAAGAGCACGTCCAACCCTTTCACGTCACCGATGATACGCATCTCGGCCACCTCGTTCGCGCGCAAACGCGATTTATGGCAAATCACCATCGGCACGCCCAGATACTTGGAATAGCTGCTGGCGCGTTTCGTTCCTCCCACGTCCGGAGTCGCGATGCAGAGGTTATCCAACGGCAACGAGGTCTTGATATAGTCCAAGAATACGGAAGACGCGTACAAGTGGTCTACCGGTACGTTGAAAAAGCCTTGGATTTGGTCGGCGTGGAGGTCCATCGTAATCAACCGGTTAATTCCGGCCGTGCTCAACATGTCCGCTATCAGCTTAGCGCCGATAGAGACACGGGGTTTATCCTTCCTGTCTTGGCGGGCCCATCCGAAATAGGGAATAACGGCGATAATCGAATGCGCGGAAGCGCGTTTAGCGGCATCTATCATCAGGAGCAACTCCATCAGATTGTCTGAATTAGGGAAAGTAGATTGTACCAAAAAGACATCTCTTCCACGGATAGACTCTTCATAAGAGACTGAGAACTCGCCATCCGCGAAATGCTGGATATTCATCTGTCCCAGAGGGCATCCTAAACTATTGCAGATTTTCTCCGCAAGATAACGGGAATTCGTTCCCGAAAACACCAAGAAAGGAGTTTGTGCACTCATTATTCCGAATAATTTATCTTAATGAATAGATTTAAATTGTGCCGCGAAAGTACAAAACTTATTTCGCAATGCCACCCTCCGGACAAGAAAACTTGCTGATGTTTCGTAAAAAACGAGGTTTTATACGTACATTCGCGGTGTTATTTAAGGCTAATATTAAACAGAATGAAAAAGAGAAAAATGTTTCCGTTTTTAGCGGCCGGCATGGTCGCTCTGGCAAGTTGTAACGCCCCCCAGAAAGAGGTCGCCAAGATAGCGGCCATCGATTTGGCGAATCTAGACACCACGGTCGCCGCCGGTACGGATTTTTACGAGTACGCGTGTGGCGGGTGGATAAAAAACAACCCACTAAAACCGGAATACGCCCGCTTCGGGACTTTCGACCAGCTGCGGGAGAACAACGAGAATCAATTACGGACATTAATCGAGGAATTGAAAGCGGCACCTCAAGAGGCGGGAGGCGCGGCGCAAAAAATCAGCGCGCTCTACGCGATGGGATTAGATAGCACGAAATTGAACGAAGACAGGGCCACGCCCGTGAAAGAAGAGCTCGCGGCCATCCAATCGCTGGCCACCAAAGCGGATGTCTCCAAGATGGTAGCGACACTCCACAAGGAAGGGATGGCTCCTTTCTTCGCCTTGTTTGTCGGGGCGGACGAGAAAAACAGCGATATGAACATCGTCCAATTGTATCAAGCCGGAATCGGAATGGGAGACCGGGACTATTACCTGATGGAGGACGAAGGCTCCGAGCGAATCCGCAAGGCATACAGGACATACATCGACCGGCTATTCACCCTGACAGGAGCGAGTCCGGAGCAGGCGCAAGCAGCCGTAGACGCCGTGATGAAAATAGAGAAAGGTATCGCCGAAATCTCCTACAGCAGGGAGGACTTGCGCGACTCGCAAAAGAACTACAACAAGATGCCATACGAGGAGTTCAAGAAACTCGGCGAGGCCCTCAACTGGGACATTTATTTCGAGACGATGGGGCTGGACAGCCTGAAGGAACTGGACGCCAAGCAGGTGGAATTCTATAAGGGTTTGGACAAATTCTTGAAAGACATCACCGTGGACGAGCAGAAATACTATTTGGAGTTCAACCTGCTGAACGCGGCGGCTCCTTACCTGAGCGACGACTTCGCGGACGCCGAATTCGAGTTCTACGGGAAAACGATGTCCGGCAAGCAAGAGCAGCAACCGCGCTGGAAACGCTCGCTGAGCGTGGTGAACCGAGCGTTGGGCGAGGCCGTGGGCGAGATGTACGTGGCCAAGTATTTCCCCGCCTCCTCGAAAGAGAAAATGCTGACCTTGGTAGGAAACCTGCAGACAGCCCTCGGCGAGCGCATCGACGGCTTACAGTGGATGAGCGACACGACCAAGGCGAAAGCGAGAGAGAAACTGGCCGCCTTCACCGTGAAAATCGGGTATCCCGACAAATGGCGCGATTACAGCGGCCTGGAAATCAAGAACGACTCCTACTGGGCGAACGTGCGCCGCTCGAACATCTTCGACATGGAATATCAGCTGGCGGACGTGGACAAACCGGTGGACAAGAGCCGCTGGTACATGAGCCCGCAGACCGTGAACGCTTACTATAACCCGACGACGAACGAGATTTGCTTCCCGGCGGCCATCCTTCAGCCCCCGTTCTTCAACCCGGAGGCGGACGACGCGGTGAACTACGGAGCCATCGGCGTGGTGATAGGCCATGAGATGACGCACGGATTCGACGACCAAGGACGCAATTACGACAAGGACGGCAACTTGGTGGACTGGTGGACCGCCGAGGACGCGGAACGCTTCACGGAACGCGCGGAAATACTGGTGAAGCAATACGACCAAATCGTCGTGGTCGACACGCTCCACGCGAACGGACGGTTCACCTTGGGAGAGAACATCGCGGACCACGGCGGTCTGCTAATCGCCCACCAAGCCTACCAAAACTCCTTGAAAGGCAAAGAGACACCCGCCCCCATCGACGGATTCACCAACGAGCAACGCTTCTTCTTGGGATACGCCACCTTGTGGGGACAGAACATTCGCCCGGAGGAAATCCGCCGGTTGACGAAAATAGACCCGCACTCATTGGGTAAATGGCGCGTGAACGCGGCCCTGCGCAACATCGACGCCTTCTACGACGCGTTCGGCATCAAGGAGGGAGACCCGATGTACTTGGCTCCGGAAGACCGGGTGGTTATCTGGTAAAATCCGACAAACAGATACATAAAACAGCGGAAAAGCGTGTAGGCGGACTATCGCCACACGCTTTTTCTTTTCGCCGCGCGGTAGAATCTATATATCGGCGAGCCTCCAACCACGGTTCACGACGAGAATCTATATATCGGCGAGGCGCCAACCACGGTTCACGACGAGAATCTATATGTCGGCGGCGTTCCAACCACGGTTCACGGCGAGAATCTATATATCGGCGGCGTTCCAACCGCGGTTCACGGCAAGAATCTATATATCGGCGGCTATTCCACCGGCTTCAAGCCCATCTCCTCCGCCCGCTGGAGCATGAAACGGCGGGCGGCCTCGTACTCGTTCGGGATAACGCCGTCGAGAATGGCGTTCTTTATCGCCTCCTTCAATACGCCCACGGGTTTCGAGGGCGGCAGGCCGAAGACGCGCATAATCTCCTCGCCGGACACCGGAGGCTGGAAGTTGCGCACACGGTCTTTCTCCTCGATAATGGCCAGTTTCTCGCGCACCTTACGGAAATTCTCCAAGAAACGGCGCACCTTGTCCGGGTTCTTGCTCGTGATATCGGCCTCGCAAAGCTTCATCAGGTCATCGACATCATCGCCCGCGTCGAACAACAAGCGGCGAATCGCCGAGTCCGTCACCTCGTCGTCCGACAAGGCGATAGGGCGCATATGTAGGCTCACCATCTTCTGCACGTATTTCATCTTCTCGTTCATCGGGAGTTTCATCCGGCGGAAAATGCCGGGAATCATCTTCTCCCCTATGAAGTTATGATTGTGGAACGTCCATCCCAGACGAGGGTCGAAACGCTTCGTGGCGGGCTTGGCGATGTCGTGTAACAAGGCGCTCCAGCGCAGCCAAAGGTTGTCGGAGGTCCGGCTCAAGCGGTCCAGCACCATCAAGGTATGCGCGAAGTTGTCCTTGTGTCCGATGCCCTCCTTGGTCTCCACCCCCTTCAGTGCGGACAACTCCGGGAAAATAAGGGCGAGCAGGCCGCTTTTATCCAGCAAGTCGAAGCCGATGGAGGGTTTGGGAGAAAGAATCATCTTGTTCAGCTCGTCCACGATACGCTCCTTGGAGATAATCGCTATCCGCTTCCGGTTACGGACGATGGCGTCGAACGTGTCCGGGTCGATGAAGAAGCCCAGCTGCGTGGCGAAACGTATGGCGCGCATCATCCGCAGAGGGTCGTCGCTGAAGGTGATGTCCGGGTCCAAAGGCGTGCGAATCGTCAGCTCCTCCAAGTCGTCCAAACCGCCGAAAGGGTCCACCAGCTCACCGTACCGTTCCTTGTTGAGGCACAGGGCCAAGGCGTTGATAGTGAAGTCGCGACGGTTTTGGTCATCCTCCAAGGTCCCGTCCTCCACGACCGGCTTACGGCTGTCGTGGCTATACGACTCCTTGCGCGCCCCGACGAACTCCAGCTCCAGATCGCCCGCCTTCACCTGCGCCGTCCCGAAGTTCTTGAACACGGACAGGCAAGCCTTCTTGCCCAGCTTCTTGGCCACTCGCCTCGCCAACTCGATACCACTCCCTACCGCCACCACGTCGATGTCTTCCGAGGGACGGTTCAAAAAAATGTCCCGCACGTACCCGCCTATCACGTAAGCCTCGACACCCAGCTCGTCCGCGGCGTCCGATATCAACCGGAAAGGCTCGGCGGAAATATGGTCCAATATCTCTTCCTCGCTTATATACATTAAAAAACAATCGCTGAATGAAAACGCGAATGTACGCAAAAAACCATGTTTTTTTCGTACATTTGGTCCCTCAAAAACTAATTATATGAAAAAAATATATGCCATCTTAGGAGTGTTATCGCTGTGCGCGACCCTCGCTTTCGCACGAGGCGAGGGCAAGACGGTCGTTATCCAGACGAACATCGGCACGATGAAAGCCGTCCTGTACGACGACGTGCCGAACCATACGCGGACATTCATCGAGCGGGCCCGGAGCGGAGCTTTCGACGGGACGCTCTTCACCCGCATCATCCCGGAGTTCATGATTCAAGGCGGGGCGCCCGATTCCCGTAACGCCCCGGCGGGCGCCCGGTGCGGCTTCGGCGACCGCACGGCCGAGATTATGCCGGAGTTCAACGAGAAATACTTCCACAAGCGAGGCGCCTTGGCCGCCCCGCGCCAGCCGGACGACGTGAATCCCCAAAAGAAATCGGACATGTCGCAGTTCTTCATCGTGCAAGGGAAGGTCTATCGGGGAGGCGAGCTGGACACGCTGGAACGGACCGCCAATCACGCGGTGCGCCAAAAGGCGTTGAAGGAGTTCTACGTGCCGGTACGCGCCGAGCTGAACATGATGAAGGTGAGCAACCGGCGGGAATACATCAAACGCCTGCGGGCAATCAACGCGCGGATAGACTCGGTCATCCGGGCGACGCCCGGCCACCTGCTCTTCACCGACGAGCAACGGAAGGCCTACACGACCGTGGGAGGTTGCCATCACTTGGACGGGGAGTACACGATTTTCGGAGAGCTGACCGAAGGGTTCGACATCTTGGACCAAATAGCCACCCAACCGAGGGACGCGTACGACCGCCCCAAGAAAGACATCCGCATCTTGAGCGTAACCGTAATGTAGGAGTTAAACAAGACAATATGCTGAAAAGAGACTTCATCATGGTGCAAATAGAGGAACTGGGCAAGATGGTCGCCCAGATGGTCCTCAACCGGAACGACAACGACGGCGCGCGAGAGAACCCGGAGCTTATCCAATCGGTCTACACGTCACTGAACGTAGATACGGACTTCCTCCTCGCCAACACGCCCGACGCGATAAAACAGGCGCTGGATAAAGACGACGCTTGCGGCTTACCGCGCATGGAGCTTGCCGCGAAGACCTTGATAGAGGAAAGCTACCTCGCCCAAGAACCGGCGGGGCTACGGGCGAAAGCCAAGGAATTGCTGGAATACATCCAGCGCAACGACTCCACTTTCTCCTTGGAGCGCATGGCGTTAATAGAGGAATTAAGACGATAGCCGAGCGGACGGGCGTATCCCGCTTTCCGACCCCACCCGTGGGGTCCTTTAGGAGAGCACTCGTGGGGTACCTCGATATACCACTCGTGGGGTCCTTCAGGAGGGCACTCGTGGGGTCCGAAAAGCGTCCTTCCTTGGGATGGCGGTCACCTTGGCGTCCGTCACGCCAGTGATGGTATATGAGATTGACAACGACTACGCCGATATGCCGTTCTCATATAAAAGGTATCGTATTTTTATGTACTTTCGCGGCGTCATACAAAACGAGTCACAATGAATTGGTTACTTGAGACATTCACCGAACCCACCATGATACAAGCGGTGGCGGTTCTCTCCATCGTCTCGGCGATAGGTGTGTATCTGGGACGGCTAAAGTTCTTCGGCATCTCGCTGGGTGTCACCTTCGTATTCTTCACGGGTATCTTGGTCAGCCATTTCGGCATTGCGATAAACAAGGACATGCTGAACTTCGCGCAAAACTTCGGACTCATCATCTTCGTCTATACCTTGGGCCTGCAGGTGGGACCGAGCTTCTTCTCCTCCATGAAGAAAGAGGGCGTGCTGCTGAACACCATGGGCCTGGCGGTCATCGCCTTGGGCATCCTGCTGACCTTGGTTTTCCATTGGACCAGCGGCGTATCCATGCCCGTGATGGTAGGCCTGCTCTCCGGCGCGGTGACGAACACCCCCGCCTTGGGAGCCGCCCAGCAAGCCCTGCTGCAAACGGAGCCGGAGAACGTGAGGAACGTGACCGACATGGCGTTGGCGTGCGCCGTCACCTACCCGTTGGGCGTGGTAGGCGTGATACTCGCCATCGTCGCGCTGAAGGCGTTGTTCGCCAAGAAGACGAAGGACCTGCGCAAGGAGCAGGACACCGCCACCTTCGTCGCCGAGTTCCAGGTGCTGAACCCTTCCATATATAATAAAAGCATCCGGCAGGTGATGCGACTGACGGAGAAGCATTTCGTCATCTCCCGCCTGTGGCGCGACGGGAAAGTGACCATTCCCACCTCCGACACGGTGCTGAAGGAGAAAGACCACTTGCTCGTCATCTCCGTGAAAGCGGACGTGGAGCGTATCAAGACCCTCTTCGGCGAGCAGGAGAACACCGACTGGAACAAGAAAGACATCGACTGGAACGCCATCGACAGCCAGCTGATATCACGACGCATCGTGGTGACCCGCAACCGGGTGAACGGGGTGAAACTCGGCTCGCTGCGCCTCCGTAACCTGTACGGCATCAACATCACGAGAGTGAACCGCGCCGGCATCGACCTGATAGCTTCCCCCGACCTTCGACTGCAAATCGGCGACAAGCTGACCATCGTGGGCGAGGCGAACTCCGTGAACAACGTCGGGAAAATCCTCGGCGACGAGCTGAAGCGGCTGGACAACCCCAACCTGCTCGCCATATTCGTAGGGCTCGCGCTGGGCGTGCTTATCGGTTCCATACCGATTCCCCTGCCGGGCATGGACACGCCTATCAAACTGGGCGTGGCGGGCGGACCAATTATCGTTGGCATCCTGATGGGCGCGTTCGGACCGCGTTTCCACCTGACCACCTACACCACGCAAAGCGCCAACCTGATGATGCGGCAATTCGGTATCGTCATTTATCTGGCGGGACTGGGGCTGGACTCCGGCGCACACTTCTTCGAGACCGTCTTCCAAGCCGAAGGCCTCCTCTGGATTGGCATCGGCTTCCTGCTGACCCTCATTCCGGTATTGATCGTAGGCTTCGCCGCCTCGCGGTTCTTCAAGATAGACTACGCCCATAATGTGGGTATGCTGTGCGGAAGCATGGCGAACCCGATGGCGCTGAACTACGCCAACACGACCGTCGAGGGCGACGAGCCGTCCGTATCGTACGCCACGGTTTACCCGCTTTCCATGTTCATCCGGGTGATTTCCGCCCAACTCTTGATTATGCTGTTCACCTGACAAGCTTCCGGCAACGGATCAACACCTTCTCCTCCCCCGCCAAGGTGGTGGCGAAAAGATAGACATCGCCCCCCTCGCGGATGCCCGTCCGTTTCCGTAGTTCCGCCACGGAAAGCGGGAAATTACGGGCTGTAACGTTCGCTCGAGGGATTCGCTTGACCAGCCCCTTGAGCGACTTGCCGTTAAATGGGATGACCTCCTCCACCCGGAACGAACGGCCGGGGAAATCTTCCGACCAATTATCCGAAGTGTATAAATGGCTGCTCACGTGCAACTTGTCCAATCCATATCGTGCGCCCACCGACTTGAAAGCGCCCGCCTTCAAGATGGAAGCGTTCGGTTCGTACAGATAGTCGCGGACCACGCTACGGACCACGCCCGCCATCGTCCGTTCCTCGGCGAGCGAAAAACAGAAACGCTCCTCCCGCCCATCCGAGGCGAAATTCACGCAACAGACTTGAGGGCTCGTCGCCTCCGCTTCCCGCTCCATATCGAAAAGCAGCTCCTTGCACTCGTTCCTCACGGACAAGACATGCACGGCGACGGTCCGCGGCAATAGCTCCAGTGTCATCGCGATATCCGCCATAGGCGAGAGCTTCGCCAAGACTCGCGGAGCGTGGCGAAACAACAAAGGCAAGAGCCGCGGCAAGTCCGGTTCGCAATCGCTCAAGGCGAAAACCCGCCTGTCGCCCTCACCCCGCCGAGCCGGGTCCACATAAAACAAATCCACGTCCTCCAAACGTTCCACCCAATCCGCGGCGTCGCCACTCAGCGTCTCGATATTCGTCGCGCCCAACAATCCGAAATTATGTTCAGCCACCTCACGATATTCAGGAAAACGCTCGATATAAATCACCCGTCGGGCGGAAAGGGAAAAGAAATAACTATCCACGCCCAAGCCACCGGTCAAGTCGCATAGGCAAGACACTTGCCCCACCAATTCCCGCTTGTACGACGCCGTCCGCTCCGAGGAGCACTGCTCGGCCGCTATCCGAGAAGGGAAAAGCAAACGAGGCTCCCGATACCACGAGGGCAACTTCTCGCGAATCCGCCTCCGGGCCTCAATCTGGTCCACGGCGAAAAGCACGTCGATTCCCGGGTAACGAGCCGCCGAAAGCAAAAGCCGGCTCGCGTCATCCGACGCATGCTCCCTGATAAAGTCAAAAAATTCCTTCGAATAATCCATAGCCACTACGTAACGGTGAAAAATAACCTCCCGCGAAAATACGACTAATTCCGCTGTGACAAAAGAATATCCATCGAAGGATATTCCCCGTCTCGCCACTGAGAAAAAAGGATTTCTTCCATAAAAAAACTCTATCTTTAGCCTAAAGATACGCATCTTTAAGCTGAAGATACATATCTTTAAGTTGAAGATATATATCTTTAGGCTAAAGATAGAGTTTTTACCGGCGGAAATTTTATTTTGTTACGGCCTCTCTCCTCTTTTTGATGCCCGCGACGTTTCTTGTTTCTTGGGTGTTTTCGGGCTAAGTCGTATATTCGCGGCAGACAAACAAGAACAGAGGACTTATGATTAAGGCGGTATTTTTGGATATAGACGGAACGCTGGTCAGCTTCAAGACCCATAAACTTCCGGAATCGACCATTTGGGCTTTGGACCGGTTGAGGGAGAAAGGCATCAAGGTCTTCATCGCCTCCGGGCGCCAACTGCAATCCATTAATAATGTAGGGACACAGAAGTTCGACGGCTATGTCACGCTGAATGGCGGATATTGTTTGAGCGGAACGGGAGATTTAGTCTACAAACATCGCATACCAGCGGAAGACATCGACGCGTTGATTCGTTATCAGGAGCAAATGGAGCCTTTCCCGTGCGCGTTGGTGGAAGAGGATGGGCTTTATTTGAATTACAAGGATGAATCAGTAGACGAGGTCTTTCGGCTCCTCGATTTTCCCTGTCCGCCTATTCGTCCGCTTCAGGGAAATGGAGGAAAAGAGGTGTTCCAACTGATAGCCTTTTTCACGTCGGGCCAAGAGGAACGTATCATGTCGGTATTGCCTCATTGCGAGGCTACTCGTTGGAACCCCTTATTCGCGGACGTGATTCCCTCCGGGAGCAGCAAGGCGGTCGGCATCGACAAGATGATTGCGTATTACGGAATTCTGTTAAACGAGACGATGGCTTTCGGGGATGGAGGGAATGATATATCGATGCTTCGCCACACGGGAATTGGTGTCGCCATGGGCAACGCGGATGAGGAGGTGAAAAAAGCGGCGGATTACGTGACCACCTCCGTGGATGACGATGGTATTCTTAACGCCTTAAAACATTTCAACGTATTATAAATAAGTGTTTATTACGATAGATTTTCTGGGCAACAATCTTAAAACATACGAAAAACATGCCGGATTATTATGTTTTACAACATATTTTCTGCGAAAATCGCTTATCTTCGCGATGTATTTGAAAAAGAGATTGTTTAGAATTATTTTATTAACCAGCTTTTCAGGAGTGAAAAGCATAAAACTTATGATTATGAGAGAGAATGAGAAAGTTTATCGCACTTTGGCGATGTTACGTTATCAGGCTGACCGTTATCAATCGGCCGGAAACGGAGCGATGAGCCAGCGGGTGAACGCTGAGATTCGTCGCCTCATGAATGAGATCCATGCGGACGCCGAGAAGAACTGATGTTCCGCGTTGGATGTAAAAAAGTAGATGTAGAAAATAAGATGTCGTCTCTTACCTCCTGTTCAAACGGGTCGGTGAGAGATGCTGGGGAGGAGGATTTCCTGAGGCGAGAGCCGGAGGAGAGCCTTTTTTTGTTTATAGTATGCCCGCTCAATCCAACAATTCGGCTAATTCCCGCCGCAAGTCCTCTCCTCGTAAATCTTTGGAGATAATCAATCCATTAGAGGTATCTATTAAAAAGTTATTGGGTATTCCGGTCAGGCCGTAAGCCCGCCAGAAAGGATGAAAACTGTAGGGTTTGTCGAAAGAGGCGATGATATTTATCCAATCCAGACCTTCATGAACTATGGTTTGTTCCCATACATCCCGGTTATTGTCAAAGGCTACGGCGAATATCTCCAAACCCTTATCCTTATATTCTTCATATGTGTTTTTTAGGTTTGGAAGCTCGGCTCGGCAAGGACCGCACCACGTGCCCCAAAAATCCAACAAGACATATTTCGTCTCTTTCCGGCTAATTATCTTGCCTAAAAAGATGGAATCGCCTTTAATGTCGGTTCCTCTCAAGTCGTAATAAGGAGTGCCTACTTCCGCTTTGACGGCGTTTACTTTTTCCTCTACTTTGATGAATAAAGGGTGTTCTCGCATTTCAGGCGGAAATCCCGCGATCAATTCTTGAAGCTCGTTTTTAGAAAGGAACGCCCTCAGTTCGTCAATAAAATGAATGCCTAACACGTCGTGATGCTCCTCCGCGACCTCCTGCGCCATGGTTTGCCAATCTTTCGGAGCGTCCCGATACAAGCGGTCCAGCTGATTGTTGATTTCATTCATAGGGCTTCCTTCCATCAAGTAAAAGCCGGAGACCGTATCATGATGATAAGTGATAGTATGTCCGGTTTCCAAGAAAAAATAGTTACTTATTTGCCGTTGCGTTCGCGGGTCGGACGATGTTCCCATATAAAGCATACCAATGCCCGTACCGATGTTCTCGCTTTCTATCCGGAACGTGTGATTTTCTATCCGCGCGGAGTCCAAAAGACTCCAGTTCGTAGCGTCGGCCACGAACATGTACTGCCCGTTTTCGAACGCGTGATCTTCTCCTTCTATGATGTAGGTGTTTTTGGCCTCGCAGGAAACTAATAATATGGCGATGCCCAAAATCGACCATTCTTTCATACTTTTTAATTTGTCAGAGACACTGTTTAAACGCATATCCTGGATAATCGTATGTTTAGTTATCGAATAAATGAAAGCGCAAGTTATAAAAAAAATAGAATTCATTACTTTCGCGAAGAGAAAAGCTGAACAAAATAAAATCATTAAAAAACACGATGCGATGAAAAACATTGGATTATTATTCTTATCATTGACGTTGGGCGTTACCGCTTGGGCGGAGAATCCTGAGGTAAAAGGTTTGAACTCGATTAACCGGTTGACGGCGGAAGCCCATATCGGTTTCTTGGCCGATGACGATTTAAAAGGCCGGGAAGCGGGCACTCGCGAGGGACGTATCGCGGGTGATTATATCGTGGCGAATCTCAAGGCGCTGGGAATCGCTCCGGTAGGCGACTCTTATTACCATCCGTTCGAGGCTTGCCATCCGGAACGTCAAAAGAGAGGGCGTTGGCAGGTACATCCGGACTCAATAGCGAAAATCAAGCAGGAAAGAGCCTATCAAAAGTTAGCGTTGAACAATATCTTGGGAAAGATAGAGGGAAAACGGAAGGACGAGATCGTAATCGTTGGAGCGCACTACGACCATTTAGGTATTGACCCGATGTTGAGTGGAGACCAAATTTATAACGGGGCGGATGACAACGCCTCGGGCGTATCGGCCGTGCTGCAGATCGCGAGGGCTTTTCTCGCCACGGGCGAACAGCCGGAACGAACCGTCATTTTCGCCTTCTGGGACGGCGAGGAGAAAGGCCTGCTCGGGTCGAGGGCGTTTGTCCAATCTTTTCCTGAGATTAAAAACGTGAAAGGTTACTTGAATTTCGATATGATAGGGCGTAACAACGATGAGTCGAGACCCACGCATGTCGTCTATTTCTATACGGAGGCTCATCCCGCTTTCGGGGACTGGCTGAAGAATGATATTAAGAAATACGGATTGAATCTGACACCGGATTATCGCCCGTGGGACAAGCCTGTCGGAGGAAGCGATAACGGCTCATTCGCAAGGGTAAATATCCCTATCATTTGGTATCACACGGACGGGCATCCGGATTATCACCAGCCCAGCGACCATACCGACCGGATTAATTGGGATAAGGTGGTGAATATAACAAAGGCTTCTTTCCTGAATATGTGGCGCATGGCGAACGAGGAAAAATTCTAAGCGATAGGCGGATATTTCATCCGTACAAAAACAAAATTCCCTTCGGAGGAAATCGCGGTTTCTTCCGAGGGGAATTGTATTTTCTCCCGAAAGGAATTATTGCATCCCCTCCGTGGTTACTTCCTTATTGATTTTCTTGATCAAACCTTGCAATACGGCACCCGGACCTAACTCGATGAAGTGGGTAGCGCCGTCGGCGATCATGTTCTGTACGCTTTGGGTCCAACGTACCGGAGCGGTCAATTGGGCGATCAAGTTACTCTTGATGGTGTCAGGACAAGTCTCCGCCTTCGTGCTGACGTTTTGATAAACCGGACAAGCGGGCTTATTGAATGCCGTCGCCTCGATAGCCTCGGCCAGTTCCGCGCGGGCCGGCTCCATCAACGGAGAATGGAAAGCGCCGCCCACCTTCAGCTTCAAAGCGCGTTTAGCGCCGGCGGCCAATAATTTCTCACAAGCCTCGTCAATACCGGGAATAGAGCCGGAGATGACCAATTGCCCCGGGCAATTATAGTTCGCGCATACGACAATCTCGTCGTGTATGTTCGCGCAAATATCCTCGACCGTCTTATCCGGTAACGCGATAACCGCCGCCATCGTGGAAGGAGTGGCTTCGCACGCTTTTTGCATCGCCATGGCACGTTTGGATACCAATACCAAACCATCCTCGAAGGATAACGCTCCGGCCGCCACTAAAGCGGAGAACTCACCCAATGAATGGCCTGCGGTCATGTCCGGCTGGAATTGTTCGCCCAACGTCTTGGCGAGAATGACGGAATGTAGGAAAATAGCAGGTTGAGTGACCTTGGTTTGTCTTAAATCCTCGTCCGTCCCTTCGAACATCAGGTCCGTGATGCGGAATCCAAGGATTTCGTTCGCTTTCTCAAACATCTCTTTCGCGAGGGGATCGCTCTCATACAGGTGCTTGCCCATACCAACGAACTGCGCCCCTTGCCCAGGAAATACGTACGCTTTCATTTCTTTCGTTTTTTCTAATTTCAGTTTTTTAAGACGGTGCAAAGGTAATAAATTTGGAATAATGCGACCGCGATTCATTACAAATTGTATCTTTGCCCCTTGGAATTGAGAATTGGAATCGTGAATTTAATAATTAAATAGGTTAGAATATCATGAATGAATTATTGTTTATTGGAAATTTAGGTACCGGCGAGATTATCATTATCGCCATCATCGTATTATTGCTTTTCGGTGGTAAGAAGATTCCGGAACTAATGAAAGGCCTCGGTAAAGGCGTTAAGAATTTTAAGGACGGTGTAAAAGGATTGGAAGACGATATCAAGATAGACGATACGGAAAAGAAGTAAAGGAAGATGCAACAAGAAGAGATGTCATTCTGGGACCACCTGGAAGAACTTCGTTGGACTTTATTTCGTTCTATTTTAGCGCTCTTTGTTTTCGCGATAGGCGGGTTCGCCGTGATGCCTTGGCTGTTCGATAACGTAGTGATGGCTCCGTGCAGCTCTGATTTCATCGTTTATCGGGAGATGTGCAAGATAAGCTCGTATTTCTCCTTCCTCCCGGATTTCTGCGACGATGATTATCATGTGGATATTGTCAACATCAAACTAGCGTCTCAGTTTTTCACGCACATGACGTGTTCGTTTTGGCTGGCGTTATTGTTGACTTTCCCTTATCTGGTGTGGGAGGTATGGAGATTCGTGAGTCCGGCTCTTTACGAGAACGAGAAGAAGAACGTGCGCTGGGTGTTCTTGTTCGGGACGGTGATGTTTTTCGTGGGATGTGCCGTGGGATATTTCCTCGTGTTCCCGATGACCTTACGTTTCTTGGCCACTTATCAGTTGAGCGCGGCTATCACGGAACAGGTTTCCCTTGACTCCTATATGAATAATTTCTTGACGTTAATATTCGTCATGGGAGTCGTGTTCGAGATGCCTTTGTTATCTTGGCTTTTATCACAAATCGGCTTGTTAAACCGCTCGTTTTTCCATAAGTACAGACGGCACGCGATCGTGGGATTGTTGATTGGTGCGGCATTTATCACGCCGAGTAGCGATCCGTTCACGTTAGGTATCGTATTCCTACCGCTTTACGGCTTGTACGAGCTGAGCGCGTTCTTCGTCAAGAAAGCGCCACCGGAAGACGAGGAGGAAGACGGAGAGGTAGAAGTCGCTAACGGATAAGTCGTTTTGATTAGAATAAAGGCGAGGTATGTCAAATATGACATGCCTCGTTTTATTTTTTGCGGGAACCTTCGCTGTTTTTTTAATAAATTTGCGTATGTTTGCTCAAGCACAAAATAAAGTCAAAACAACATGAAGCACATCTCTTTATGGGCGGTCTCCTTGCTGGTGGTAATGGCCTGCACGCCTGAAAAGAAACAGGAGGCGGATTTCGCACGTTACGTGAATCCGATGATCGGTACGGATTTTACCGGTAACACTTATCCCGGTGCGCAAGTCCCGTTCGGGATGGTGCAGTTGAGTCCTGACAACGGTCTGCCCGGGTGGGACCGGATCTCCGGCTACTTTTATCCGGACTCGACCATCGCGGGTTTTAGCCATACGCATCTTTCCGGTACGGGAGCGGGCGACTTGTACGATATCTCATTCATGCCCGTCACCCATCCTTATAAGGAAGCTCCCGCTCCATTGGGTATCCATTCCTTATTCTCGCATGACGAGGAAGAGGCTTCCGCCGGATATTATAAGGTACGGTTGAAAGATTACGATATAACCGTGGAACTGACGGCTACCGAACGGTGCGGTATCCAACGGTACACTTTCCCAAAGGCAGAGGCTTCGGTCTTCCTTGACCTGAAAAAAGCGATGAATTGGGATTTCACGTTGGATTCTTATGTAGAAGTAATCGATTCCGTCACGATTCGCGGTTATCGTTTCTCACAAGGTTGGTCTCCTTTACAACATGTCTATTTCGAGACTCGTTTTTCCAAGCCTTTCACGACTTATCAGTTGGATACGACCTCTATCGTGACGAAAGATAAAGGAAGGATTGGTACTGCGTACGTGGCCCGTTTCGATTTCGACACGGAAAAGGGAGAGGAAATCCTGGTGACTACCGGAATATCAGGTGTCAGCATGGATGGAGCGAGCGCGAATTTGCGTGCCGAGGCTCCGAAAGATGATTTTGACTTTTATCGTGCGCAAGCCAAGGCGAATTGGAATAAACGACTTTCCAAAATCGAGGTGAAAGGTCCGAATGAGGATGATATAGTGAATTTCTATACGGCGATGTATCATTCCAAGATCGCGCCTACGATTTACAGCGACGTGGATGGCTCTTACTTCGGACCGGATAATCAGGTTCACAAGGCGGATGAATGGACAAATTATTCGACTTTCTCGCTATGGGATACTTATCGGGCGAATCATCCGTTGTTCACCTATACGGAACCGGAGCGGACAAACGACATGATTAAGTGTTTCCTTAATTTCTATGAACAAAGTGGAGCGTTGCCTTTGTGGAATCTGCATGGATGGGAGACAAACATGATGATTGGTTATCATGCGGTTCCCGTAATCGTGGACGCTTATTTGAAAGGGATAGGCGATTTTGATGCCGAAAAAGCGTTGGAGGCGTGTGTGGCTTCCGCTAACCGCGACCAATACACGGGTATCGCTGATTATAAACGATTAGGATATGTGCCTGCTTATAGTGATCCAGAGAAATGGGAGAGCTGGTCGATGTCCAAGACGTTGGAATACGCTTACGATGATTATTGTATCGCCAAGATGGCAGAGAAGATGGGAAAGAAAGAAATCGCCGAAGAGTTCTACGGACGTTCCCAGAACTACCGGAATGTATATAACCCGGTCTCCTCTTTTATGCAACCTCGTGATGAGAAGGGAAATTTCGCTGAAAGTTTCAGCCCGAATGATTATACGGAGGATATTTGCGAGAGTAATGGCTGGCAATATTTCTGGTCTGTACAGCATGACGTGGATGGTTTGATCAGCTTGGTCGGAGGGAAAGAACGTTTTGCGGAGAAGCTGGATAGCATGTTCACCTACGTACCGGATACAGGAGAAGAATTACCGATTTTCAGTACAGGTATGATTGGCCAATATGCGCATGGCAACGAGCCGAGCCATCATGTAATTTACCTATATAATAAGGTCGGACAACCTTGGAAGACGCAGAAGTATGTGGCACAGGTATTACATGAATTGTATAAGAATACGCCAGATGGCATTTGCGGGAACGAGGATTGTGGACAAATGTCCGCTTGGTTCGTATTCAGCTCAATGGGATTCTATCCGGTCGATCCGATAAGCGGCCATTATGAAATTGGAACGCCACTATTCTCGGAAGTGAGAATGAATTTAGAGAATGGGAACACTTTCACGATATTGGCACCGAATGTCTCTGCGGAGAATATTTATATCCAGTCCGTGAAGATGAATGGGAAACCTTATGACAAGAGCTACATCACACACAAGCAAATCATGAGTGGGGTTACGGTAGAGTTCGAGATGGGTAACCAGCCCGGACCGGTTTGGTATATAACTGAGTAATATATTGATAAACAAGAGAAGCGTAATGAAAAGAATACAACGGAGGCAAATCGCCATCGCATTAGCCTTGCTGGTGTCAGCGGCTACTTTCGCACAAGAGCGGGAATATGTGATTGTAGTGCATGGGGGTGCTGGCGAAATGAGTGAATTGAAGATGGCTCCGGAAAGAGCCGAAATGTATTATGCCGCACTGGACTCGGCGTTGATGATTGGCGACAAGGTCTTGTCGGCGGGTAGTGAAGGTGTAGACGCCGTGCTGGCCGTGATAAATTATTTTGAGCGGAACCCGTTATTCAATGCGGGTGTGGGAGCGACTTGTACCTCAGAAGGGACTTTCGAATTGGATGCAGCTATCATGGAAGGAAAAGATTTGAGCGCAGGTGCCGTAGCGGGCGTGAAACATGTGAAGCATCCGATTGATGCCGCCTATGCGGTAAAAACACGTTCACCACATGTGATGCTCAGCGGCTCCGGTGCTGAGGCTTTCGCAAAAGAACATGGACTGGATATGGTTGAGGATAATATGTACTTCGCTACACCTAAGACAATGGAATGGGTGGAGAAGTTAAAGAGAGAGAGTAAGAAGAATGGCACAGTAGGATGTGTCGTATTGGATAGGCAAGGTAATTTGGTGGCCGGGACCAGTACGGGTGGTATGTTCAAGAAACGTTGGGGACGTATTGGAGACTCACCGGTAATCGGAGCGGGGACGTATGCCGATAACGCAAGTTGCGCTGTCTCATGTACGGGACATGGCGAGTATTTCATCCGTCATGCCGTGGCGTTCAATCTTTGCGCCCGTTACAAATATCTGAAAGAGAGCGTAAAGCAAGCCGCAGATTACATTATCAATAAAGAATTAAACAAAGATGCCGGTAACGGAGGTTTGATCGCCGTGGATAAAGAGGGAAATATCGCCATGCCTTTCAATAGCGGCGGTATGTTCCGCGGATATTTATATAAGGAAAAAACGACGGGTAAGCTTGTGAAGAAAGTGGGTATCGGGGAGGAAATGCGATAAATGGCAAAGACAAAAACGGTGTACGTTTGCTCCAATTGTGGTGCCGATTCTCCGAAATGGCTTGGTAAGTGTCCGAATTGCGGGGAATGGAATACGTATGTGGAGGAAATCGTAGCGAAGGAACCTGCGGCGAAACGAGTTGGACTGGCAGAAAAGGACGGTGTGCGTCCGGTACTGTTGCGCGATGTCACGGCGTTGGAAGAGGCTCGTATCGACATGGGCGACGATGAGTTGAACCGAGTATTGGGTGGAGGTCTCGTAAAAGGGTCGTTGGTCTTGATTGGAGGCGAGCCGGGCATCGGTAAGTCGACCTTGATACTGCAGACCGTATTGCACTTGAAAGGGTTGAAGACTTTATACATATCTGGTGAAGAGAGTCTTCGGCAATTGAAATTGCGGGCGGACAGATTATCGCGGGAATCTTCGGATTGCTTTATATTGTGCGAGACAAATTTGGATCGAATCTTGACACAAGCGATGAATATCCAGCCGGATTTGATGGTCATAGATTCTATACAGACAATCTTTATGGAAAATATAGAATCTTCGCCGGGAAGCGTGTCGCAGGTGAGAGAATGTAGTGCCGCCATCTTGAAGTACGCCAAAGAGAGCGGAGTCCCAGTCTTGTTAATCGGCCATATCAACAAGGAAGGGAGTATAGCCGGACCGAAAGTGCTGGAGCATATCGTGGATACGGTATTGCAATTCGAAGGTGACCGACATTATCTATACCGGATTTTACGGAGCATAAAGAATCGTTTTGGCAGTACTTCCGAGTTAGGCATTTACGAGATGCGCCAAAATGGACTCCGGGAGGTAAGCAATCCATCTGAATTGTTGTTGACTCAAGACCATGAGGGTTTGAGTGGTGTCGCTATCGCGGCGACAATTGAAGGAGCGCGTCCTTTTTTAATCGAGACACAGGCTTTGGTCAGTTCGGCGGTTTATGGTACGCCTCAACGTAGCGCCACGGGGTTTGATTTGCGCCGAATGCACATGTTGCTGGCGGTATTGGAGAAAAGAGCTGGATTTAAATTAATCCAAAAAGATGTGTTCCTGAATATAGCGGGTGGATTAAAGGTGAATGACCCGGCTATCGATTTGGCGGTAATTAGTTCTATCCTTTCTTCCAGTTTGGATATCAGCATCGAATCCGGTGTATGTATGGCAGGAGAGGTGGGACTTTCCGGAGAGATACGCCCGATTAATCGTATCGAACAACGGGTTCTGGAAGCGGAAAAATTAGGTTTTACCCGAATAATAATTCCCTACAATAATTTAAAAGGATTTGATTTGACTAAAATAAAAATGCAGGTTTTGCAAGTAAGGAAAGTGGAAGAGGCTTTCCGGCATCTTTTTGGATGAAGGACAAGGTGATTGGTATTTTTAAGCTCACCTATTTCGAATCGCTATAAACATAAAAAAGCATGATAAGAGAATTGCAATTACGGCTTCTGCCTGAAGAAGCCGCGAGCGAACAATCGCTTAAGCGAGTGGTGGCTCGTGAGACAGGAGAGGCTTTGGATAACGTTTGTGCCGTCCGGGTGTTGAAACGTTCGATTGACGCACGCCAACGGACGATATTCGTCAACGTAAAACTCCGAATTTTCATAAATGAGAATCCGGAAGAGCTAGAATATCGACCGATAGAATATAGGGATGTTTCCGGAAGGCCTCCCGTAGTTATCGTAGGAGCGGGTCCGGGAGGTTTGTTCGCCGCCCTGCGGTTAATTGAGTTGGGCTTGCGTCCGATTATAGTCGAACGGGGAAAGAACGTGCGAGAACGTAAAAAAGATATAGCGTTAATCAGTCGGGAGCACAAGATAAACGGAGAGTCTAATTATTGTTTCGGCGAAGGAGGAGCCGGGGCGTATTCGGATGGCAAATTGTATACCCGTAGTAAAAAGAGGGGGCCGGTAGATAAGATATTGAATATATTTTGTCAGCATGGAGCGAGCCCATCCATCCTGTCGGATGCCCATCCGCATATCGGAACGGACATACTGCCCCGGGTAATCGAGAACATCCGAGAGCGGATTAAGCATTCCGGCGGCGAGATTCATTTTGAGACACGAATGGAAGCCTTGATACTCAAGGATGATGAAGTAATAGGTATCGAGACCAATACAGGAGAGACTTTTCGAGGACCGGTGATTCTGGCGACCGGTCATTCCGCCCGCGATGTCTATTCGTACTTTTACGAGCGACGGTTACCCATCGAGGCGAAAGGCATCGCGGTGGGCGTGCGCCTGGAGCATCCACAGACCTTGATTGACCGCATCCAATATCATCGGAAAGAGGGGCGAGGCGATTATCTTCCCGCCGCGGAATATAGCTTCGTGACACAGGTACGGGACCGGGGTGTTTATTCCTTCTGCATGTGCCCCGGCGGATTCGTGGTGCCGGCGGCAAGCGGCCCCCGGCAGGTGGTCGTGAACGGGATGTCGCCCTCCAACCGCGGCTCGCGCTGGGCGAACTCCGGCATGGTCGTGGAGATTCGTCCGGAGGACTATCCTTCGTTGGTCGGGCAAGAGAAACTTTTCCTTCAGGACGGAAGGGAAGTGGAGGCGGATTCTCCTCTGGCTTTAATGGCTTTCCAAGAACGGCTGGAAGAGATTTGCTGGCTTAATGGGAATATGAGGCAGACGGCTCCGGCGCAACGGATGGATGATTTCGTACGCGGGAAAAATTCGTTTGACCTACCGGTCTCCTCATACGCGCCGGGTTTGTTGGCCTCGCCTTTGCATTTCTGGATGCCGGAATTCATCACGGGACGTATGAAGGAGGCTTTCCTGCGGTTCGGGAAGAACGCCAAAGGCTTCTTGACCCACGAGGCGGTCATGATTGGGGTAGAGACAAGGACCTCCGCTCCGGTGCGTATCCTCCGTGACCGGGAGACGTGCCAGCACGTCACGCTCAGGGGGCTTTTCCCCTGTGGCGAGGGAGCCGGTTACGCGGGCGGTATCGTCTCCGCCGCGATGGATGGCGAGCGTTGCGCCGAAGGCGTGGCGGCCTTCCTCGCTTAAAGAAGATATCAAACGTATTGACACATAGATTAGAAAAGAAGCCCGTCCTCGACGCATGTTTAGTCAAGGACGGGCTTCTTTTTATGTTCCAAGGCATATTCAACTCTCGTTACATATTATACGTGAGTTCGATAGAAGAGAAAATAGAAAAAGACGAGACAAAAAACTCCGGACCTTATAAGAAAAAGTTCGCCACATGCCGATGAATTCTCTATCTTTAGCCTAAAGATATGTATCTTTAAGCTGAAGATATATATCTTTAAGTTGAAGATATGTATCTTTAGGCTAAAGATAGAGTTTTTATCTAAGGGAATAAAACTTTCTTCTATGGCTTTCGCAAGAATTTCTATAGAGAGAACCAATAAAAAACCGTATATTTGCCCAGCGGTTGAGAATATCGCGAACAATCTATTAACAAGACTAATTTATCAATACATGGGAAGAGTATTAGTTATTGGCGCGGGTGGAGTAAGTACTGTGGCTGTCAAGAAAATAGCGATGAACGCTGACGTATTCACCGATATCATGGTAGCGAGCCGGACGAAAAGCAAGTGCGACAAGATAGCCGCCGACATCAAGAACGTAAAGGTAGAAACGGCGCAAGTGGATGCGGACAACGTAGAAGAGCTGGTAGCCTTGTTCAACCGCTTCAAACCGGAACTGGTAGTGAACCTCGCGTTGCCCTACCAGGATTTGCACATCATGGACGCTTGTCTCGAATATGGTGTCAGCTATCTGGATACCGCCAATTACGAGCCACTCGACGAGGCGAAATACCAATACAGCTGGCAATGGGCCTACAAAGACCGTTTCGAGAAAGCTGGACTGACCGCGATTCTCGGATGCGGGTTCGACCCGGGCGTGACGGGCGTATATACGGCTTACGCGGCTAAGCATCATTTCGACGAGATACGATACCTTGATATCGTGGATTGCAACGCAGGCGACCATCACAAGGCGTTCGCCACCAATTTCAATCCGGAAATCAACATCCGCGAGATTACCCAATGCGGCAAGTATTTCGAGGATGACGTGTGGAAAGAGACCGACCCGCTGAGCGTACATAAGCCATTGAACTCTCCGAACATCGGACCGAGAGAATCTTACCTGATGTATCACGAGGAACTGGAAAGCTTAACAAAGAATTTCCCGACCATCCGTCGGGCCCGTTTCTGGATGACTTTCGGACAAGAGTATCTGACCCATTTGCGAGTCATCCAAAATATCGGCATGGCAAGTATCAAGCCCATCTTATACAATGGCGTGGAAATCGTACCGATACAATTCTTAAAGGCCGTGCTCCCGAATCCGGGCGACTTGGGCGAGAACTACACGGGCGAAACCTCTATCGGATGCCGAATCAAAGGCATCAAAGACGGGAAAGAGCGGACGTATTACGTCTATAATAATTGCAGCCATCACGCGGCATACGTAGAGACCGGAGCGCAAGGCGTAAGCTACACGACCGGCGTACCGGCGATGATTGGCGCAAAGCTATTCATGAAAGGCGTGTGGAAAAAGCCGGGCGTATGGAACGTGGAAGAGTTCGACCCCGACCCCTTCATGAAGGAATTGAACGAGCAAGGCTTACCTTGGCATGAGTTGTTCGACGTGGATTTGGAATTGTAAACACGATAAATATATGTCAATACAAATAGGAGATAAAGTCCCCGAGGTCTTGGGAACGGACCAAGACGGGAAAGAGGTAAGAATGAGCGATTACAGAGGGAAGAAAGTAGCGCTCTATTTCTACCCGAAAGACAACACGAGCGGATGTACCGCCGAGGCATGCAGCCTGCGAGACGGCTATCAAGCCCTGCAAGCCAAAGGGTTCGAAGTGATAGGCGTGAGCAAGGACAGCGCGAAGTCGCACCAAGGTTTTATCCAAAAGCAGAATCTCCCGTTCCGGTTGATAGCTGACACGGAGACGACCCTGCAACAAGCCTTCGGCGTATGGGCGGAAAAAAAACTGTACGGACGTACCTATATGGGAACGCTCCGTACCACTTTCATCATCGACGAGGAAGGAGTCGTAACCCACATCATCGGTCCAAAAGAGGTGAAAACGAAAGATCACGCGAATCAAATCCTTAATTTATAACACGATTATGGCAAAAGAAGAAAACTTATTCGAAGAAAAGAAAGAAGATAGCGGAAAACCGGTAGTCAATCCCGACAAGCTGAAAGCGTTGCGCGCCGCCATGGACAAGATCGAGAAAAACTTCGGGAAAGGTTCTATCATGAAACTGGGAGACGAGCACATCGAGGATATCGATGTCATCCCAACCGGCTCTATCGGATTGGACGCGGCCCTTGGCGTGGGCGGTTATCCAAAAGGCCGCATCATAGAAATTTATGGCCCGGAGTCGTCCGGCAAGACCACGTTGGCGATTCATGCGATAGCCGAAGCGCAAAAGGCCGGCGGAATAGCGGCGTTTATCGACGCGGAGCACGCTTTCGACCGGTTTTACGCCGCGAAATTGGGCGTGGATGTCGAGAACCTGTGGATTTCCCAACCGGACAGCGGGGAGCAAGCGTTGGAAATCGCGGAACAATTGATTCGTTCTTCGGCGGTGGATATCATCGTGATAGACTCCGTGGCGGCCTTGACCCCCAAGGCGGAATTGGAAGGCGATATGGGAGACAACAAAGTGGGCTTGCAAGCCCGCCTGATGTCGCAAGCGTTACGAAAAATGACCTCGGCGATTAGCAAGACCAACACGACCTGCATCTTCATCAACCAATTACGCGAGAAAATCGGTGTCATGTTCGGCAATCCGGAGACCACTACCGGAGGTAACGCCTTGAAATTCTACGCTTCCGTGCGTCTGGATATCCGTAGCATCGGAAAACTCAAAGACGGTGACGAGATTAAAGGCAATCAGGTGCGCGTGAAAGTCATAAAGAACAAGGTGGCGCCTCCTTTCCGCAAAGCGGAATTCGACATCATGTTCGGTGAAGGTATCTCACGTTCCGGTGAGATTATCGACTTGGGTACGGAGTTGAATATCATCAAGAAAAGCGGTTCATGGTATAGCTATAACGACTCGAAACTGGGTCAAGGACGCGACGCCGCCAAGCAATGCGTCAACGATAACCCGGAATTGGCGGAAGAGTTGGCCGGACTCATATTCGAGGCCTTGAAAACGGAAAAATAAGTGAGTTACGAATGACGAGTTACGAATGACAAACATGTATTTCATAACTCGTCATTCATAATTCGTAATCCACGACTCAAAAGATGTCTTCAAAGGATAAATATCGTTCTTTATGCGACACGGAGCCAAGCATACCGATTTTTTCCCGCGATTGGTGGCTGGATATCGTTTGCGGGAATGATAAATGGGATGTCCTGCTCGTCGAACGAAACGGACGAATCCAAGCGGCTATGCCCCTTTACATTCCAGTTAAAGGAATTATATCAATGCCTCCATACACCCAAAAGATGGGTCCTTGGCTGGTGGAAAACGCTCCTGACACGAAATACACGGCCCGGCTAACAAAACGACAAAAACTATGCGAAGAGCTCATAAAGAAGTTATCCATTTCATCTTATTCCAGTTTTCTCCAAAATTTCCATTACGACATCACGGATTGGCTTCCTTTCTATTGGGCGGGATATCAACAAACGACACGTTACACTTATCTGTTAAATGACCTGAACGACACTGAGAAACTATGGGAGAACATGGCTTCCAATAGCAGAAGGAACATCCAAAAAGCGCGAGAAAAACATCACGTGACCGTACGAAAAGGCATATCCATCAACGAATTCATGGCCGTCCAAGCAAAAACGTTCGAGCGACAAGGCTTACGAGTCAAAAAACAAAACGCCAAGATATTGAGACACTTGATTTCCGCTTGCCAAAAGCGAGAGCAAGGCGATATATGGGGCGGATATGATACGGAGGGCCATTTGCACGCCGCAGCGTTCGTGGTTTGGCAAGAAAGCTCGGCCTATTATCTGGCGGGAGGTGGAGACCCCGTCTATCGTTCTTCCGGAGCGCATAGCCTCGTATTGTGGGAATGTATCCGGCATGTATCCCAATTCACGAACCGATTCGACTTCGAAGGCTCGATGCTTCCCGGTGTGGAACGATTTTTCAGGGAATTTGGGGCCATCCAAGTCCCATTCTTCACAATAAGCAAGGGAAAATTGAGTTTATTAGATAGAGCACGCATCAAATTGAGCAAATGGATATGAAGAATCGCGTCTTGCGCTATATCATACGCTTCCTCGTGGGAGAAGATATCCCCGGAGAATGGGTGGAGACAATTGGCTACACGGCGGATCCTGACAAGTTCGACCAATACAACGTAGTGATTATCCCATCCGGATTCTTCGATGAACAAGTTTACGGGAAACAAGCTTCCTTGCCGAAATTGCCGTTGGAGAAAATCGAAGGCATCCCATTCCTGTTCGGGACACCGGAAGTGGAACGAGTGAAAGCCACCTGGGTCATACATGCGGATATCATCGCGAGCACTTATTTCTTGATATCCCGATACGAAGAGATGCTCCGGCGAGAACTCAGGGACGAACATGGACGGTTTCCGGGCAAAGAATCCATTCTATACAAAGCGGGAGCCTTCCATCGACCGATAGTGGACGAATACAGGATATTCCTGCGCCGCTGGCTACGTCAATCCAATATCCCCCTTCCCGAAATAGAGCCACGAGCCCGAAAAATATACCTGACTCACGACGTAGACGCGCCTACGCTTTATCGCTCTTGGAAAGGGTTCATCCGCTCCATTAAAGCGAGAGGCTTATACAAATCATTAAAAGGAAAATTCGGCCCGCTTGAGGAAGACCCTTATTATACCTTCCCTTGGCTATTCCAACAAAACGGAACCCTTCGGGATGTGGTGGGAAAAGAACGATACCATTCCATCCTTTTTTTCCGGAGCGGAGGGAAAAGTGGATTCGACAAGCCGCATTACAACCTAAAGAATAAAGATATACGGCGGTTGATGGAAAACGCCGGCGAACAAGACATGACGATAGGCCTACACGCCAGTTATCAAGCGGGAGCGGACCCCAGCTTGATAATCAAGGAGAAGAGACGTTTGGAACAAATCACGAAGGGTGAGATACGTTTCAACCGAAATCATTTCCTCGCGAGCCGGGAACCCGAGGACATGGATATTTTGGAAGCCGCCGGTATCACGGATGATTTCACGATGGGCTACGCGGACATAGCCGGATTCCGTTTGGGCACATGCTATCCGGTCCGATGGATTAATCCTGTCACGAGATGCTTGTCATCCCTTACGCTACATCCTTTGATTATCATGGACAACTCTTTGTCCGAATCCAAATACATGGGCCTAAACCATGACCAGGCTTTAGCCTATTGCCTGAACTTGGCGGAAGCGGTCAACAAGGTGGGAGGAGAACTGACCTTGCTTTGGCATAACGATACCATCCCAAAGGGAAGTGGAGGCTATCTGCGCAAATTGTATGTTCAATTGCTAAAAGAGCTCGCAAAAAAATAGGCGACAATAAACTTAAAACCAAGAATAATGACAATTACCGATTACGAGAATATATTAATCCTCGCGCCTCATACGGATGACGGGGAATTAGGGGCCGGCGGGACAATCGCCCGACTGACGGAACAGGGAAAAAACGTTACCTATGTGGCGTTCTCCACCGCGCGGCAATCCGTACCGAAGGACTTCCCGGAAGACATACTGAAAACGGAAGTCACGCGAGCGACCGGCGTATTGGGGATTCCGGCAGGAAACTTGATAATCCATGATTACGAGGTCCGGAAACTTAATTACGTGCGGCAAGAAATCTTAGAGGATTTAGTCCGATTAAGAAAAACGTCACGCTTCGACTTGGTTCTCATGCCAAGCCCGCACGACATCCATCAAGACCACGCCACTATCGCCCAAGAAGCGATTAGAGCCTTTAAGAACACGACCCTGTTAGGCTATGAATTACCGTGGAACAACCTGACATTCGACAGCCAATGCTTTGTCAAGTTGGAGAAAAGGCATATCGACAAGAAGATAGAGGCGTTGAAGGCCTACCGCTCGCAAAAAGCGAAAGATTACCTGTCGGAAGACTTCATTCACGCGCTGGCCAAGACCAGAGGCGTACAAGCGGGGCACGCGTTAGCGGAGGCATTTGAGGTTATTCGGCTATTTTTATAAGTTATGGACCGACTGCTGATAGTATGCGATATGTTCCCGCCCGCTTTCGCCCCAAGGATGGGTTATCTGTGCAAATACCTGAAGCGCATGGGCTGGGAAATCACGGTAATCACCGAATATATACCGGACGAGACGTTCCGGATGCTTTCGGGCAACGCCACGGCGCGTTATGTCAAGTTCTACAAGGCCTCGGGGAGTGTCCGGAAACGCCTAGAATGGCTGTGGGTCATGGGATTGGATTTGCTGTTCCATTACAAGGACCGGAAAATCATCCGGGTCGGCTCCCGATTGCTACGGGCGAACGAATACAGAGGCATATTGTGCAGCACGTACCGCGCGTTTCCCCTGTTCGCGGCGCGGAGGTTGGCCCGGAAGTTCGGCCTCCCCCTCGTGACGGACTTCCGGGACATCATCGAGCAATACGCCGCGGACGAATATCTCTCGCACAAATTCCGCGCCCTCGCTTGGCTGAAGCCCTACATCAAAGGCAGGTTGCTGAACGACAGGAACAAGGCGCTGAAAGCGGCGGACGCGGTCACCACCGTATCTCCCTGGCACGTACAGGTACTGAAGCGATATAACCCGAACGTCGAACTAATCTACAACGGCTTCGACCCGGAGCTGTTCTACCCCGAACGCATCCCCACCCCGCGGTTCACGATCACCTACACCGGACGGCTGCTCAGTCTGGCTATCCGCGACCCAGAACTGCTGTTCATCGCCGTGGCGAGGCTGGCGGCGGAGGGGACGATAGCCCCGGACACGTTCCGGGTGGTGTGGTACACCGACCCTGAATCGAAAGAAATCATAGAGCGGGAGGCGGGAAGGCACGGCATCGGCGCGTTCATGGAATATCACGATTACGTGCCGGCGGACAAGGTGCCGCGCCTCCTCAACGAAAGCTCGGTGCTCCTATCCTTGACGAACAAGGCGGGCGACAACGGCCCCAAGGGGTTCATGACCACCAAGTTCTTCGAGTTCCTCGCCGTGGAGAAGCCCATCCTCTGCGTACGGAGCGACGAATCGTACCTAGCGGAGACCATCCGGAGGTTGAACGCCGGAGTAGCGGCTTCCACGGCGGACGAGGCATACGATTTCCTCAAGCGCCATTACGAGGAGTGGAAAGAGAAGGGCTACACCACGGTCGACATCCGCAGGGACAGGCTGGCGGAGTTCTCCCGGAAGGAGCAAGCCAAACAATTCGCACGTATTTTCGACAAATTATAGACCACCATGGAACGTTACCTCAACATCATCTCGTTCAACATCCCCTACCCGCCGAACTACGGGGGGATAATCGACGTGTTTTACAAGATAGTCGCCCTGCGCGCCCTCGGCGTGAAGGTCATACTCCACTGCTTCGAGTACGAGCGGCCCCGCGCCGCGGAACTGGAGAAGCTCTGCGAGCGGGTCCACTACTACAAGCGGCGGACAGGGCTGTTCCGAAACATCACCCCGCTGCCCTACAACGTCTACAGCCGGAAAGACCCTCGGCTGCTGGAGAACCTCCTGTCGAACGACTACCCCATCCTCTTCGAAGGGCTGCACACCTGCTACTACATCGGCCACCCGAGCCTGAGGCGCAGGATGAAGCTCGTACGCGAGTGCAACATCGAGCACGATTACTACCGCGACCTCGCCCGGGCGGGGAAAGGGTTCGTCAGGAACCTGTTCTACCGCGTCGAGGCCCTACGCTTCCGCCTCTACGAGCCGGTGCTGCGCCACGCCGACATCGCGCTCGCCGTATCCGGCACCGACGCCGACTCGCTTCGCGCGCGCTATCCGAGGCTGAGGGTGGAGTTCATGCCCTGCTTCCACGCCAACGACCGGGTCAGCGTCCGGCAGGGGCGGTCCGACTTCATCCTCTACCACGGCAAGCTGTCCGTGCCGGAGAACGAGCGCGCCGCGCTCTTCCTCATCGAGCGGGTCTTCAGCCGGCTGTCCGTCCCCTGCGTCATCGCGGGAATGGCCCCCTCCCGACGGCTGCTGAAAGCCGCCGCGTCCTACCCGAACATCCGCATCGAGGCGAACCCGGATAAGGAGCGGATGGACTACCTCATCCGCGAGGCGCAAATCCACCTGCTGGTCACCTTCCAAGGCACGGGACTGAAGCTGAAGTTGCTGAACAGCCTTTTCGCCGGGCGGCACGTCGTGGCGAACCGCACGATGCTGAAGGGAAGCGGCGCGGACATCCTGTGCCACATAGCCGACACGCCGGACGAGATGCTCCGCGCCTGCGAGGAGCTGATGGGCCAACCGGTGGACGACAAGACCATCGAGCTGCGGGAAGCGGTCCTCTCCCACTACTTCTCCAACGAGGAGCAGGCCCGCCGGCTGGTCTGGATGATTTACGGCTAAGGCTCCAAAAAGATCTTTTTCCACCCGCTCACCGCGGTACCGACCCCCAAAAAGATCTTTTTCTACCTGACCAACCCCTACCCGACCCCCAAAAAGATCTTTTTCTACCTGACCACCGCCGTGCCGACCCTCAAAAAGATCTTTTTCTACCTGACCAACCCCTACCCGACCCCCAAAAAGATCTTTTTCCGCCTCGCCAACCCCTACCCGACCCCCAAAAAGATCTTTTTCTATATCTCGAAGCCTCCTATCTCGCGCAGCCCGTCACGCACGTAGGGCCGCCGGAGGTCGTCCGCCTTCAGGATTTGGTCGTTCCACTGGAGCAAGTCGATGTCGATGGGCACACGGCCCGCCGCCTTGTCCGCCGGACACCTGCCAAGGTCGGCCTCCACGCGCTTCAGGAACGCGGCGAACGCCTCCCGCCCCCAATCCGTGTAAAGCACCGCCACCTGGTTGAGGAACCGCTCCGCCGACGGGCAACCGACCGGCTCCGTATAGACCGGCGTGGAGAGACGGATGGCGGGGAACCGCCCGCGCAACACCTCCGCCGCGCGGCGCACGTTCCGCTCCCTGTCCCGGTTGGAACCGAGGCACAATACCGCCCGGCTCAGCCCGTCCGCACGCTTCCCGTTTTCGCCATCGTCCGTCTTCATAACCTGAAATGAGTACGCGAACATACGGAATTCCGGCGAGACTCCTTGCGCGAGAGCGAAAATACCCACTTATAGGTATTGGTCTTGCCGCATTTTCGGATTACCTTCGCGTAACTTTTTAGAGAAGAAAATGAGATTATCGGAACTTCGTACAGGGGACAAGGGCGTTATCGTGAAAGTGATGGGCCGGGGCGCTTTCCGCAAGCGCATCATCGAGATGGGATTTATCAGGGGGAAAGAGGTGGTGGTGATACAGAACGCGCCGCTCAAGGACCCGATTCATTATCGCGTGATGGGGTACGACGTCTCCCTGAGGCGCTCGGAGGCGGAGCTGATAGAGGTGGTCAGCGCGGCGGACTTCGAGAAAGAGCGGCTCGGCGCCCGGAACACGCCCGGCGAGGACGCCCCCTTCGTCCTCCCGTCCGACGACGACCTACGCACCTTCGCCCTCAATAAGGGGAAGACCATCAACGTAGCCCTCGTGGGAAACCCGAACTGCGGCAAGACCTCGTTGTTCAACTTCGCATCCGGCGCGCACGAGCACGTGGGAAATTACAGCGGCGTGACCGTAGACGCCAAGGAGGGCACCTTCGAGCAGGACGGGTACACGTTCCGCATCGTCGACCTGCCGGGCACCTACTCCCTCTCCGCCTACTCGCCGGAGGAACTGTACGTGCGTAAGCACCTGAGCGAGGAGCAGCCCGACGTGGTGATCAACGTGGTGGACGCCTCCAACCTCGAACGGAACCTTTACCTCACCACGCAGCTCATCGACATGGACGAGCGCATGGTAATCGCCCTGAACATGTACGACGAGCTGGAGCGGCAGGGCGATAAGTTCGATTACGAGTCGCTCGCCAAGATGATTGGCGTGCCCATCATCCCTACCGTCAGCAAGACGGGCTTCGGCGTGGAGGAGCTGTTCCGCCGCGTCATCAAGGTCTACGAAGAGCAAGACCCCGTCATCCGTCACATCCACATCAACTACGGCGACCTGCTGGAGCGGAGCGTGACGAACGTCAAGGAAAAGTTGAAGGAGAATGGCGACCTCCCGAAGAACCTGTCGAAACGCTACCTGTCCATCAAGCTCTTGGAGGGCGACAAGGAGGTGGAGTCGTTCATAAAGACACTCTCCAATCCGGAGCCCATCTTCAAGGAGCGGGACCGGAACGCCTCGCTGATAGAGAACCTGCTGAAGGAAGACTGCGAGACGGCGCTCACTAACGCCCGCTACGGCTTCATCTCCGGCGCGTTGCGCGAGACGTACGAGCGCAACACCATCAAGGAGGCCACCAGCACGCAGATTATCGACCTGCTCGTGACCCACAAGGTGCTGGGTTTCCCGATATTCATCCTGTTCATGTGGCTCATGTTCGAGGCGACGTTCCGTCTGGGCGAGTATCCGATGGGCTGGATAGAGTCGTTGGTGACGGTCATCGGCGATTTCGTCCGCGCCCACATGTCGGAGGGCCCGCTGAAGGACTTGCTGGTCGACGGCATCATCGGCGGCGTGGGCGGCGTAATCGTCTTCCTTCCTAACATTCTGATACTATACATGTTCATCTCCTTCATGGAGGACTCCGGATACATGGCGCGCGCCGCCTTCATCATGGACAAGATCATGCACAAGATGGGGCTGCACGGGAAGTCGTTCATCCCCTTGGTGATGGGCTTCGGCTGCAACGTCCCGGCGATTATGGCGACGCGCACCATCGAGAGCCGCAACAGCCGGATGATTACCATGCTGGTCACCCCGCTGATGAGCTGTAGCGCCCGCCTCCCGGTATACGTGCTGCTGACAGGCGCCTTTTTCGAGAAGAACGCGAGCTTCGTCCTGTTATCGCTGTACGTGACCGGCATCTTGCTCGCCGTGGTGATGGCACGGCTCTTCAAGCGTTTCCTGTTCAACGAGGAGGACGTCCCGTTCGTCATGGAGCTTCCCCCCTACCGGATGCCCACGGGCAAATCCATCATGATTCACATGTGGGAGAAGGCCAAGCAATACTTGCACAAGATGGGAGGCATCATCTTGGTAGCGTCTATCATCATTTGGTTCTTGGGTTATTTCCCCCGGAACTCGGAGAACGCCCGCTATGACCAGCGAATAGCGGAGATAGAGAACACGACCGCCTTGAGCGACGAGGCGAAGAATGACCAGATAGAATCGCTGGAACACCTGAAGGCCATCGAGCACCAGCGAAACTCATACATCGGACGTATCGGCCAAGCGATACAACCCGTCTTGTCTCCTCTGGGCTTCGACTGGAAGATGAGCGTAAGCCTCCTGAGCGGCATGGCGGCGAAGGAGATAGTGGTCAGCACGCTTAGCGTACTCTACACGGGCGACGCCGAGGACGACGGACAAGCCTTGTCCGAACGATTGAAAAATGACCGCGACGCCGAAGGCCATCCGGTATTCACGCCATTGGTGGCGATTAGCTTCATGCTGTTCGTCTTGATTTATATTCCCTGCATCGCCGCGATATCGGCCATAGTCAACGAGGCCGGCTCGTGGAAGTGGGGCATATTCGTCATCATTTATACATGCGTATTGGCGTGGAGCGTCTCTTTCATCGTCTTCCAGACAGGCAGTTTCTTCACCCAGCTACTCGCGTAGACGGAATAACGACAACACTAACTAAAACAGAAAGGAAATGTGGCAAGAGATAGCGATAGGAATCATAGGCGTACTGGCCATCGGATACGTCGTCCGGAAGGTTTATCATATAGTAACGGGAAGAAAGTCGGGCGGTTGCTCCGGCGGATGCGGATGTGGATGCGGCGGATGTTCCCTCTCCAAACCGCATCGCACGAGATAGCCCGACCTTATCTGCCTATGCAATGATAGATAAGCCCCGCCTCGGTCAATTCCGCCTTATCGTAGATATTACGTCCGTCCAAGATCAACGGCGTGTTCATCAACTTCTTGATGACAGGCCATGAAGGCATACGGAACTCTTTCCACTCCGTGACTACCAGCAGGGCGTCCGCGTCGATTACGGTCTCGTAAATATCCTTGCCGTAAGCGATTGTCCCTTCGGGGAAACGCCTCCGGGCCTCAGGCATGGCGACAGGGTCATACGCCGTTACGACGCATCCCTCCTTCTTCAGGTTATCAATCAATATCAAAGAAGGCGCCTCGCGCATATCGTCCGTCTCCGGCTTAAACGCCAATCCCCACAAGGCGATACGTTTCCCGCGCAACTCGCCACCGAAATGCCTCTTCAATTTCCGGAACAGCACCGACTTCTGCTCCTCGTTCACGGATTCCACCGCCTCTAAGATGCGCATCCGATATCCGTTATCCGAGGCGGTCTTCACCAAGGCCTTGACATCTTTAGGGAAACAGGAGCCGCCATAGCCGCAGCCCGCGTACAGGAAGCGGCTCCCGATGCGGCTGTCCGTCCCTATTCCCTTACGCACCATATTCACGTCGGCTCCCACCAGCTCACACAGATTGGCGATGTCGTTCATGAAGCTGATACGGGTAGCGAGCATCGCGTTCGCCGCGTATTTCGTCATCTCGGCGGAGGGCACGTCCATGAATATCACCCGGAAATTATTCAACAGGAAAGGACGATACAAGCGGGTCATCAATTTCCGCGCGCGCTCGGACTCCACGCCCACCACGACCCGGTCCGGGCTCATGAAATCCTTAATAGCCGCTCCCTCCTTCAGGAACTCCGGATTGGACGCGATGTCGAACTCGATGTCCACGCCTCTCCGCGCCTGCTCCTCCTCGATTACCTCCTCCACTTTCCGGGCCGTACCGACCGGCACCGTGCTCTTCGTGACAATCAAGATATACTTATCCATATAACGTCCAACCGTCCGGGCGACCTCCAGCACGTATCGCAAATCCGCCCCGCCATCCTCATCCGGAGGCGTACCGACCGCCGAGAACAAGACCTCCACCTCATTCAGGCAATCCTTCAGGTCCGTCAGGAAATGAAGCCTCCCCGCTTGCGCGTTACGAGTCACCAACTCCTCCAGGCCGGGCTCGTAAATGGGGACGATTCCCTTCCTCAATTTCTCTATCTTTTCCCTATCCACGTCCACGCAAAATACCTCGGTACCCATCTCGGCGAAACACGCGCCCGTCACCAGACCGACATATCCCGTTCCTACTATCGCGATTCTCATACTCTTTATCCTCGTTCTCTATATTGTTTAAAAGAAACGTAAAAATAAAACTATTCCAAGAATTACGCATAACTTTGACCTGTTTTTGCGCATTGGCTTCATACTTTTTATTACAACGACATGGATGAGAAAACGCTCGACAAATTGAGAATCTTGGCCGAATCAGCGAAATACGATGTCTCTTGCGCCTCCAGCGGGACCTCGCGATCCCATAAAAAGGGACACGTAGGGAGCGCCGAGGGATGGGGCATTTGCCATAGTTTCGCCGAAGACGGACGCTGCATCGCACTCCTGAAAATCATGTTGACCAATTACTGCATCTACGACTGCGCCTATTGCGTCAACCGGCGGAGCAACGACCTGCCAAGAGCGACTCTTTCCGTGACCGAGCTGGTGAACCTGACCATGGAGTTCTATCGACGCAACTATATAGAGGGATTGTTCCTCAGCTCCGGCGTGGTCCGGAACCCGGATTATACGATGGAACGGCTGGTCAAGGTAGTCAAGGACCTGCGTTTGGTCCATCGTTTCAACGGATACATCCACATGAAAAGCATCCCCGGAGCGAGCCAAGAGCTGGTGAGGGAGGCGGGGCTCTACGCCGACCGACTGAGCGTGAACATCGAAATCCCGAACGAGGCAAGCCTGCGGGCCCTCGCTCCGGAGAAAAACTTCCAAAGCGTGTTCGCCCCCATGCGGTACATCCAGCAAGGCGTATTGGAAAGCGCCGAGGAACGCAAACGGTCCCGATACGCCCCACGGTTCGCCCCCGCCGGGCAAAGCACGCAGATGATTATAGGAGCCACGCCCGATACGGACAAGGACATCCTGCGCCTCTCGTCCGCCTTATACCAAAGGCCGTCGATGAAGCGAGTCTATTATTCGGGGTTCATCCCGGTAAACCAGTATGACAACCGGCTTCCCGCGCTCTCCGCGCCTCCATTGGTACGCGAGAACCGCTTGTACCAAGCCGATTGGCTGTTACGTTTCTACCAGTTCAAGGTAGACGAGCTCGTGAACGACACGTTCCCGGATTTGGATTTGGAGATAGACCCGAAACTGTCGTGGGCGCTGCGGCACCCGGAGATGTTTCCCATAGACGTGAACAAGGCGGATTACGAATGGCTCCTACGGGTTCCGGGAATCGGGGTGAAATCGGCGAAAATCATCATCCTGTCCCGCCGTTACGCCAACCTTGGGGCCGAGCAACTGAAAAAAATCGGCGTAGTGATGAAAAAAGCCCGATACTTCATCACCTGCCGAGAGCTGCCCATACAAACGGTGAACGAGACCGGTCCGGAGGCCATACGTGACCTTTTCTCCCAAAAAGACAAGAGGAAGGGAGACGACCGGCAACTTCTCCTGCCTTTCGCCGATTGACAAACGAGGTTCCAATCTCTAACATAAAAGACAAAAACAAGACATGGGAGAAAAATTCGCGAAGCGGGGAGAAAAAAGTCTCAGCCTAACGTGGGAAAACTTGAGATCCCACGGAGAAAAGTCTATCTTTAACCTAAAGATATGTATCTTTAAGCTGAAGATATATATCTTTAGGCTTGCGATATGTATCTTTAGGCTAAAGATAGAGATTTCCCCGGCGGGAAACGGACTTTTTCCCGTGACATCCGGAAGTTTTCCTCCCGGCTTTCTCTATTTTTTCCGGTAATGAACTTATAAGGACAACGATAAGATGATTCTATTTATCTACGACAAGACATTCGAGGGCCTGCTCACGGCCGTATTCGAGGCCTATTCGCGCCGGACGTTCCCCGACTCGTTCCTTCGCGAGAACGAACCGCTTCCTTTATTTTACGATGAAGCCATAAGAATCCATACCGACGAGCGGAAAGCGGAACGGGTGTGGAAAGGGTTGGAGAAAAAGCTATCGCCATACTCGCTCTCCGCGATAACCGTGGCCTGGCTGTCCGAATCGCCCGAAATCGACAGGACACTGTTCCGATATATCCGCAAAATATTCGATACGCCCGCGGATGTAGAGTTCAATTTAGGCGACCCGGACATATTGGAAATCTCCAAGATATGCAAAAAAGTAAACGCCGAACGGCTGAGGACCATCCAGTTCTTCCGTTTCCAAAAGACGATGGACGATACCTATTTCGCGGCGATAGCGCCACTATACGACGTATTGCCGTTGGTGATTCCTTACGCCCAAGACCGCTTCGCCGACCAGCGATGGCTCATCTACGACCTGAAACGGGCGTATGGATATTATTACGACTTAATGGAGACGCTTGAGGTCCGCTTCGAGGAAAAGGAATCTCACCTGTTGACAGGCCTGCTGGACGAGAAAATCATGGACAAGGACGAGAGACTGTTCCAGAAAATGTGGAAGACCTACTTCACCTCCATCGCCATCAAGGAACGTCTGAACCCCCGGCTGCACCGCCAGAACATGCCCGTCCGTTTCTGGAAATACATGCCGGAAAAACAATGAGGAGAGACTCCTTCCGAAGCCTCTCCTCTCTTCCCACATATTTTTAAGTTACGCTATTCTTATAATTCCCGGATCCAAATGTTGCGGAAACTGATGGGTTCGCTGGGGTCGCCATGGCTTTGCAACAAGATCGGACCGGCTCCATGCGCTTTCACTTGCGGAAAACCGATGTACTCGGTCGTGCCCAAGATGGTCGTATGATTCTGCAAAAGGACGCCATTCTGTATCACCGTGACGGTAGGCCACGTACGATAGCTTCCATCTTCCTTGAAAGTCGGGGCCGTATAGATGATATCGTACACGTTCCACTCTCCCGGCTTACGCATGGCGTTAACCAACGGACGGCTTTGCTTATAAACACTTCCCGTCATACCGTTCGTATAGGTGGTGTTATTGTAACAATCCAATATCTGGATCTCATACATGCCTTGCATGAAAACGCCGCTATTTCCCCTGGCCTGACTTTCTCCCGTGATGTTCTCAGGCACTTGCCACTCGATATGCAGCTGATAGTCGGTGAATTTCTGTTTCGTCTGGATGTCTCCTTTCTTTTTATCCACCGTAACCACGCCATCATGCACGTTCCATTCCGCCGGTCCACCACTTACGCTCTCCCATGCGGACAGGTCCTTTCCATCAAACAAAATAATCGCGTCCGATGGAGCGGTAAAACCTCCGCCCGCCAAATCCGTACCCGGAACCACCACCGGAGGGACAGGTTTATAAAACTCCGACATCCCGGGCGACATAAGCTCATTGCCAGCGGGTCCCGTGGTTACTTGTTTCTTGTCTTGAGCGACAACTACACTACTTGTCGTTAATAAGGCTAAAGCCGCGATCGCGAATAAACTCTTATTCATGGTCTGAAATTTTTATTGTTAACAGATAATACATAATATATTCTTCTGCGAAGATACTTTTTTCTTGTTCTCATCGTTCCCCGTTTTTAGAAAACTTTATTGATTATGGTCAAATAATCGTTTTTCCGCCAACCGCTCAAACTTCGTGCCCGGCCGTCCGTAATTGCAATAGGGATAAATGCTGATACCGCCCCTTGGCGTGAAAATCCCCGTCACCTCGATGTATTTCGGGTTCATCAACTTAATCAAATCTTTCATGATGATATTCACGCAGTCCTCGTGGAATGCGCCATGATTACGGAAACTGAAGAGATAGAGTTTCAAGCTCTTGCTTTCCACCATTTTCACGTCCGGAATATAATCAATACGAATAGTGGCGAAATCCGGTTGTCCGGTAATCGGACAAAGGCTCGTGAACTCTGGGCAATTGAAACGCACCCAATAATCATTCTCCGGATGCTTGTTCGTGAACGCCTCCAACACCTCGGGCGCATAATCCTGCCTGTAAACG
This sequence comes from uncultured Parabacteroides sp., assembly GCA_949287365.1. Classification (GTDB taxonomy): domain Bacteria; phylum Bacteroidota; class Bacteroidia; order Bacteroidales; family Tannerellaceae; genus Parabacteroides. The sequence goes on from CASEGC010000015.1 coordinate 54,398, forward strand.
GTAGCGCCTCCCAACAGACGCAACTCACCCTCTTTTTTCCTATCGTCCATCGCTCCCTGTTTTTCCGTTCTTTCTCTCTAAATATTTCTCCAATCCTTCCCGACGAAGCTTACAAGCTGGACAATGCCCACAACCTTCCGCTATAATCCCATTATAGCAAGTCAATGTTTGGGTACGCACCAAATCGAACACGCCCAATTCATCCGCCAATTCCCAAACCTCGCTTTTATCCCGGTCCATAAGGGGCGTGTGAATGACGAACCGCTCATCCATGGCGAGATTCAACGTCACGTTCAAGGAATGTATGAACGTATCCCGACAATCCGGATAACCACTATAATCCGCCTCCGACACGCCAGTCACCAAATGAAATATACCTTTACTTCGAGCTAAAACGGCGGCGAAAGTCAGGAACAACATATTCCGTCCAGGGACAAACGTATTCGGATAACTATCGGAAGGTTTCTCTTGGTCCATAGCGACATCGGAATTCGTAAGCGAGCAATCCGAAGCGAGCTGACCGATAAGCGACATATCCAGCAAATGGAAGGGTACGTCCGCGTCGGAGGCTATTTTTCGGGCGACCTCAATCTCTAACGAATGTTTCTGCCCATACGTAAAACATACGGCCTCCACCCGGGAGAAACGCCTCTTCGCCCAAAAGAGGCAAGTGGTGGAATCCTGTCCACCTGAAAAACAAACCAAAGCGGCCTCTTGATGTTTCATATTTTCTTGTTTTTAATACGTGGTTTAGCAAGCACACGGAAAAGAAATCTTTTCAAGCCGCAAAGATATCATGTTTTTTCTACTTCACCAACATCCGCCTCTACGATAGAATCCGCGCTCTGAGTAATACACGGAATCACGAGACAAGTCATGACGGTACCGATACCGGCGATAATAATGCCTGTCACGAGCATGATAATCAAGGCAACATCCTTCATGGAAACATTCGGCGCAGACCTCGCAGCCCTTATTCCGAAGGCAACCCTGACATTCCGCACAATTCGTCTCGCACACGCACTCCTCACAAACACAGTCACCACAACAACATTCTACCGCTTCCCGGTCTTCCTTGTTCTCCAACGAAGCGAACGCAGTCAAACAAGAAACTCCCAAAACGAGCGCAAAGCCCAATAAAATCTTTTTCATAAAATACGCTTATTAATCTGATTAGGTCTCACGCGAAAATAATAAAGAAATCAATCTTTCCACAAATCTTAATCAATAAAACCCAAAAATCATCGTTATATAATCGTCTCCGCAAAAATTATTTAAGAAATGAAGAAAGCATTTATTTGTCTATTGGGTATCATCTTATTAGCTTGCGGAAAGCAAGCGTATGATTTATTCATCTCTCCAAGTGCATCGCGAGATTATCCTAAAGGGAATTTATCGGACATCGCGGACGAAGTAATCGCCATCCCTTTGAGATACGACATCAAGGATGCCAAATGTATCCGAAAAGAGGGGAATGACCTCTTTTTAATCAACGATGAAATCCTTTACCGCTTCAACCGAAACGGAGAATTGATTTGCCGCATCACTAATCCGGAAGAGATACACGTAGCCGGATATGTAATCGATCCTGCGAACGGCAACTGATCATACTGGGAAACATTAACGATATTTTTCACTACTCATTCAACGGAAAACTTCTTGCCCGAAAAAAGCTAAAAAGCGATTTCCCCAACGACAGAAAAATACATTCCAGCTATTTGCATGAAAACCGGATATTGACCACGGAAGAATGTATACGAAAAGACTCGACACGACATACCGCCACCATAGAACGGAAAATCGTCGAATACGACACCTCTTTCCAAAAGCTACGTTCGCATACGCTCAAGCCTATCGAACTGGAACGTTCCAACACGCCCATCGGACATTTCTCTCCCGAAGTAGCCGTAAAACCTCATAGCGGGAAAATCTACGCTTACGCTCCTTCCCTGCAACCCGAACATCTATGGAGAGATTCATTATACCTTCGGCAAAAACAAGAGAATCACGGATGGATAGAAATCGCTGAGAACGATGCGCTCCCCATCCTTCCCGTCCGTATGGGGAATCGTTTCTGGATATCGACTTATCACGAAGCGGCCGATAAATCACATAACTACACCTTCTGTTGCGACACCAAGGAGGGAAAATCCTGGCAAGGCACAGGCTTAAAAGATGACTTTTATCAAACCGGCATAATCAAGCACATGGAACCCATCGATCCCTATTGCCGCTCGTATTGTTTCCACGAAGCGGCCACATTATTCATCGTCAAGCTAAAAGCCTAAAAGAACAACTCCGGTTCCCTGCGAGCGCTGAAATTCTTATGGAGCATTGCCGTATAAGGCGTATCGAATGTTCGCGCGCCTTCCGGACACTCTTTCACGCAAGCGCAACACTTGATACACAATCCCGGATCGCTGAACATTCCATCTTCAGCCAAGGAAATAGCGCGCGTAGGGCATACATCCACGCAATACTCGCATTGCGTACACAATGCCGAGTCAGTCACGGGCGCTTGCGGCCTTGAGGGTGACTTTTCTTTATATGGATAATTCCCTTTCACCTTCAAGGCGGGGAAACATTCTATACAAGATAGACCTTCCAACCTCGCTACCACCTCTTTTCCGAACTCCATCGCTATCCTCAAGTCTTCCTCGTCAGGCCGTCCTTCCGCTATCGGCATATCCTTACGGCTGAAGGAATGCTCGCCGACGAAAGCCCCTGCCGCGACCGGTACGAATCCTTGTCTCGTCATCAAATCGCAAAGTTCTCTCAACGCGTCCTCATAATCCCGATTCCCATACAACACCACGGGAACAACCGGGGCGTGATGCGTAGACCTGAACATCTTGAAACGTTCCACGGCCACCTCCGCTACCCTTCCACCATACACGGGAGCCGCGATAATCGTCAATTGGTCATCAATACACTCTTCCACCTCCAAAGGCTCATACGTGACATCCGATTCCGATATCAACGAGGCTCCCGTCCCTTCCGCTATCGCATACGCAATTCTCGCGGAAGTATGCGTGGGAGAAAAATAAATTAAATGTATATTATTGTATTTCATAATTCTTTATTTCAGAGCATCCTTTATCTTGGCCATCAATTCGTCGAATTCCTCCTCCGTATAGCCTTTGCTCATATAAATAACGTCCCCATCCTTGCCAATCAAGTAACTCCGCGGTATCAGATTCTTGGCGAAGGCCCCGAAAATCGCACGGTTCTTATCCGGATACAACGGGAAATCAAATCCTTTCCGCTCGTTATATTTGACCAGGTCCGCGTCCGAATGCTCACGACCGATCACCAATAGGGCGAAATCCTTCCGGTCCTTATAAGCGGGCCACAAACGCTCTTGCACTTCCGCCAACTCCTTTTGACATGGCGGACACCACGTAGCGAAGAAATTCACCAACACGACCTTGCCTTCCAAAGAGGCGGAAGACAATGTGGTTCCATCATCTCTCATTATCGTGAACGCAGGCATCTTATCACCTACCTTCACCAAGTCCACGTCCTCCTGCGCTCTTCCGACCCAAGCGAGAACCAACATGACACTCCATAACAAAAACTTTCTCATACGCTTTATATTCTTTTGGTATACGCGAACTTACGAAATATCAACGAAAAATAATAATAACGCCAAAATATTCCTTTCTCTAACCAGTATGAAAAAAATATTCCTCGCTATATTTGTCTTTCAAATCTTCAATCCATAAAACACATTACAAATGAAAAGATTTCTTCTTATCCTTTTAACTTGCCTTCTTTGGGAAGGCTCGCAAGCGCAGGACAGCGTGCGCATCGCTCCTCAACCACCACAAGTAGACGATATACTCCAAGTGCTTGAAATAAACGACACATACGTGAACCGCTTCGATTTATCCTCGTTGCTGGACACGCATTACAACGTCTCCTTCTACATAGACGAATATCGAGAGGGGAAAAAGCGAGATCGGCTTAATCAAATGCACTTTGGTCCCAATATCCAATCTATCAAGATTTTCCCCAAAGAGCAATGGGAGATGGCGAGAAAAGACTTAGGCCTGTCACCCGACGAGGACGAGTACGTACGTATCAAGTCAGCCACGTCAATCATCCGGCAAGAGAATGACTCATCGGCTTTCATTTATATCTCGATTCCCAACGCGGGTAAAATGGGTTGCCCGGTCAAACTTTATCCCGTAGGTCCGGAAGAAGGCGAAAAGTTCACCATGTACAGCACTCGTCCCTTCCGCTTGGATGCCGCTCCCGATACCGCCACGGTAGAAATACCGTTAGTATTCTATGGCTCAGGATGGTACGACGAACGGTTCAAGATCACTCGCTTCTGCGGAGAAAAAGAGATAGACCCTACGCTGAAAGCCGAGCTCGTGAAAGACGTACCGCATTTCTACGTGATAGGCATGAGATTGGAAAAAGTGAAGGAAAAGTCTGAATAAAACGCGCGACACGGGATCTTTATCTTTCGACAAGACCCCGTGTGTACTCCTTTACGCCTCCGGTCACTTGCGTTCGTTCGCCAAGTCGAAGCCCGCCTTCAACGCCTTCAAGTTCATATCGACGATTTCCTCGCCTTTCCGTCCGAATATCCGGCGGATTCCCTCCTCTATCTTGTCATAATCGATACCGATAAACGGAGCCGCCGCGCCCAGCATCACGATGTTGGCGGCACGAGCGGAACCGACCTCCTTGGCGATTCGCTCCACGTCCAATACCACCTTGTGAGGCAACTTGTCCAACTCCGCCTTCAGCTCCTCCTCCGTAGGATAATGAGGGATATTTATGAACGGCCGGGAGTTGGTCACCAGCCAGCCCTCTTCCCGCAGATAAGGCAGATAGCGCAGGCTCTCCATCGGTTCGAGGGAAACGATTAAGTCCGCATGTCCCAATGGAATCAGGTCCGAGGCGATAGGCTCGTCCGAGAGCCGCAAGTTGGATTGCACGTCTCCACCCCGTTGGCTCATCCCGTGCACTTCAGCCTGCTTCATGTACAACTCCTCTTTCAAGGCGGCCTCGCCAATCACGGCGGCGATGGAAAGGATACCTTGTCCTCCCACGCCCGACAATATAATATCTGTTTTCATTTCTTGCTCGCTTTTTTCTTCCTTGTTAATGTTTGGATACACTCGCGGCGCGGAATCAACACCGATACGCCTTTATACTCTATCTCCTCGCGGATGATTCGCTTCATCTCCTCGAAGTTCTTCTTCAATGGGACCATGACCCGGATATGCTCCGGCTCCACGCCTATGCCGGCGCAGATAGATTCCAACCGTCCCGTTCCCGCCGAGTCCTGGCCTCCGGTCATGGCGGTCGTCTCGTTGTCCGAGATGACGATGGTGATATTGGTCTTCTCGTTCACGCAATCCAGCAGGCCGGTCATTCCCGAATGGGTGAAGGTGGAATCGCCTATCACCGAGATGGCGGGGAACACGCCCGCGTCCGCCGCGCCTTTCGCCATCGTGATGGAAGCGCCCATATCGATGCAGGAATCGATGGCTTGAAAAGGAGGCAAGGCACCCAACGTATAACATCCGATGTCGCCGAAGACCTTCGCCGCGTCGCCATACTCGGCCACCACCTCGTTCAAGGCCTCGTACATGTCCCTGTGGCCGCAGCCTTGGCATAAAGCGGGCGGACGTTGCTCCACGATCTCTGGAATGGCGTAATAGCTCCGTATCTCCTTGCCCAAGGCCTTGCCCACGGCGTCCGGCGTAAGCTCGCCATCGCGCCGGAGCGTACCATCCAAACGTCCATGTATCGTCAGGTTCTTCGACAGGAAGCCTTTGATTTGCTCCTCCACCACGGGATAGCCCTCTTCCAGCACCAAGATTTCCTCGCACTCGCCCACGATTCTCTCCACCTGCTTCCGCGGGAGCGGATACTGGGATATCTTCAACACGGGATACTCGCACCCTTCGGGGAAATTCTCCGAAAGGTAATTGAACGCGATACCGGTGGCGATGATTCCCATCCTCTTGTTCGGCGCGTCGATATATCTATTATATATAGAGCTCTCCGAGGCTTCCGTGAAGCTCTTCTGCGCGTCCAGCAGCACCCGGAAACGCTTGCGGGCCAACGCCGGCAACAGGATGAAACGCTTACGCCCATCCTCCGGACAGCGCATGGCGTTCTCCGGCTTCGGCGCGCTCGTCTCCACCCCCGCGCGGGAATGCGCCATGCGCGTCGTGACCCGGAACAGGATAGGATAGCCCAACCGCTCGGACAGCTCGAACCCCTCGTATATCATGTCGTACGCCTCCTGCTGGCTGGAAGGCTCCAGCATCGGTATCATGGCGAAGTTGCCATACACCCGGTTGTCTTGCTCGTTCTGCGAGGAGTGCATGGAGGGGTCGTCGGCGGTGACGATAATCATCCCCCCGTTGATTCCGCTCATCGCGGCGTTCATGAAGCAATCCGCCGCCACGTTCATGCCCACGTGCTTCATGCAACACAACGAGCGCTTGCCCGCGTAACTCATGCCCAAGGCCGCTTCCATGGCCGTTTTCTCATTCGCGCTCCAATGGCAATGTATGCCTCTCTCTTTCGCCACCGGAGAGTTCTGGACATACTCCATAATCTCCGTGGACGGGGTCCCCGGATAAGCGTACACGCCCGACAGACCGGCGTCGATAGCGGCCTGCGCTATCGCCTCATCCCCCAAAAATAAATGTTTTTCCATGTTATCCTGATTATCTTCAATATATAGATATTATCCGAAAGGCAAATGTACGAAGATAAAACGAGAAAAGCCCCCTATGCCTTTTGGATTTTCATCAAGAACGGCATCCGGCAAGCCATATAAGCCGTCGTCTCGCCTCCTCCCTATACCCAAGTTTATCCCCATACGTGGGTAAAATAGGGAGAGCATAGGGAATAAAATATCTCATTATCCATGGGTAATCTTTAATCGGCGGCGGTGATTTTAGAATCAGCGGCGGTGATTATATAATCGTCGGCGGCGTTTTTAAAATCAGCGGCGGTGATTAATAATTATCCATGAATGAACACATATTTTCCTCCTCATGCCCTCCCTATTTTACCCACGTATGGGGATAAACTTTGGTACGGGAAGGGATGGACGGACAGGCCTCTACGCGGTCATCAGGGGATTAGCGGATGCCCCGCCGGTTCAGTTCCGCTTGATAGCGGGCGGCGTTGCGGCTATGCTCGGCGAGGGTCTTGGCGAAGTTGTGCCGCCCGGAAAGGTCTTCCTTGGCGCACATATACATATATTTATGATGGGTGTGGTTCAGCACGCCGTCCAGCCCGCGGATGGTAGGTATCCGCAAGGGTCCGGGCGGCAAGCCCGTATGCTTGTAGGTGTTATAGGGCGAGTCCACCTCCAGATGCTTGAACAGGATACGGCGCAAGGAGAAATCGCCCACGGCGAACTTCACCGTAGGATCCGCCTGCAAGGGGATTCCCGCGCGGAGGCGGTTCAGGTAAAGCCCCGCCACGATGGGATACTCGTCGGGCGCGGCGGTCTCCTCCTCCACGATGGACGCCAAGATGGAGACCTCTACCGGCGTGAGGCCTATCTCCTTCGCCTTTGCGAGGCGGGCGGGGCTCCAGAAAGCGTCGTACTCCCGCTTCATCCGGCGCATGAACTTATCGGCGGAGATGTTCCAATAGACCTCGTCAGTGTTCGGGATGAAAAGCGTGAGGACCGTCTCCGTCGTGAAGCCCAAGGAGGCGCAATAGGCGGAGTCGTTCAACAGGCGCAGGAGAGCCTCCTTATCGAACATCAACTGCCCACCGATACGTTCCGCCAAGTCCTCTTTCGTACGGATATTGTTGAACGTGACGCGGGCGGCGACCTGATGCCCCCTGCGAAGGTCGTCCAGCAGCTCCCAGTCGCTCATTCCCGGACGCACGGCGTATTTCCCGGTACGCATCGACTCCGGATAACCCAGCCATCCGCCCAGGCGCGCGAAGTCCTTCACATGAAGGCAACGGGCGGAATCCTCCAATTGACGGCAAAGCGCGTCGAAATCCATTCCTTCCTTTATATATATGTAGACCGTCCTCTCCGGCATGAAATTCGGAGCCCATACCATACGATACAGCTTGTAAAGACCCATCGCCACCGACAAACCGATTACGCAAAGCGACGTGATAATCACCCCACGCCTTGAACGAACAAACCGACGCAAATCCATAAATAAACGATTGAATATCAGAACGAGCGACAAAAGTAGTATCTTTTTCCGAAAAAATGAGCGTGAAAGCCTTGTTTATTTAAAATTATCATTCTACCTTTGCCACGCAATTCCGATAAAGGAGGAAACGCACGGAAGTTTGGGTGAGTGGCTGAAACCAGCAGTTTGCTAAACTGCCGTACGGGTTACCGTACCGGGGGTTCGAATCCCCCAGCTTCCGCGAAGGCTACCGACAAACCGGTAGCCTTTTTCTTTTTCAAGACCGACGATAACGCGACCAAAGCCCTTGGTTATGATTTCGTAAGGTTTTAACGCTTAATGTCAATCGACCTGAATCTCCTTTACGGGCTGAGTCTTCTTCGTGTCCAACGGCACCGCGCAATAACTGACTTTAGAGAAATCTATCGTACGCAAATTGACGCTACGGATTGAGCTATCGTACATCGTGCGGAAATAGATAACGCCATTCGCCATGTCCGTGGCGGAAGTCCACTGCGTAGCGCTTGGAATGTCGCAAGGCACTTTCCCCAACGGAAACTCTATGCCTATCGGAATATCGAAGTTATTCAGTATCTGGAAACATTGGAAAACCGTCTCCCTGGCCGTCTCCCGCCGAGGCGCGCTCGTTTGATAAAAGGCCGCCCGTACGAAGCGCGATGGAGGGGTCACATCGCCCGGAATACCCAAGAAGCCGCTGCCCGCCCCGAACGATTTCAATTCCACGTCTCCTAACTGGCGTTCGGGGGCGGTTCCCGTGAAAAGATTCACGTAATTATGCAAGTTGGTCAGTTGCCAATCAAAATCCGGAGAATTCGTCAAGACACCCAACTTATTCTCATGAAATCGAGGGACACCGTCTATTATCTCAAGAACCAACTGACGGCCGGACTTATCGGCGAATCGCCAATGGACGGCCGAAGCCCGCGGGTCCACGTTCACGACATGTATCTTTTCCAGCCGTTCCCGCACGTCGTCCACGCTCGCGCACTCACCCAAGAGATAAGAGACCAATTGCAAGTCCGCGACACTCGTCTCCTTCCGCAAGCTATCGTATGCCTCATAACCGCCGTAATTAGGGAAATAAAACAGACCCGCAGAGAAACCCGCCTCATTCAGCCCCTCCGCCACGAACTCCTCCCGCTCAACGGCCAAGCCTACATATCCATAACGCGCGGTGAAGGTCATGCCGTCAACCCCTGTCGGCGTATACGAGCGTCCGACATGTCCTCTCGGCACGATCACATATTGGCTGTTCAAGTCACTGCCACCCCACTCTATGGTACGCGCCACTATCGTCGTGTCGCCTTTACTTTTCAACGTAATGCCGGTACAAGCGTCCGCTGGAAGCGGGTTAACGCATAAACAAGCCAAAGCGCACACGCATCCGATAATCCGATTTTTTCTCATGACAATAATCCTTTTTTATATATAACAAAGAAACTCGAGATTAAGTTGAGACAAAGCGCGTTTTTTCCACACGAACAACTATCCAAGCGAAAACATTCTTCGGTACACCCGCGAGGGAAAAACATTTCCGGCGAATAAAAACTCTATCTTTAGCCTAAAGATATGCGTCTTCAGGTTAAAGATATATATCTTCAGCTTAAAGATATGTATCTTTAGGCTAAAGATAGAGTTTCCTAAAGGAAGTGAAAAGTTTTTCATAGGCTATCCCGACGTTTTCCCTCAGCGCACGCACGAAAAATCGCACAGAAAAAAACATTTCTCAATACAAATCAGAAATATTTTGTACTTTCGCGTTAGATGGTATAAAAGAACAAAATAATGAACCTATTAGAACTGAGTGAACAGGAAATCATCAGACGTAACAGTCTGGAGCAACTACGCGAGATGGGAATAACGCCATATCCCGCTGCCGAGTACGTGACAAACGCCTATTCCAAAGAGATAAAAGAGTCTTTCAAAGATGACGCCGAACCTCGTCAGGTAAGCGTGGCGGGACGTATCATGAGCCGCAGGATCATGGGCAAGGCCTCGTTCATGGAGTTGCAAGATTCCGAAGGCAGGATACAAGTCTATATCTCCAGAGACGATATATGCCCGGACGAGAACAAGGACCTTTATAATATCGTATTCAAGAAATTATTGGATATAGGTGATTTCGTCGGAATCAAGGGTTTCGTGTTCAGGACTCAAATGGGGGAAATATCCGTTCACGCACGAGAGTTGACCCTTCTTTCCAAATCGCTTCGCCCGCTGCCTATCGTCAAGTACAAGGACGGCGTGGCTTACGATGGGTTCAACGACGCCGAGATGCGCTATCGCCAACGTTACGTGGATTTAATCGTAAACGAGGGAGTGAAAGACATTTTCATCAAACGGGCGAAGATAATCTCGACGATGCGGGCCATCCTCGACGAGGCCGGTTACACCGAGGTGGAGACCCCAATCCTGCAATCCATCCCGGGAGGGGCGAGCGCACGTCCTTTTATTACGCACCATAACACGTTAGATATAGACCTTTACCTCCGTATCGCCACCGAGCTTTACCTGAAACGTTTGATTGTCGGAGGGTTCGAAGGCGTATATGAGATAGGTAAAAACTTCCGTAACGAAGGAATGGACCGCACGCACAATCCGGAGTTCACCTGCATGGAGCTTTACGTCCAATACAAGGATTATAATTGGATGATGAGCTTCACGGAGCGATTGCTGGAGCGCATTTGCGTGACGGTAAACGGGACGAGCGAAAGTACGATAGACGGAAAGACCATCAGCTTCAAGGCTCCTTATCGCCGCCTGCCCATCTTAGAAGCCATCAAGGAAAAGACAGGATACGACCTGGAGGGCAAGACGGAGGAGGAAATCCGCTCTATCTGCAAAGAGCTCAAGTTGGAAATCGATGACACCATGGGAAAAGGCAAATTGATTGACGAGATATTCGGGGAGTTCTGCGAGGGCACGTTCATCCAGCCGACATTCATCATCGATTATCCGGTGGAGATGAGTCCGCTGACAAAGATGCACCGTAGCAAGCCCGGACTGACCGAGCGTTTTGAGCTTATGGTCAACGGAAAGGAGTTGGCGAACGCGTACAGCGAGCTAAACGACCCGTTGGACCAGGAAGAACGCTTCAAGGAACAATTGCGCCTGAGCGAGAAGGGAGACGACGAGGCGATGTTTATCGACCAAGATTTCCTGCGCGCCTTGCAATTCGGCATGCCTCCCACGTCGGGTATCGGCATCGGCATCGACCGGTTGGTCATGCTGCTGACAGGGCAGACGACCATACAAGAGGTGCTGCTGTTCCCGCAAATGCGCCCGGAGAAAAAAGAGAAAAAGGACTCGGTGGACAAATACACGGCCACAGGCATTCCGGCGGAGTGGGTTCCCGCCTTGCAAAAAGCGGGTTACAATACGATTGATTCCTTGAAGAACGTGAATCCCAACAAACTGAGACAAGAGCTTTGCGAGCTTAACAAGAAATATAAATTAGAGCTGCGGAACCCGGCGTCTCAAGAGGTGGAGACATGGATCGCCAATATCGAATAATAAGAAAGATACTATGGACTTGCCCGGAAAAATAGCGATTATGGGAGGTGGTAGCTGGGCTACCGCCTTAGCCAAGATCGTCCTTTCAACTCAAGACAGTATCAATTGGTACATGCGACGTCCTGACCGGATAGAAGAATTCAAGCAATTAGGACACAATCCATGTTACCTGACTTCCATCAAATTCGATACCGACAAGATAAGTTTTTATTCCAATATCAATCAAGCGATAAGGGATTCGGACACCTTGATTTTCGCGACTCCTTCGCCTTTCCTTAAACAACATTTAAAGAAGGTGAAAACGCCGCTGCAGGACAAATTCATCATATCCGCCATAAAAGGTATAGTGCCGGACGAGAACATGTTAATCACGGACTACTTCGCGGAATATTACAAGGTCCCCACGGAGAACATCGCGGTCATCAGTGGTCCTTGCCACGCGGAGGAGATCGCGTTGGAACGCCTCTCTTACATCACGCTGGCTTGTTCCGACATCGAGAAAGCCCGTGTCATATCGCCCATTTTCAAGAGTCCTTATTTAAAGAACTCTTTCTGCAAGGATGTCACGGGTATCGAATACGCCGCGGTATTGAAAAACGTCTACGCCATCGCCGCCGGGATTTGTCATGGGATGAAATACGGGGATAATTTCCAGGCCGTATTCATATCCAACGCGATCAAGGAGATGCGCGATTTCGTGGCTGCCGTACACGGACTGAGCCGAGATATCACCGACTCCGTCTATTTGGGGGACTTGCTGGTAACGGCCTATTCCCGGTTTAGCAGGAACCGGACTTTCGGAACCATGATTGGCAAAGGATATTCCGTGAAGACGGCCCAGCTGGAAATGGAAATGATAGCGGAAGGCTATTACGGGACGAAATGTATGCATGAGATTAACGAGAGATATAAGGTATATATGCCAATCTTGGACGCCGTATATGATATCTTATACGAAAAGAAATCTCCCCTGACGGTCATCCGCCAATTGACAGAAACGTTTAAATAACAATATATGAAAAACATCAGCTTAAACATCGACAAGGTATTGGGCTTCATCCCCAAAGAACGGATTTACGCCCAAGAGACAAAAGCGACGCGATGCATCGCTACATTACATGACGGAAATGGAGCGGGTAACGATTTCTTAGGTTGGTTACACCTTCCCTCCTCTGTCACGGAAGCCGAATTGACGGATATCGAGAATACCGCGAATACGCTTCGCTCCAAATGCGAGGTGGTAGTGGTTATCGGTATTGGCGGCAGTTATTTGGGCACCAAAGCGGTGGTGGAGGCATTGAACAATAGTTTCGACTGGCTGACAACCGACCGCAAGAATCCTGTCATGGTATATGCGGGAAATAATATCGGAGAAGACTATCTATATGAATTGAGCGAAATCCTCAAAGGTAAGCAATTCGGTATTATCAACATCTCGAAGTCTGGAACAACGACCGAACCCGCCTTGGCGTTCCGTATCCTGAAAAAGCAACTGGAAGAGGCCGTCGGGAAAGAGGAGGCGAAATGCCGTATCGTAGCTGTCACGGACGCTCATAAAGGTGCGTTACGCACTTTGGCCACCCAAGAGGGATATAAGACTTTCGTCATTCCCGATAATGTGGGCGGACGATTCTCCGTGCTGACCCCCGTGGGACTGTTGCCCATCGCAGTGGCGGGCATCAACATCCGTGAGCTTATCGCGGGCGCCGTGTCCATGGAGAAAGCGACGGACAAGGACGTTCCTTTCGGCGAGAATATGGCGGCTATCTATGCGGCAACCCGTAACGAATTATACAAGAACGGAAAGAAAATAGAGATATTAGCTAACTTCCATCCCAAGTTGCATTATATCGCCGAGTGGTGGAAGCAGCTTTACGGCGAGAGCGAGGGCAAGGACGGCAAGGGTATCTTCCCCGCTTCGGTGGACTTGACGACAGACCTGCACTCGATGGGACAATGGATACAAGACGGCGAACGAACGATTTTCGAGACCGTCATCTCCGTGGAGACACCGGACCATGAGCTTAGGGTGCCATCCGACAAGGAGAACCTGGACGGGCTGAACTTCATGGCCGGGAAACGCGTGGACGAGGTGAACAAGATGGCCGAGCTGGGCACCCAGCTGGCGCACGTGGACGGTGGCGTACCCAACATCAAGATCACCATGCCCAAGGTAGACGCTTTCCACATCGGGCAGCTATTCTATTTCTTCGAGAAGGCCTGCGGCATCAGCGGCTATATGCTGGAAGTCAATCCTTTCAACCAACCGGGCGTGGAGGCCTACAAGAAGAACATGTTCGCTCTCCTGAACAAGCCGGGATACGAGAAAGAATCCGAGGCTATCAAAGCCCGCTTGTGAAAACACTGAGACGTACGGAATGATTCAAGAGGCGATTATCCGTTATTTGCGAAAGCGTCAGCAAAACGCTTTAACGCCCAAGGTGGTCTTGTTCGACATGGACGGTGTCCTATTCGACTCCATGCGTTTTCATGCGCGAGCCTGGTCCGAGGTAGCAACTAAGCATCATCTGATATTCACGACCACGGATTTTTACCTGTTCGAGGGACGCACCGGCGAAAGCACCATCAACGAATTGTTCCGACGGACATTCCACCGCAACGCCACGGAAGAGGAGGCACACGCCATTTACGAGGAGAAGAGCCGACTGTTCAACAGCTACAACAGTCGCGTCCCTATGCCTGGTGCGGCGGACGTGTTGGAGGAGGTGGCGAAAGCGGGGCTGCGACGGTTGGTCGTCACTGGCTCCGGACAAAGGAGTCTCATCGACCAACTGAACCAGACTTACCCCGGCCATTTCGAGCGGGATAAGATGGTCACCGCTTTCGATGTCAAATTAGGGAAGCCGCATCCCGAGCCTTACTTGATAGGGTTGCGAAAGGCGGAAGCCAAGGCGAACGAGGCCTTCGTGATAGAGAACGCGCCGATGGGCGTGGAAGCGGGAGTGGCCGCGGGCATCTTCACCATTGCGGTGAACACCGGTCCTCTGCCGGACGAAGCGTTGACGGAAGCCGGGGCGGACCTACTTTATCCCGACATGGCCAGCCTCGCCAAGGACTGGCGGCGTATCATGGAAGCGGCCGCCGCCATTAAGGAATCGGGAATGTGACAAAGAAATATTTTTTACTCCACTCTCTTTTTATGAAGGGCACGGACAAGCATGGGATTTCCCTTTTGCGAGGAAGGGAACCCGTGTAATCCGTGTCCTTTTATTCATTCCTTTTTCTTTGGCATGGCGAACGTCGCGTAAAGTTGAAGAATGGCGGCGACGCTCAAACACAGAATCCATTCCGTGCGGTCATTGAACATGAAACCCGAGGCGACAATCATCAGTAACCCTGCGAACACGTTGAAACGGTGCAGGCGACGGCTCCGGAAATCCATCCCGCTTACCGGGACGGTCAGGTAACAAACGGTAACGCCCGCCGCTCCAATGGCGAACAAGTAAGGAGCCACCATTTGGTGAACAAGGTACGACACGGCTCCGGCAAGCACCAATAAAGCCGCCACGCAAAACACGATGGATCTGATTCGCTGATTCATTCGCTATTTTTCCTTAATGACAAAAACATCCTCATTCGACCTTTTCATGAGATATTCCTCACGGGCGAAACGCTCCAAGCCCTCCTTGTCCGTACGCAAATTGTTCAATTTCTCGCTATTGACCTCTATTTCTTTCCGGTAATGGTCAATCTCCCTCTCCAGCTCGCGTATCTTCTGGTCATAAGTGTAACGCTTATAAAGACTGCTGTCACCCATCGTAAACGTGATAACCAAGAACACGATAGTAACCAACCAATAAGCGTTAATCCACGATAAATATTTCATGTAAAAGTCTTTCAAGCGTGATATCATGACATTGTTTTTTCGCGAAGATAATGAATTATTTTAACGCGAGTCCGATAGAAGAGAAAAAGGGAAAAGCGAGGACAAAAAACCTCGAACCCTACAGGAAAAAGTTCGCTACATGCCGGAAATTCTCTATCTTTAGCCTAAAGATACATATCGCAAGCCTAAAGATACATATCTTTAACCTAAAGATAGATATCTTCAGCCTAAAGATAGACTTTCATTCAGGGACTTTTGAATTTTTCCCGCCGGCTTTCCAAGTTTTCTTCCCAGGCATCGAATATTTTTTCCCTATCCGTTTTTTTATTTCGAACTCACGTTATTTTATTTAACTTTGCGCTCATAGCATACGATACTCTTACTTCAATAAATAAAGCGATGAACATTTTCTTATTGATATTGGCGGTTTTTGTTAGCGATTGGGCGACAGGCGCCAACGAGATGACGGTACGTGCCGATAAGCCCGGGGCGGAAATACGGCCCACCATGTACGGACTCTTTTTCGAGGATATCAATTATGCCGCGGATGGCGGATTATACGCCGAAATGGTGAAGAACCGCTCTTTCGAGTTCCCGCAGCGACTGATGGGCTGGAACACGTTCGGCAAAGTGTCGATACGTGATGATGGGCCATTTGAGCGAAACCCTCATTATGTCCGTTTGGAGTACCCCGGACACAAAGAAAAAAGAACAGGATTGGAGAACGAGGGTTACTTCGGAGTGGCTTTCCGGGAAGGCGAGAACTATCGGTTTTCCGTATGGGCACGTGTTCCCTCCGGACAATCCAGCAAAATAAAAGTGGAACTGATTGACCCTAACTCCATAGAAGAGGTACAAGCCGTCGCTACACAAACCATAGACATCGCTTCCGCAAAATGGACGAAATATACGATTACGCTAAGCCCCACGCGAACAGAAGCGAAAGGCCGTTTACGCATCTTCCTCGATTCGCCCGAAGAGGTGGACCTTGAGCATGTATCGCTTTTCCCCGTGGACACATGGATGGGACATGAGAATGGGCTTCGTAAAGATTTGGCGCGAAAGCTCGCGGATTTGAAGCCCGGCGTACTCCGTTTCCCCGGAGGATGTATCGTCGAGGGCACCGACCTGAAGACTCGTTATCAATGGAAGAACTCTATCGGACCTGTGGAAAACCGTCCGCTGAACGAAAATCGCTGGCAACATTCTTTCACCTATCGTTTTTTCCCCGATTACTATCAAAGTTATGGATTGGGCTATTATGAGTTCTTTCAGTTTGCAGAGGAAATAGATGCGGAACCTTTGCCTATCTTGAACGTAGGACTTGCCTGCCAATTCCAAAACGATGACTCCACGGCGCACGTTCCCGTGGATAGCCTTTATCCCTACATTCAAGATGCGCTGGACCTGATAGAGTTCGCGAATGGCGACGCGTCAACCCGATGGGGTAAAATCCGAGCGGAAATGGGGCATCCGGAACCTTTCGACATGAAGTACATCGGTATCGGTAACGAGCAATGGGGACCTGAATACGTGGAACGGCTAAAACCGTTTGTCAAGGCGTTACGCCACGCCCATCCGGAGATTCAAATCGTGGGCTCGGCCGGTCCTTCGCCGGATTGGATGAAAAAAGAATTCGATTATCTCTGGCAAGAGATGAGGGAACTGAAAGTGGATTTGGTTGACGAGCATTACTACAGCCCGGAATCCTGGCTCCTTTCTCAAGCGACTCGCTATGACAAATACGACCGTAAAGGGCCAAAGGTTTTCGCCGGTGAATATGCCTGCCACGCAGAAGGGAAGAAATGGAATCATTTCAACGCCTCGCTGGTAGAGGCCGCCTTCATGACCGGCCTGGAGAGAAACGCGGACGTGGTCTATATGGCGACCTATGCGCCGTTATTGGCGCATGTGGAAGGTTGGCAATGGCGTCCCGACTTGATATGGTTTGACAATCTGCGTTCCTTCGCGTCCGCGAGCTATTATGTCCAGCAGCTTTATAGCTTGTATAGAGGCACCCACGTATTGCCATTGACAATGGGAGGGAAAGCGGTGACAGGCGCTGAAGGGCAAAACGGCCTTTATGCCAGCGCGGTGTACGACGCGAACGAAGAGAGATACATCGTCAAGGTGGTCAATACGAGCAATGAAGCGCAGGATTTGAACATCACCTTTGATGGATTGAAGAGGCGCGAGGTGCTGACGGAAGGACGTGTGGTTACGCTTTTATCCGACAATCTTGACGCGGATAATTCACTGGAAAATCCAAGACGAATCGTACCGATAGAAAAGGCATTGGATGTAAGCGGAGAACGACGGATAGATGTAGAGTTACCGGCCAAAAGTTTCGCGGTATACATATTGGGAAAAGGTTCGATGGAGTAATCTCATGATTATTTCCGTAAGGCTATCGAGCGACACGTAAACCTCGATGGATTACGAAGTATCTCACTTTTTGTTATTATCTTTGTCTTATCAAAAAAAGGAAAGCATGGATAATTACATCGTATCAGCAAGAAAATATCGTCCCTCCACGTTCCAAAGCGTGGTCGGACAAAAGTCACTTACCACCACATTAAAACATGCGATCCAAAACAACAAGTTGGCGCACGCTTACTTGTTTTGTGGTCCACGCGGCGTAGGAAAAACCTCATGCGCCCGTATCTTCGCGAAAACGATAAACTGCATGAACCTTACTCCCGACGGAGAAGCGTGCGACGAATGCGAGTCTTGCCGAGCGTTCAACGAGCAACGTTCCTATAATATACATGAACTCGACGCCGCCTCAAACAATTCGGTAGACGATATCCGGACCTTAATCGACCAGGTGCGGATTCCTCCCCCTATCGGGAAATACAAGGTATTTATCATCGATGAGGTACACATGCTGACTACCGCGGCCTTCAACGCGTTCTTGAAGACACTAGAAGAGCCTCCGCATCATGCGCTTTTCATTCTCGCGACAACAGAGAAGCACAAAGTGCTCCCGACCATCTTGTCGCGGTGCCAAATCTATGATTTCTCCCGTATCTCTATCTCGGATATCGTAGAACATTTACAATATGTCGCCTCACACGAAGGGGTGAATACCGAACCTGAGGCCTTGAACGTAATCGCCCAGAAAGCGGATGGTGGTATGCGCGATGCGTTATCCATATTCGACCAACTGGTCAGCTATACGAACGGGAACATCACCTACCAAGCGGTCATCGATAATTTGAACGTGCTGGACTATGAATATTATTTCCGCCTGACCGAAGCGATTCTCGCGGGAGATGTCCGGACTTCCTTACTGACACTGAACGACATCTTAGAACGTGGCTTCGAAGGGCAAAACATCATCACGGGACTGGCGGAACATTTCCGCGACTTATTGGTGTGCCGGGATGAGTCGACTTTAATTCTTTTCGAGGTGGGAGCCTCCATCAGGGAACGATATAAAGAGATGGCGAAACGCTGCCCAGACAACTTTTTGTTCAAAGCGATAGAATTGGCGAATACTTGCGATCTCAATTATCGGGCGAGCCGAAACAAACGCCTTCTGTTAGAATTAACCTTGATTCAACTTTGCCAATTGAATCAATCGGTGGCAACCAACGACATCGATAAAAAAAAAGCGTTAATCGAACCAATCGCTGACACCACCAATGCGGGAGGAACGCAACCCAAACCTGTCATGACAGCTCCTCGGATTCAAACGAGACGAACGGTCAGTCCTCGAATCCCCGTGAACAGTCCGATGCCCCCTTCCGAAGAAGCGAATATGCCCCGGAAGACGAACCGTCCGATGGGAATCTTCATGAAAGAAATCGGGACGGAAAAATCGCGGCCACAAACTTCCCAACGACAAGAGGCGAACTTGCCCGAAACCATAACGCCATTTACCC
Source organism: uncultured Parabacteroides sp. (assembly GCA_949287365.1). Taxonomy (GTDB): domain Bacteria; phylum Bacteroidota; class Bacteroidia; order Bacteroidales; family Tannerellaceae; genus Parabacteroides. The sequence goes on from CASEGC010000015.1 coordinate 73,816, forward strand.
AAGAAGATCTAATCCGGGAATGGAATAATTACGCCGCTACGATCGATAAAAAGGTTTATCTGAAAAACACGATGATTAATTGTAAACCCACGCTGGGCGAGAGGCATGAATTCGAGGTGACAGTCCACAATCCGGGACAACGCGAGGAACTAATCAACAACGTCATTTACATCCTTCCCTTCCTTCGGCAACGTTTGAATAACAGCCATATCCAAATGCATATCCGGATAGCCGAAGGGAACGAGAAGCATTTGGCTTACACCTCCACGGAGAAATTAAAATTATTGATGGACATCAACCCCAATTTAGGACGTCTGAGGGACGAGTTTAATTTGACATTGGATTGAACTTAATGTACTTTCCCCGGATTTTTCGCTATAAAATCTTTCCACCCCGTGTACTTTCTCTCTGACACGGGACTGTTTGTCTGAAAATAATGGCAAACCGCCGCCGCCAGGCCATCCGTGGCGTCCAACTGAGGAAGCATTGCCTCGTCAGGAAGTTTGAAAAGGCGTTGCAACATACCGGCGACCTGCTCTTTCGCCGCGTTCCCGTTGCCCGTGATAGCCATCTTGATTTTCAAGGGAGCGTACTCGAAAATAGGGACATCCCGTTCCAACGCCGCCGCCATGGCCACGCCTTGCGCCCGACCCAGTTTCAACATACTTTGGACATTCTTTCCGAAGAACGGCGCCTCGATAGCCAACTCATCCGGGTGATATTGGTCTATCAGAGCCAACACACGCTCGAATATCTTGCGTAAACGGAGATAATGGTTCTCATACTTGTTCAATTGCAAGACACCCATCGCCTCCACCATCGGTCGATTCCCCTCAATCTTCAATACGCCATAACCCATGACAATCGTCCCGGGATCGATGCCTAATATAATCCGGTCCTTTACCATCAAGACAACTCCATTTCCTCCAACAAAGTGGAAAACCCGACAAGTTTCTCTTTATAACGTTCTATCAACTCTTGCTGAAGCGCCGCCCCTTCCATGCGAATCCACTCGTTCAACGACTCGATATCCCGTGCATGGAACTGCAAGGAAAAACTCTCTCCCTCTTCATTCTCCGAACGCAACACACGCCTCAAGCGAGGCTCTCTCAACATTCCGCTCCGGGAAGCGGCAGGAATATAACAAGTCTTCAAATATTCAAGACATTCGTCTAATATATCTTTATGGATATGGAAAGTCGTATTGTATATAATCATTTTCTCTTTTTCTCCGATTTTTATTGGTGCAAAGATAGTGCGTATCTCAAAAAAAGCGTATATTTGCTTCCGTTAAAAAAGGGGCATTAGCTCATCCGGCTAGAGCGTCAGACTGGCAGTCTGAAGGTGATCGGTTCGAGTCCGATATGCTCCACCACACAAGAAGGGGTTGGTCAAATGGCCAACCCCTTCTTGTTTTTTCGGCGATACAAGTTTGGATTATCGATGCCTTATATGAATCTGAAAAAACACGTACGACTTTCCGCGAAAACACGTACATGTTTTTCGGAAAACACGAGCGTGTTTTCCAAGCGAACGTTCATAGCGAATCAATAGAGAATCTATCCGCGTCTTTCCATGCGGGAAACTTCATGCGGAATCCATCCAACTCACTCTTACTTAACGCGCAAGTACGTGTAATCTCTTCCCGCTTTCCCGCGTCCGCTATTTTTTTGCCGCGCGCGTCATACACAACGGACTCTCCCCTGAACGCGAAACCGTTCCCATCGACGCCCACACGGTTCACGCCACAAACATAAGCCATATTCTCCATAGCCCGGGCCTGCAACAGCGTCTTCCATACTTTCTTGCGGGCTTCCGGCCAATTGGCCACATAAATCAAAAGGTCATACGCATTACTCTCGTTGCGGCTCCAAACCGGAAAACGCAAATCATAGCAAACCTGCAAACAAATATTCCAACCTTTATAACTCACTATCAGACGTTTGTCTCCAGCGGAAAAGTGTCTGTCCTCTCCAGCCATACGGAACAAATGACGTTTGTCGTAATAGAACGCCTCCCCTTCCGGTGTAATGAAGAACGCCCGATTGTAATACTTTCCGTTTTCCGCGGCGATAAAGCTACCCACCACGGCCATCTTATAGCCTCTCGCCCAATCCTTGACGGTCGCGACGGTCCGCCCATCCATCGTGTCCGCCAATTTTTCCACGTCCATGGAAAATCCGGTAGAAAAGGTCTCAGGGAGCACCGCCAAATCCGTCCTTCCGCTGACACGGCGCAGCAACTCACCATAATAACTCAAGTTCTCCTCTCTGTCTTCCCACGTGATATGGGACTGTATCATACTGATACGCAAGTCTTCTGCCATAGAAATAAAGATTTTAAGGTATATATGATTCTTGATAAAGCATACGTTATATCCGCGCGAAGTTCTCCGGATGGCAAGCGTCAACGTCCCTATACATTTCCCGTATCGAACGGATATCCTTCTCAACGTCACCGGTAGGATAAAAAACACGTTTTATCCCCGCCTCTTTCTTCCCATAATCGATATAAGCCAACAAGATAGGTACTTTCGCCTTTAAAGCTATGAAATAAAAACCCTTTTTCCACTCTTCCACCCGCTTACGGGTACCTTCCGGCGTGATAGCCAACTGGAAACGCTCACGCGAGCCGAACCGTTCCGCCATCTGGTCCGTCACGGAAGTCCGCTTGTCCCGGTCTATCGGAACCCCACCTAAATAATTAAACAATAAGTTGAACGGGAAGAAGAACCATTCTTTCTTAATCAGGAAATTGGCATCGCAACCTATCGACGTATAAAAAAGTTTACCGAAAACAAAATCCCAATTGCTCGTGTGCGGAGCGACACATATAACACACTTGGGCAAATCCACACCTGTCGTCGGCCCCAATTTCCATCCCGCCATACGAAGTATCATCCTACAAACCGCCTTTTTCATGCCCATCCGTCCTTACCGGTCCTTCCGATATTTTTGTCATTAACTACCATATTCCATATTTAATATCCGCAAATATAGAAAACATAGCTATTAAAAATGGTAAGGAATAAGCGAAAAAACATAATAATGAATTATCTTCGCGACTTGAAATCATTGATATATAAGATATATAATATTGTATGAACGAAATAACGAGAACCCCTGATTTTCTTTTCGAGAGTAGTTGGGAGGTCTGCAACAAAGTAGGAGGTATATATACCGTTCTTTCGACAAAAGCACATACACTTCAACAAATCTTCAACGATAAGGTGATTTTTATCGGACCGGACGTATGGGAAGAAACCGCGGCTACGGATTTCATGGAAGACGTTTCCCTTTTCAAAGATTGGAAAAAACACGCGATATCCGTGGACGGGTTGAAAGTCAAGGTCGGCCGTTGGGATGTTCCCGGCACTCCTCCCGTGATATTGGTGGATTTCAAACCTTACTTCGGCGAACGGGATTCCCTATTTTATTCCATGTGGGAAAATTTTCATGTGGACTCTATCCACGCGTACGGAGATTATGACGAATCATGCATCTTCGCTTACGCCACAGGAAAAGTCATCGAGAGTTTCTATCGTTTTTATCACTTAGAGAACAAGAAGGTCATCGCGCTTTTCAACGAGTGGATGCTGGGCATGGGCGCGTTGTATATACGTAAGTACGTTCCCACCATCGCGACCATTTTCACGACTCACGCCACGTCGATAGGTCGTTCCATCGCTGGTAACAACAAAGCGTTGTACGCTTATATGGATGGTTATAATGGAGACCAAATGGCTAAAGAGCTGAATATGGAGGCCAAACATTCCATAGAGAAACAAACCGCCTATTTCGCGGACTGTTTCACTACCGTCAGCGATATCACCGCGCGAGAATGTAAGCAGTTGTTGGCCAAGGAACCCGACATCGTCACGCCCAACGGCTTCGAACCGAACTTCGTCCCAGAGGGAAACGCTTATGACCTAAAAAGAAAAGCGGCGCGCCAAACACTCATCAATATGGCCGAAAAGCTTTTAGGATGCGCCATCGATCCCAACGCGTTGCTGGTTTCCACCAGTGGCCGTTATGAATATAGGAATAAAGGTATCGATGTATTTATCGAAGCGATGAACCGAGTACGGACCTGTGGACGCCTGCAACGGGAAGTAGTGGCTTTCATCATGGTTCCCGCATGGGTCCAAGCGCCCCGAGGGGATTTGAAAGCGCTGATCGAGAAAGATATCAAAAACACGGTTCCACTCCAAATCCCGGTTATCACCCATTGGCTGCATAACATGAGCGAAGACCAAGTGTTAAAATACATCAACTACGCGGGATTCACGAACGCCACGTCCGAAAAGTTGAGAATCATATTTATCCCTTGCTATCTGGATGGTAAAGACGGAATTATCAACAAGACCTATTACGACTCGCTCATCGGTATGGACGTGACCGTCTATCCTTCATATTATGAGCCTTGGGGATATACCCCGCTGGAAAGCGTTGCGTTCGGTATTCCCACGATCACGACAGATTTGGCAGGATTTGGGCTATGGGCGAAAAAGAAGGTTTCCGGCGAAGATATCACGGAAGGTGTCGAAGTCATCAACCGGACAGATTTCAATTATTTCGAAGTGGCCGACGCGATAATGAACGCGGTCCTGACGCTTAGCAAGAAAGAGCCGAAAGAGATAGAACAGGTCAAACAACGTTGCTTCGACCTCGCCAAAGAAGCGGAATGGAGCAAATTTATCGACTACTACCTAAAGGCTTTCGAGATAGCGCTGAAACATGCCCAAGAAAGAAATGGAAAGATTTAAGCTATAATTCTCATTAATATAATGTATCTTTGCGGTCGTTTTTTAGAGAAAGACAAACACTTTAAACTTCACGATAATGAAAATTAAGGCGAATAACGCGAACAGTCCTATTTGGAAGGACGTTTATTCACATTCCAAGTTGCCCAAACAACTGCAGCCTCTTTACGAGATGGCGACGAATCTTTGGTGGGTTTGGAATCATGAAGGCGCCAAATTGTTTGGCAAGATCGATAACAAGCTTTGGAAATCCACGGAAGGAAATCCGGTGCTCTTGCTGCAAAACCTCTCTCACAATAGAATGGAAGAGATCTTGGCGGATAAGGATTTGATGGCCGAGATCCAGAAGGTCTATACGAATTTCAAGAATTATATTAACGTGAAGCCGGATAAGACGCAACCGTCCGTAGCCTATTTCAGCATGGAATATGGCTTGACAAACGTGTTGAAAATCTACTCCGGCGGTTTGGGTGTATTGGCGGGCGACTATTTAAAAGAAGCGAGTGACAGCAACGTAGATATGTGCGCTGTCGGTTTCCTTTATCGCTATGGCTACTTTACCCAAACATTATCGATGGACGGCCAACAGATAGCGAACTACGAGGCGCAAAACTTCAACTCGCTGCCTTTGACCCAAGTAACGCAATCGAACGGCGAACCTATGATATTGGAAGTACCTTATCCCGGTCGTACCGTTTATGCGTATATATGGAAGGTAAGCGTAGGCCGCGTGCCTTTATATTTGATGGACACGGATATCCCGCAGAATAGCGAATGGGATCGCTCGATTACTCACCAATTATATGGTGGCGATTGGGAGAACCGCATGAAGCAAGAGTATATGTTGGGTATCGGCGGTATAATGATGCTGAACAAGTTAGGTATCAAAAAGCAAATCTATCACTGCAACGAAGGGCATGCCGCTTTGATTAACGTCCAACGTTTGGTGGATTATATCCAAAAAGACGGGTTGACATTCAACCAAGCGATGGAAGTGGTTCGCGCGTCGGCTATCTACACGTGCCACACACCAGTCCCGGCCGGTCACGATTACTTCGACGAAGGTCTGTTCGGCCGTTACATGGGCGAGTTCCCCGAGAAGTTGGGTATCAGCTGGCAAGAATTTATCGACATGGGACGCGAGAACCCCGGTTCAAACGAGAAATTCTCCATGAGCGTTTTCGCCTTGAACACGTGCCAAGAGGCGAACGGTGTAAGCTGGCTGCATGGCAAGGTTTCGCAACGGATGTTCGCTCCGGTATGGAAAGGTTATTTCCCGGAGGAGTTGCACGTAGGTTACGTAACAAACGGAGTGCACATGCCAACGTGGGCAGCTACGGAAATGAAGAAATTCTACATGGATAAACTGGGTAAGGAGGTATTTGACGACCAATCTGACCGGGTGCGTTGGGAAACTATCCAAAATATTCCTGACGAGGAAATCTGGGAAATCCGCAAAGCATTGAAGAAGAAATTGTTCGATTACATCCGGATACAATATAAGGATACGTGGTTGAAGAATCAAGGTGACCCGTTGAAAGTGGTATCTATCTTGGATAAGCTGAACCCGAATTCTTTGTGGATTGGTTTTGGCCGCCGTTTCGCTACTTACAAGCGCGCACATTTGCTGTTCACCGACTTGGACCGTTTGGCGAAAATCGTGAATAACGAGAAATATCCCATCCAGTTCGTGTTCACGGGAAAAGCTCACCCGGCGGATGGTGGCGGACAGGGCTTGATTAAGCATATCGTCGAGATTTCCCGTCGTCCGGAGTTCTTGGGCAAGATTATCTTCTTGGAAAACTATGACATGCGTTTGGCGCGCCGCCTGATATCTGGTGTCGATGTATGGTTGAACACGCCGACTCGTCCGTTGGAGGCTTCCGGAACATCCGGCGAGAAAGCCGAGATGAACGGTGTATTGAATTTCTCCGTGCTGGATGGTTGGTGGTACGAGGGTTATCGCGAAGGCGCGGGTTGGGCTTTGACCGACAAACGTACTTACGAGAACCAACAGTATCAGGACCAATTGGATGCCGCTACGATTTATCACATGTTGGAGACGGAGATTATCCCGACTTACTACGCGAAGAACAGTAAGGGCTATTCGCCGGATTGGATTCAATATATCAAGAACTCTATCACCATGATCGCTCCGGATTATACGATGAAGCGTATGTTGAACGACTACGAGAATCGTTTCTACCATAAATTAGCGACCCGATCCGCTCACTTGTGCGCGAACAACTACGAGGAGGCTAAGCAAATCGCCGCATGGAAAGAGGAGGTAGCGTCGCATTGGGATTGTTTCCAAGTGGAATCGTTCACTTGCGACCAGGAATGGATGATCAATGGGCCGATCGTAGGCAAGGAATATACTTTCAATCTGGTGATCGACCGCCACGAGTTGCAAGGTATGTTGGGTGCCGAGTTGGTTGCCACGAAAGAAGATCCGGAAAAGCATCAGCAAGTATTGATTAAGACAGACCAATTCAAGTTGATGAAAGAAGAGGGTTCAAAACTTTACTTCACGTTGAAAACGACACCGACAGAGGCAGGAAACCAAAAAGTGGGATTCCGCGTGTTCCCTGTAAACAAGGAATTGCCTCACCGGATGGATTTCGCGTATGTACGTTGGATCCAATTATAAAAGACACATACATATCTGAACGGAAAAGGGTGGCTTACGTCACCCTTTCTTCATTTAAGCCATGAGTTTCTCCGAATAAGAATCTTGAAAAAAGGTTTTCATTTTCCCCCGAAGAAAAAAAACGCGTTTTATTTTGTCGGTTAAAAAACAATATGTATCTTTGCACCCGTAATCGAAAAAGCGATAGAAATAGATTACAAGAATCGGGATGTAGCACAGTTGGCTAGCGCGCCACGTTCGGGACGTGGAGGTCGGAAGTTCGAGTCTTCTCATCCCGACCAAATGAAAGGGGGTGTATCGTAATAAACGATACACCCCCTTTTTTGTCGGTTACAGAAAACCGCTCGTTTTCTTCAAATCGTAATATTTTGAAGATTTGGGAGCGACAAGGCCGGTAAATAAAAAGAACAAGAGCCCACACATCGTGCGGACTCCCAACAAAAGTTCTCATCAATCACCTATATTTCACTAACGTGCGAAAGAAGCGAGATTTGTTTCTTTGATTTCGCAAGACAAAAAAGGGTGTGCCAAATATGTTTCTTTGACACACCCTCTTTTCGTGGGCAGTGATGGATTCGAACCACCGAAGGCGTAAGCCAGCTGAGTTACAGTCAGCCCCATTTGGCCACTCTGGTAACTGCCCTTCTACCTCTCGAAAGCGACAAGGTCGCTCTCGTTTTCGATAGCGAGCGCGAAGGTAAATATTATTTTCGATAAAACAATAGGGAATCTGAAAAAAATAACAAACGATTCACATCCGCGCATGCTTTCAAAAAAGGAAGAAGAAGGGAGAAAAAACCTCGAACCCTATAGGAAAAAGTCCCTCATATAACGGACAATTCTCTATCTTTAGCCTAAAGATACATATCTTTAACCTAAAGATATATATCCGCAGCCTAAAGATAGACTTTTCTCCGTGGAGCTCCCGGTTTTTCCCCGCCGGTTTTCCAAGTTTTTCCCCGGCTTCCGGACATTTCCCCCCTATCCGTTTTTTATCGAACCCACTTTATTCGGGACAATATTAGGGCATGACATGTTTTAAGAGACGGAAAATAGACCATATATCGCGAAAAGTTCCTATTTTTGTGGCTCCTTAAGCATTTATTAATTAGTAAAACATATTTGTAGATGGTAAAGAAAGTCGGGAATTTAATTCCAAACACCTTTTTTATAACGAAAGGGAGTGGTGAATCAGACTTGGAGAAGCACGCTGGTTCATACCACATGGCTCTTTATGACGCGGGTATCTCTGATTTCAATATCATGACTTATTCGTCCGTAATACCTGCGACAGCGCATCTGGTGACTATGGATGACATAGACCTTCCTCCATTCGGTTCGGAAATGAAAACGATCATGGCGGTGTCTCATGGATATCAGGATGAGTTCGTGTCTGCGGGTGTGGTTTACGCCTGGATGTATAAGGATGAGAATTTCGATGAGAAAGTCGGCGGCCTTGTTTGTGAGGTGAGCGGGCGGTATCGTATAGAGGAGCTTGAGTCCCGTTTGATTCGCGTCATCAATGACCTCCATCAAAAGACGTATGGCAAATACTATCTGGGAGAGCTTAATTTTATCACGGAAGGGATTACGATAGAGAAACGTTACGGGACGGCGCTCGCCGCTCTGTGCTTCGTGGATTTTCTGCAGCCAGAGATAGAGGCGTGACGGGAGTTGCATTTATGACATTTTTTATAGAGCCGGCATATCTGATGGTCGGCTTTTTTGTTAATTTTGAGCGATAAAAGAATAAAGTAGAATATGAAGTATATAGGAGCCCACGTGAGCGCGTCGGGCGGCGTGGAGAACGCGCCGCTGAACGCCTATGCGATAGGAGCGAAAGCTTTCGCTTTCTTCACGCGCAACCAAAGGCAATGGAGGTCCGCTCCCTTGCCGGAGAAGAGTATAGAGCTGTTTAAGGAACGTTGCGCCGAGTTCGGTTACGAGGCGAAGCACATCTTGCCCCATGACAGTTATTTGATTAACTTGGGGAATCCGGACGAGGAGGGATTGAGGAAATCCCGGGAGGCCTTTCTGGACGAGATGACCCGCTGCGAGCAGTTGGGACTGGGTTTGCTGAACTTCCACCCGGGCAGTCATTTAGGCAAGATGGAGGTGGACGCTTGCTTGTCGAGGATAGCGGAGTCTATCAATATCGCTTTGTCTAAGACGAATGGCGTGTGCGCCGTAATCGAAAACACGGCGGGACAAGGCTCTAACTTGGGTTACGCTTTCGAGCAAATCGCGTTTATAATCGATAAGGTGGAGGACAAGAGCCGGGTAGGTGTCTGTATAGATACCGCTCATACGCTGGCGGCGGGTTACGACATCAAGACTCCGGAAGGCTTCGCCGATGTGTTCCGCCGGTTTGACGAGGTGATAGGTTTCGCTTATTTGAAGGGTATGCATATCAACGACTCCAAGAAGGATTTAGCCTCGCGGGTGGACCGGCATGACAGCATCGGGAAAGGGGTGATGGGCATGGATACTTTCCGCCTGCTTATGGCGGACCCTCGCTTTGACGATATTCCATTGATTCTCGAGACTCCCGACGAGTCTTTATGGGCGGATGAGATACGGCTTTTATATGGTTTGCAATCTTAAAGGATAATATACGATGAAAAAAAGAAATGGATTCTTGCTGGTCGTTTGCGCGGCCTTGTTATCGGGTGTGGAAGCGATCGCGTGCACGGGCTTGCTGGTAGGGAAAAAGGCCTCGGTGGATGGCTCGGTGATGATTAGTTACGCAGCGGACTCGCACACGTTGTATGGCGAGATGTATCATTGGCCCGCCGCCACATGGCCGAAAGGCGCCATGCTGGATATCAAGGAGTGGGACACGGGTAAGCCATTGGGACAAATCCCGCAGGTGGAACGGACCTATTCCGTGGTGGGAAACATGAATGAGTATCAGGTCGCCATTACGGAAAGTACCTTCGGTGGCCGTCGAGAGTTGGTGGATACGACAGGCATCATGGATTATGGAAGTTTGATTTATGTCGCTTTGCAACGCTCCAAATCCGCGCGGGAGGCGATAACGATCATGACGAATCTCGTGAAGGAATATGGCTATTATAGCGGGGGAGAGACTTTCTCCATCGCGGATAAGAACGAGGCGTGGGTGATGGAGATGATCGGGAAAGGCCCGGGAAACAAGGGAGCCGTATGGGTGACTATCCGTATTCCAGACGATTGTATCGCGGCGCATGCCAATCAGTCCCGTATTCAACAGATACCGTTCGATGACAAGGAGAATTGCTTGTACTCGCCTGATGTCGTATCTTTTGCCCGAGAGAAAGGATATTTCGATGGTGAAGACGAGGATTTCAGTTTCGCTAAAGCCTATTGTCCGTATGATTTCGGCGCTTTGCGGGGATGTGAGGCTCGTGTTTGGTCTTTCTTTCGTAAATATGATCCGGCGATGGAGCGTTATGCGGACTTTATCAAAGGCGATCCTTCCAAGGAACCGATGCCTTTGTATATTAAGCCTAACCGTAAGCTCTCCGTACGTGACGTGCAGAACGCCATGCGTGACCATTTCGAGGGGACTGACTTGGACATGACAAAGGATGCCGGAGCGGGTCCGTATAAGGTGCCGTATCGTTGGCGTCCGATGAACTTCGAGGTAGATGGGCAGACTTACGTGAACGAGCGTGCCATCGCCACGCAACAGACAGGCTTTGTCATCGTGCCGCAGATGCGGAATTGGTTGCCGGACGCGATCGGTGGAATCTTGTGGTTTGGCGTGGACGATGCGGACATGACGGTATTCAATCCCGTGTACGCTTCTTCGACGAGCGTGCCGGAATGTTATCGTGTGGGCAATGGAGATTTGCTGAACTTCTCTTGGACATCCGCTTTTTGGATGCATAATTGGGTGGCGAACATGGCTTACCATAAATATAGCTTCATGATTCAGGACATCCGTAAAGTGCAGGAAGAACTGGAGGGCGGTTATCAGGAGACTATCCCGGCTATCGACAAGGCGGCGAGTGAGCTGTATGCGAAAGATCCCGTCGAGGCGGTCAAGTTCTTGACATGGTTCAGTACGACCACGGCTGACGCGGCGACGGCCCGTTGGAAGGAATTAGGCGAGTATCTGCTGGTGAAATATATCGATGGCAACGTCAAGAAAGAGGAGAACGGCCGGTTCAAACGGAATCCCTACGGTTTACCAGCCTCTCCCGATTTCCCGGGATATGACGAGGAGTATTATCGGAATATCGTGCGGAGCGCCGGCGAACGGTTGAAAGTGAAATGAATTCATTATAATCTCAATGTCTAACTAAAAAAGTAACACTTATGAAAAGATTTGTAATGATGCTCGTATTGGCGGTCGTAAGTCTTGGCGCTTACGCGCAGACGGAGCAAGGGCGTTCTGCCTTGGGTTTTAACATCGGGTATGGATTCGATTCGAAGAATGCCACGCTGGGTGTTGATTATCGTTATTGTATCACGGATGAGGTGCGTATCAATCCGGAGTTGACTTATTTCGTGAAGAACGACAACCACAGTACGTGGGCGATCGACCTGAATGCGCATTACGTAGTGAAACTAAGCGAGATGTTCGGCTTCTACCCGTTGGCCGGACTTAGCCTGTCGTTCTGGAATTGGGACGCGGGCCATGGGCTCTCTCATAACGAGACCCGTTTCGGGGCCAACATCGGTTTGGGTGGCGAGGTGTACGCCACGAGCAATGTCTCTATTGGCTTGGAGGTGAAGTATAATATCATCAAGGATTTCGACCAAGCCATGTTTGGCGTACGTGTAGGATATAGTTTCTGATTGGAAGAAGCCCTGATATAGGTGAGGCGGATGGCACACGTGCCATCCGCCTTATTTTTATGTCCTTCATTGAGAGATTAAAAACACCTATAGGGAAAAATGTCCGATAGCCGGGAAGAAAATTTGGAAAGCCGGCGGAAAAAACCGGGAACTCCACGGAGAAAAGTCTATCTTTAAGCTGAAGATACATATCTTTAGGTTAAAGATACATATCTTTAGGCTGCAGATATGTATCTTTAGGCTAAAGATAGAGAATTGTCCGTTATATGACGGACTTTTTCTTATAGAGTCCGAAGTTTTTTGTCCCTTCTTTTTTCTTTTTCTCTTCTATCGTTTAAATCCGCGATAAGGGGCAAGACGTAGAGGCTGGGTGGCTTTTAGTTAGCTGATTATCTTTTCACCTTAATTATAAATCCTAATTGGAAATAAATATTTACTTTTGTGTTCTAAAACATTAAAGCGGAAAAATATCAAACACATCATGATGGTTGGGACGAAAAAAATAAAACGGGCCTTGGTCTCTGTGTATCACAAGGACGGGCTGGATGAGATTTTAAGGAAGTTGCATCACGAGGGCGTGAGCTTCGTGTCGACGGGAGGTACGAGAACGTTTATCGAGTCGTTGGGCTTGCCGTGCGACTCGGTGGAGGACTTGACCACTTATCCTTCAATCCTGGGCGGACGGGTGAAAACGTTACATCCGAAAGTGTTCGGAGGAATCTTGGCGCGCCGCGAGGTTGAGGAAGACCGGAAGCAATTGGCCGAATATGAGATTCCGGAAATCGACTTGGTGATTGTCGATTTGTATCCTTTCGAGGAAACGGTAGCCTCCGGGGCCGATGAGCAGGCGATTATAGAGAAAATAGATATAGGTGGAATCTCCTTGATTCGCGCCGCGGCGAAGAATTTCAAGGACGTGGTGATTGTCGCTTCCAAGGCGCAATACCAACCGTTATTGGATATCCTGAAAGAAAAAGGAGCCGAGACGACGTTGGAGGAGCGGAAATGGTTCGCGAGAGAGGCGTTCGCGGTCTCTTCATCTTATGATTCGGCGATTTTCAATTATTTCGATGACCGCGAGGGTACGCATTTCCGCGCGGCCGTAGACGAGCCGATGCATTTGCGTTACGGCGAGAACCCGCATCAGTCCGCTCACTTCTTCGGCCGGTTTAACGAGATGTTCGACCAATTGCATGGAAAGGAAATCTCGTATAATAACTTGTTGGATGTAGACGCCGCGGTCAATTTGATCGATGAGTTCGACGAGTTGACTTTCGCCGTCCTGAAACATAACAACGCTTGCGGCATCGCTTCCCGCGGGAACGTGCTTGACGCTTGGAAAGACGCTTTGGCGGGTGATCCTGTCTCCGCTTTCGGCGGTATCTTGATTACGAACGCCACGATTAACAAGGAGGTGGCGGAAGAGATTAACAAGATTTTCTTCGAGGTGATTATCGCGCCGGCTTATGACGAAGAGGCCTTGGAAATCTTGTTCCAAAAGAAGAACCGTATCGTATTGCTTCGTAAGGAGTGCAAGACACCGTTGACGCAATTCCGCTCGTTGCTGAATGGCGTGTTGATGCAACAAAAAGATATAAGCGTCCAAGGTGAGGTAGATTTGGAGCCGATGACGGACAAACGTCCGACCGCCACGGAGATCGAGGATTTGCTGTTCGCCAACAAAATCGTGAAGAACAGCAAGTCGAACGCGATCACGTTGGCCAAGAACAAGCAACTGTGCGCGAGCGGAGTGGGACAGACCTCGCGCGTGGATGCCTTGAAACAGGCGATAGAGAAGGCCAAGTCGTTTGGTTTCGACTTGAATGGCGCCGTAATGGCTTCCGACGCTTTCTTCCCCTTCCCCGATTGCGTGGAGATCGCGGATAAGGCAGGCATCACCGCCGTGATACAGCCCGGCGGCTCTATCAAGGATAACCTTTCCGTGGAATATTGCAATCAACATGGATTGGCGATGGTGAAAACGGGTATCCGTCATTTTAAACATTGATATTATTAAGAATTATGAGTTATGGATTATGGCTCTGAAGGTGTTCCTTCAGGGCATGATTCATAACTTATCATTCATAGGATAAGGTATAATTCATAATTCAAAATTTATAATTAGTAAAGAATGGGTTTGTTTTCTTTTACGCAAGAAGTAGCCATCGACTTGGGCACCGCCAATACCATTATCACGTATAATGACAAGAGGGTGGTTGACGAGCCCTCCGTAATAGCCTTGGACGCTCGAACGGACAAGGTACTGGCCGTGGGAAAGGTCGCCCGTGAGATGTATGAGAAGACGCATCAGAACATCCGTACCGTACGGCCGCTTCGCGAGGGGGTTATCGCCGATTTCTATGCCGCCGAGCAGATGATTCGCGGCTTCATCAAGATGGCGAGTAGCCGGAAACGGTGGTTTACGCCCTCTCTTCGCATGGTTATCGGTATCCCGTCAGGCAGTACGGAGGTGGAAATCCGCGCCGTGCGCGATTCAGCCGAACATGCGGGCGGACGGGATGTGTATATGATTTTCGAGCCAATGGCGGCGGCTATCGGCGTGGGTATCGACGTCTTGGCTCCGGAAGGAAATATGATCGTGGATATAGGGGGAGGAACGACGGAGATAGCCGTGATTTCCTTGGGTGGTATCGTGTCGAATAAGTCCATCCGAATGGCGGGGGATGACTTGACCGCGGATATCGTCGACTATATGCGCCGCCAGCATAACGTGAAGGTAAGCGAGCGAATGGCGGAACGTATCAAGATAAATGTCGGTTCCGCTCTGACGGTGTTGGACGACGCTCCGGAAGATTATATTGTGCATGGGCCGAACCAAATGACCGCTTTGCCGATGGAGGTCCCGGTCTCTTATCAAGAGATAGCTCATTGCTTGGATAAATCAATCTCGAAAATAGAGGCGGCTATCTTGAGCGCGTTGGAGCAGACACCCCCGGAATTGTATGCGGATATCGTGAAGAACGGTATTTATTTGGCCGGTGGCGGCGCTTTATTGCGTGGTTTGGATAAGCGGTTGCGCGAAAAGATGAATATCCAGTTCCATATCGCCGAGGATCCGTTGCATGCCGTAGCGACGGGAACAGGTATCGCTTTAAAGAATGTCGAGAAGTATAATTTCTTAATCCGATAACTATCAGTGGTTGGTGACCAACGGTCGCTCATTGGACAGTCGTCCAATGAGGGCGTGGTCTCCGAGAAAAGCGTTCCAATTCGCTATGCGTAAATTGTTAGAGTTCCTGATTCGGAAAAGACATTGGTTCCTGTTTGTTCTGCTGGAGGTCGTGTCGTTGGTTTTGGTTTATCGGAATAACGCTTATCAACGGAATATCATGTCCGGTTCGGCGAATGTCGTGGCAGGCTCAATCCTTTCTTTATCCGGCAATTTCCTTTCTTACTTGAACTTAAGAGAGGTAAACAAGGATTTATTGGAACGTAATGGACAATTGGAGCTTCAGGTGTTGGAGTTACGAGATGAGTTGGAAATGTTGACATCGGATACGACAGGCATGAGCGGGTTTGTCGCGGATTCCGTGTCACGGTTTCCTTATTCGTTTATATTGGCTGGAGTGGTGAACAATAGCGTTACTCGTATGTTCAACTATATCACCGTGAACAAAGGAAAACTGGATGGCGTAAAACCGGATATGGGCGTGATTTGCGAGCGGGGAGTCGTGGGTATAGTATCGGACGTGTCGGATCATTTTGCCGTGATAATCCCTTTGCTTAACCCTAAGTTGCGATTGAGTTGCAAGGTTTTGGGTAGTGGTTATTTCGGTTCGTTGAATTGGGATGGACGTGACGCCGAATACGCGAATCTGGAAGAGTTGCCGCGACATGTGCGGTTCGAGAAAGGGGATACGATAGTGACAAGTGGCTATTCCGCCGTATTTCCATCGGGTATTATCGTAGGTTCGGTGGCTGATTTCGAGAAGCAACGCGACGATAATTTTTATTCCTTACAGGTGAAGCTATCCACGGACTTTCAAACGCTGAACAATGTTCTTATCATTGAGAATTTTTATCAGGATGAACGGCTAAATATAGAACAAGAGGCGAAAAGAAATGATTAATGGTCTACTACGAGGATTAATTTATTTTGTGTTGTTTGTCTTGATTCAAGTCTTGGTCCTGAACAACATCCATTTTTTGCGGATCGCTACTCCGTTCCTCTATGTGTATTTTATCTTGAAAATGCCGGTGGACGATTCCCGTACGCGAGTCGTTTTTTTCTCTTTTCTCATAGGCCTTGTCATTGATTGGTTTAGTAATACGTCGGGCATGCATGCGGCCGCTTGCACGTTCGCGGGTTTTTGCCGTTCTCCTTTGATAGGCGTGTTAGTGAAAAAGGAGTTGCAAGAAGGTGTCTATCCTTCTTATAGATCGTTTGGTGTCGGTTGTTTTTTCCGGTACGTCTTATTTTTTGTGCTGATACATCATACGGCTCTTTTCTTGATTGAGTCGCTGACTTTATTTGACTTGTTGTTCTTGATTATCCGTATTTTCTCGAGTGTAGCGATGACAACATTATTGATTTGTACGGTAGAGGCGTTTAACATAGAGTCTCAGAAAAGTGGAGGAGAATAAGTCCAATTATAAGTTTGAGAACCGGCGTTATATTTTGGGTGGAGCGGTGGTCGTGGTGGTCATTATATTCATCGTCCGCCTATTCGTCTTGCAAATCCTGAATAATGATTATAAGGCGTGGGCCGATAGTAACGCATTCCTTAAGAAGACATTATATCCTTCTCGGGGGATGATATTCGATCGTAACGATAAATTATTGGTCTATAACCAACCTGCTTATGACGTGATGCTGATTATGCGGGAGGTCCAGCCTTTCGACACGTTGGATTTTTGTAATACGTTAGGGATAACGAAGGAGCGGTTCATTGAGCGTATCGCAGAGATTAAGGATAGACGCTTGAATCCGGGTTATTCGTCTTATGTCCCTCAAGTATTCATGAACCAGCTTTCCGCGCGGGAATATGGCGTTTTGCAGGAAAAGTTGTATAAGTTTCCCGGTTTCTATATACAGAATCGTACGATTCGCCAATATGAATATCCCAATGCAGCGCTTGTGTTAGGCAATATTGGCGAAGTGAACCGGAAAGATATGGAACAGGATTCCTACTATACGCAAGGTGATTATTCCGGAAGGACTGGAGTCGAACAATCTTATGAGAAATATCTGCGTGGAATAAAGGGTGTGGAAATCTTGTTACGTGACGCGCATGGCCGAATCAAGGGACGTTATGAGGAAGGGAAGCATGACGTGCAACCGGAGTCAGGCAAGAACCTGAAGCTCTCTTTGGATATGGATTTGCAAGCTTATGGCGAACGTTTGATGCGGAACAAGTTGGGTGGGATTGTCATGATTGAGCCGGAAAGTGGAGAGATTCTTTGCATGGTGTCCGCTCCGACTTATGATCCCAGCATATTGATAGGTCGCCAACGAGGGAAAAATTATGCGGCTCTTCAAAAAGATCCTTTGCGTCCGTTGTTTAATCGGGCGTTGATGGCGCAATATCCTCCCGGATCGACGTTCAAGCCGACGCAAGGACTGATTTTCCTGCAAGAGGGAGTGATTACGCCGGAAACGAAATATCCATGCGCGCACGGATATACTTTTCGAGGCGGTAAACCCGCTTGTCATGGACATCCTTCTCCTTTGGATTTAGAGGGTGCGCTGGCCACTTCCTGTAATTCTTTTTTTCCATGGGGATTGCATGATATGATTGATGATAGAAGACGGTATCCAACGGTGCAAGAGGCATTTGATGTATGGAAAAATTATATGGTTTCCATGGGATATGGATATAAATTGGGGATTGATTTGCCGGGAGAGAAAAGAGGATTTATCCCCAACAGCAAGTTCTATGACAAGATTTATCGGGGACGCTGGAATTCCAGTACGGTAATCTCTATCGCTATCGGACAAGGAGAGATATTGGCGACTCCGTTACAAATCTGTAATTTGGCGGCTACAGTGGCGAACCGGGGTTATTTTATCGTTCCGCATGTGGTGAAGGAGATTCAAGACTTTTCGTTGGATACGCTATATACGAAGAGACGTTATACTATGGTGGATTCGCGTTACTATGATTATGTAGCGAAAGGTATGCGGGGCGCGGTTACGGGAACCGCCTATGGAGGTACTTGCCGAGGTGCCGCTTTACCGGATATTGAGGTGTGTGGGAAGACCGGTACGGCTGAGAATCCGCATGGCAAGGATCATTCCATTTTCATGGGGTTCGCTCCTTATCAAAAGCCGAAAGTGGCGATCGCCGTTTTCGTGGAGAATGCCGGATTTGGAGCCACTTATGCGGTTCCGATAGGCAAATTGATGTTGGAGAAGTATTTGAAAGGCGAGATCTCGGAAATGAGCAAGCCTACGGAAGAATATATCATGAACGCTGTAATATTACCGAATGGCACGTTATAGGAAAACGGAAATATGGAAGTCAGTTGATTGGATTACCATTATGTTGTATTTCATCATGGTGATCGCAGGCTGGTTCAGTATCTGTGGAGCGAGCTATGAGTTTGACAACGTGGGACTGTTTGATCCGTCAGGCCGCCCGGGCATGCAAATGATTTGGATTGGAAGCTCTTTTGTTCTTATCTTTATCTTGCTGATGTTGGAAAATGATTTCTTTGAGATTTTCGCCTATTTGATTTACGCTACCGTGATCGTTTTGCTGATCGCGACTATTTTCTTGGCTCCCAACATTAAGGGATCGCATTCTTGGCTCGTGTTGGGGCCTGTTCGTTTGCAACCCGCCGAGTTGGCGAAATTCGCGACCGCGTTGGCTTTGGCGAAATTCATGAACGGCTATGGTTTCCGGTTGACAACGTTTAAGAATTTCTCGATCGCCCTATTGTTGATAATTTTACCTATGGTCTGTATCCTGTTGCAGAGGGAAACAGGTTCCGCTTTGGTTTATCTGGCTTTTTTCCTTGTCTTGTATCGGGAAGGGATGACCGGTTATGTCTTGCTGACAGGTATTTGCGCGGTGGCCTTCTTCGTGATAAGCATGAAATATTCCAGTGTTCTGGTAGGAATCACGCCTTTGGGTGAATTGATAGTTTCTTGCCTTATTTTACTGACTGTTTCGGGGCTTGTCGTGACCGCTCGTAAGGACTTCAAGACGGTAAAAATCATGTTGGCGGCTATCGCGACTACTTTTTCGTTCGCCTATCTCATCTCTTTATTTACGCCCGTGAATTTCGCCTGGGTATCTATTGGCTTGTTGGGTGCCGCTATTCTTTATTTACTTTATCTCTCTTACCGGAGTTGGGTGTGGCATTACACGTTGATCGCTTTGTTCGCGTTAGGTTCGGTAGCCTTCATGTTCTCGGTAGATTATATGTTCAACGATATATTGGAGCCGCATCAGCAAGTCCGTATCAGGGTCTCTTTGGGATTGGAGGACGATCCGAGTGGCGCCGGCTATAACGTCAATCAGTCTAAGATCGCTATCGGCTCCGGAGGTTTGACCGGTAAAGGTTTTCTGAATGGTACGCAAACCAAGTTGAAGTATGTGCCGGAGCAAGATACGGACTTTATCTTTTGTACGGTCGGAGAGGAACAGGGATTCGTGGGCACTTCTGCGGTGTTGCTCGTGTTTTGCTTTTTTATCCTCCGTCTGATCGTGCTGGCGGAACGGCAGGACAATGCGTTCGGAAGAGTCTATGGTTATAGTGTCGCTTCCATTTTCTTTTTCCATTTGGTGATAAACGTGGGCATGGTGACAGGTTTGACTCCCGTCATCGGGATTCCGTTGCCATTTTTCAGTTATGGCGGCTCCTCGCTTTGGGGATTTACGATTCTTTTGTTTATCTTCCTTCGTCTGGACGCTTCCCGGAAAGAGCGTTGACAGGTGGGGACGGCGACACTCGCAATCCGATTTCCTGAATGCCTCGCAGATTCTCCTCGCGCATGCCTTGACGAAAGCTGAACGTATATTGCCCTTCTATCGGGAACGTATGGCCGGTCCGAATCGGGAAACTGGATTGGAAAAGGGAAATCCCATGTCCGTACCATTTGCCGAAATCGTCCGCCAACACGCATTCCAAGGTATCTTTTATTAACGGGCCAAAAGGACGTTCCTCGCTACAGAACACCCATAAATTTTGGAATGGATACCTATTATTGTTCCTGATTTCCAACGTGACATCGTATGGGATGGAAGCGTCCTCTATTTGGAAAGTGAAATAATACGTTTTCCCTTTCTCCCAAGATGTGTTCTGGATGACCTGATACTGTTCGTATACGGCTTGATTATCACATGAGAAACCGCAAATGCCGAGACAAAAAGCGACGAAAACCTTAAGCGCCAGCCTCAGGCTTTGCCTCCGGTTTGTTCTCAGGTTTCGTGGATTGCTGAGGGCTGCCATTGTTAGGTTGTTTGTCATTGTTCGCGTTTGTTTTCGCTTTTTGCTTCGGACGATTAGGACGGTTGTTCTCCTTGCCGCTCTCTTTCTCCCGATTCCCTTTTCTGTTCCCATTGTTCCGGCGGCGATTCGTTTCCCCGCCTCCGTTATTCTCGTTGCCGTTTCCTTTATTCTCGATTGATGCCGACGCCTCGCCGCTTACGCTATTGTTTCCACCGTTTTTGCTCTCGTCCTTGTCGCTGTTATTTTTATTGCCGGAACGTTTTTTCTTTTTCTTCTTGACCGAGTCAAAACGTGTCACACTCTCTTGCCCAAGGATGTCTTGCGTTTCCCGTTTGGACGATTGGGGCTTGTCTGTCTCCAAAGAGACGGGTTTGACTCCTTTTTTGTTCATGTTGATAATCTCGAACGCCCGGCTCGCCGGAATCGTGACGAGATTGGCGGCTATCGACTTGTCGGTCGAATAGGTGATCTCGCGCTTGAAAATGTCCGTCTTGAAATGATAATAGGAACTGTCTTTCGTCTCTAACACGATTTCTTTCGAAGGAAGGCGTTTTTGCGCCTCGACATAGGTGTCCACCTCATAATTGATACAGCATTTCAGCTTCGCGCATTGCCCCGCCAATTTTTGAGGATTCATGGAAATGTCCTGATAACGGGCGGCTCCCGTGGCGACCGAGACGAAATTGGTCATCCAGCTGGAACAGCAAAGCTCCCTTCCGCACGGTCCGATACCACCGATTCGTCCGGCCTCTTGCCGGGCGCCGATTTGCTTCATCTCGATGCGCACGCGAAATGCCTCGGCCAATACCTTGATGAGTTGACGAAAGTCTACACGCTCGTCCGCGATATAATAAAAAATGGCTTTATTCCCGTCTCCTTGGTACTCCACGTCCCCGATTTTCATGTTCAGTCCCAAGCTCGCCGCTATTTGGCGTGAACGTATCATGGTCGAATGCTCCTTGGCCTTGGCCTCCTCGTATTTCTCTATGTCGGTCGGGCGCGCTATCCGATAGATTCGTTTAGGCTCGGCCTCGGTGCGGACATTGTTCTTCTTCATTTGGAGAAGAACCAGTTTCCCGGTCAAGGAAACCGTCCCGATGTCGTGCCCCGGGCTCGCTTCCACCGCCACCATATCGCCTTTGGACAAAGGGATTTTCGAGCTGTTCAGGTAATACCCTTTACGTGTGTTCTTGAATTGTACCTCTACGAAATCGGTCGCCTCTTCCGCTTCGGGAATGTCGCACAACCAATCGTAGGTGTTCAATTTGTTGTCTTGTCTTCTGCTGCAGCCTTTACAGCTCATGTGGCTGTTGCTTTTATCGAGTGTGAAATCCATTTTTCTTGCTTATTTGATGAGAAAGGCCAATTAATCAAGCCTTTTCGCGAAAATAGTGATTTATTCTTGAATTACTAAGCCTTTGGAGCAAAACCGATGGAATCTATTCGATTATTCCTTTCCGCAGGAGTGCGTCTTTCACCGCTTTCGCACTGAAGAAGGGGTTGGTGAGCACCTCCTTGCGGAGTCGCTTCTCGATATGATGTTCGCAATAGGCCATCGAGCCTTGCGTAAACAGGATGACATCCGCTTGTCCGGCGGAGGCCTTTATCCGCTCCGCGATGAGCGATTTGAGCCGGTTGGCTTCCATGCCGAATCCGCCTTCCACCAGCACTTCCTTGATGTCGACACGTTTGTTCATTTCTCTTGCGATGCGTAGTAAGGTGTCGCGTGTAGGTGAGAGTGACATGGGAAACGTGGAGACGATCGCGATGACACCTCCTCGCCTGACGGCTTCCCTGCACATCTCCTCGTTTACCATGATGATGGGAATCCCCGTGTATCGAGCGATATCTCGAGCGTTATACGCGATATCCTCCACGGTGGAACAGATGCTCAGTATAACGTCCGCTCCGTCTTCCACCGCGCGCATATAAGTCCCTATCACTTTTGCGGCGGACCGGGCGGTAACATAGCCCGTTCGCTTGATTTCCTCGAAAGCTTCCGGAACCTCATAGACCAACAGTCTCGTCTCTTCTCCCACTTGTCCTTTGATTTCCCGGACGACATCTTCCTTTAGTTCCGGCGTTGTCACGGTGTAGACCAAAGCCACCGTCGCCGGATTTTCGGCACAGAGATTCTCCGAAGCGAGCGCCCAACTTATCGCCGCGAGGATGAGGAATAACCTGAAAGAAACCAACCTGTCCATGTCGTATCCACTTTTGATGTTGTCAGGAGACAAAGATAATGATTATCGAGGGAAATCGCCAAGCTCCGGGGATTTTCTTGGATTCGTGCGAGAAAAAGTTCTTTTCCTCTTGAGAAAAAGTCTATCTTTAGCCTAAAGATACATATCGCAAGCCTAAAGATACATATCTTCAACCTAAAGATATATATCTTCAGTCTAAAGATAGACTTTCTATCGCATGGAAACGACTCTTCCCATTAGGCGTAAAAAGGAATATCTCCGGTGAACACGGATTTGATCCGTGAATGCCGTCCGAGTTTCCTCGGATTCGTTTTCGGGGTGTTTGGAATAAAAAAAGTCCGCGATAATAGGCTCAACCTATCTCGCGGGCTTCACAATATGAAGAGTATTTTATTTTCCTGTTAATCTACCAGTCCGTGTTTCTTGAACACTTTGTGGATGGTTTCCAAAGCGCGGTCGAGCTGCTCTTTCGTGTGCGTAGCCATCAGGGAGAAACGTATCAAGGTGTCTTCCGACGCTACGGCGGGTGCCACGACCGGATTCACGAAGATGCCTTCATCGAACAGTTCCTTGACAATCAAGAACGTAAGGTCGTTATCGCGGATGAATAGCGGGATAATCGGCGTGGATGTATTACCAATTTCGCAACCCATATCTTGGAATCCTTTCAACGCGTAATGTGTCAAGTCCCACAAATGCTGGATACGCTCCGGCTCATTCAGCATGATGTCCAAAGCGGCGTTCGCCGCGGCGGTAGCCGCAGGCGTGTTGCTGGCGCTGAAGATGTAAGAGCGAGCGTGATGACGGAGATAATTGATGACGGATTCGTCCGACGCAATGAATCCACCGATGGAAGCGAACGATTTACTGAACGTTCCCATAATCAAATCCACGTCATCGGTCACGCCAAAATGGTTGCAAGTGCCTCGTCCATGATCTCCGAATACGCCAATACCGTGCGCCTCGTCGACCATGATGCTTGCGTTGTATTTTTTCGCTAACGCCACGATTTCCGGAAGTTTAGCCACGTCACCTTCCATGCTGAAAACGCCATCGATAACAATGAGTTTCACCTTGTCCGGCTCGCATTTCTGCAATTGCTTTTCCAAGGATTCCATATCGTTATGCTTGAATTTCAGCTTCGTGGAGAAAGACAAACGATGTCCCTCAATGATGGAGGCGTGGTCCAACTCGTCCCAAAGGATGTAATCCTCACGCCCGGTGACGCAAGAAATGACACCAAGGTTCACTTGAAAACCCGTGGAGAAAACTATCGCATCTTCTTTCCCCACAAATTGGGCCAAGCGTTTTTCCAGTTGGATGTGTAAATCCAATGTGCCATTTAAAAAACGCGAACCGGCACATCCCGTACCATATTTCTTGATGGCTTCGATCGCCGCCTCTTTTATCTTGGGATGGTTCGTCAATCCCAGATACGCATTAGAGCCGAACATCAAGACTTTCTTTCCGTTGATGATAACTTCCGTGTCTTGGTCGCTCTGGATTTCCCTGAAATAGGGATAGATTCCCATCTCCATAAACCTTTGCGGAATATCGTACCTCGCTAATTTCTCTTGTAAAAGTTTCATATTGTTATAAAGAGAATGATTTATCTCGCTAATAGTTTGTTTTTATTAAAGATAATGGTCTACCTGTAACATAATCATAATGCTTCAGCGAATCCAGCCGCAAAAGTAGTAAAAAAATAACTTCATACTATTTGAAATGCTTTAAAAGTTTTTGTAAAAGCATTATTTTTGTTCTCTCAAACAGCGAGAAGAAAGGATGTGTGAACAGAAGATGAAAATACAAGCGATCATAAACCCGATTTCGGGAGTAGGATCGAAACGTAAAATCCCCAAGATGATCGCGGAAGTTTGCGCAAAGGAGGATTGGGCGTTGGATATCGCATTTACCAAATACGCGGGGCATGCGAGCGAATTGACCAAGCGCGCCATTCAGGAAGGAGCCCGGTATATTTTGGCCGTGGGAGGAGATGGTACGGTAAATGAGGTCGCTCGGGCGATGATTCATTCGGACGCTACTTTAGGCATTATCCCGAAAGGTTCCGGAAATGGATTGGCGAGGGAACTGCATATTCCGATGGATGAGCGAAAGGCTCTTGACGTGATTACGAGGGGGCATGTCACGACTATCGATTGTTGCAGGGCGAACGGCTCGGTATTTTTCTGCACTTGTGGCGTGGGGTTCGACGCGGCGGTCAGCATGAAGTTCGCTAATGAAAAACGTCGGGGGTCATTGACCTATCTGAAGAATACGATAGAGGAATATTTGAGTTATGAACCGGAGGTTTATGAGTTGTCGATAGATAATCAAACCATAAGGGAGAAGGCGTTTTTGGTCGCTTGCGCGAACGCTTCTCAATATGGGAACAACGCTTATATCGCTCCGCAGGCCAATATTCAAGATGGACGGATGGACGTGACGATCTTGTCTCCTTTTACTCCGTTGGATATCGCTCCATTGGCGATTCAATTGTTTACGCGGCGAATCGACAAGAATAGTAAAATCAAGACGATGAAAGCGTGGCAAGTCACGATTGTCCGTCAGAAACCGGGGATAATGCATTTGGATGGAGAACCTGTCATGGCGGACTGCCGGATTGACATTGGAGTGGAGCCGAAGGCTTTGCGAGTCTTGACGCCCGAGGTCGTGTCGTTCACAGAGGAGGTGCATAACCTGTTCGATGCGGTGTCGCGTTTCTTCGACAAGAGATTGCCTTACATTTTCAGGTAAAAGTCTTTGACTAATTTGATGAAAGTCTCCGTGTACTTGTGCTCTTTCGTTTCGATGGCGAAGGTGGAAAATAGAGTTTTTTCCACCGGGATGGCGGATAGAGTCACGAGTATGCGTTTCGGCGTGTTCCCTTCGATTGATGATACGTACGCCTCTCGATAAAGATATAAAGACTCGCTCTTCGCGTAGGCGAAAAACGTTTCTCGCTGGTCAAAAGGAAGAATGACAGCGATTTGTCCTTCTTCCGTGAGCAACTTCCGGCTGTCCTTTAGTAATTCCGATATGGACAATGAGGCCGTACGCCGCGCGAGGTCGCGTTGGTCGTTCGGGCAACGCGAGGCATTCGTATAGTACGGAGGATTGGAGACGATGAGGTCGTACCTCGCCTCTCTTTTTTCTCGGGCGAATGCTGACAAAGAGGCGTGGTGCGTTTTTATCCGCTGGGCGAAAGGGGATTTGGCGATATTGGATTTCGCTTGCAGACAGGCGTCCGCGTCGATATCTATCGCATCAATGAAGCTGTCGCCGCGCTGGGCGAGCATAAGGGCGATCAAACCGGTTCCCGTTCCGACATCCAGTATCCGCCGATGATTTTCAAGGTCGACCCAAGCGCCGAGCAAGACTCCGTCCGTGCCCACTTTCATCGCGCATCGGTCATGCCATACGGTAAATTTCTTGAATTGAAAATAAGGATTCGCCATCTTGTCGTTGTTCAAAGTATCACGCGAAATTAATAAGATTTGGATGAAAAGCCGTAACTTTGGCATGTTTATTGTAGAGAGCTGTTTTTACGATATAAATGAATATATGAGAAGAAAGACAAATGTATTTTGCCAAAGTCTGTTCGATGGCCTGGATGATAATATGGGTATCGTGATGCCGATTCTAACAGAATGCGATAAAGACGAGGACTTCACGGAAGGCATGGAGAATGTGGGCGATGTTTTGCCTATCCTTCCGTTGCGCAATATGGTGCTTTTCCCCGGAGTGGCTATGCCCGTTATGGTAGGACGTACGAAGTCTATGCGCTTGGTCAGAGAAGCCGTGCGGAAAAAGACGCTGATTGGCGTTGTCTGTCAAAAGGAGATAGATACTGAAGAGCCGTGGTTGAAGGACCTATATACGGTCGGGGTCGTCGCTGATATTATCCGGGTCCTGGAGATGCCGGATGGTAGCACGACCGTTATTTTGCAGGGAAAGAAGCGTTTCTCGTTGAAAGAATTGATAGAGACCGAACCTTATCTGGTGGGAAGAATCAAGATCTTGGAAGATAAGTTCCCCGCTGACACCGACCAGGAGTTCGAGGCCTTGATATCGACAATCAAGGATTTGACCATTAAGATGTTGAGCTCTTTGGCTGAACCTCCAAGGGATTTGATTCTCTCGATAAAGAACAACAAGAATCATTTATATCTTGTCAATTTCTCGTGCGGCAATATTCCGAGCGGGCCATTAGAGAAGCAGCGACTTTTGTCGATAGAGAACCTGAAAGACCGCGCTTACCGACTGCTGTTTATCTTGAATAGGGAATATCAGCTGATGGAATTGAAGGCTTCCATCCAGATGAAGACGCATGAGGACATCAATCAACAGCAGAAAGAGTATTTCCTCCAACAGCAGATTAAAACGATTCAGGAAGAGTTGGGTGGAAACATTAACGAGCTGGAGATTCGGGAGCTTCGGGAGAAAGGAACGCGTAAGAAATGGTCGGAGGAGGTGGCCCGGACATTCGAGAAGGAGTTACGCAAGTTGGAGCGTCTGCACCCGCAATCGCCCGACTATTCGGTACAGACGCAATACGTGCAGACCATCGTGAACCTTCCATGGAACGAGTATAGCAAAGATAATTTCAATTTGGCGCACGCGCGGAAGATATTGGATAGAGACCATTATGGCTTGGAAAAGGTGAAAGAACGCATCATCGAGCATTTGGCCGTGTTGAAGCTGAAAGGAGATATGAAATCTCCCATCATCTGCCTATATGGTCCTCCGGGTGTGGGGAAAACCTCGTTGGGGCGTTCCATCGCCGAGGCGTTGCGCCGCAAATACGTGCGGGTCTCTTTAGGAGGTTTGCATGACGAGGCGGAAATCCGTGGCCATCGTCGCACTTATATCGGGGCGATGTGCGGGCGGATTATCCAAAACATACAGAAAGCGGGTACGTCAAATCCCGTTTTCATCTTGGACGAGATAGATAAGGTGGCGAGCGACTTCAAGGGAGACCCCGCCGCCGCTTTGCTGGAGGTTTTGGACCCGGAGCAGAACAACGCTTTTCATGACAATTATCTGGACATCGATTATGACTTGAGCAAGGTGATGTTTATCGCTACCGCCAACAACCTGAACACGATATCCCAGCCTTTGTTGGACCGTATGGAACTGATAGAGGTGAGCGGTTATATCATGGAGGAGAAGGTGGAAATCGCCGCGAAGCATCTCGTGCCCCGGCAGATGGAGGCTCACGGATTGCGGAAGGGGCTCGTGAAATTCCCGAAAAAGACCTTGCAGGCGATAGTGGAATCGTACACGAGGGAGAGCGGCGTCCGGGAACTGGACAAGAAGATAGCGAAAATCATGCGTAAACTGGCTTGCAAGGTGGCGTGCGACGAGGCTGTCCCCGCCAGTATCCGGCCGGAAGATTTATACGAATACTTAGGGGCGATAGAGTACACGCGCGATAAATACCAAGGCAACGAATACGCGGGCGTCGTGACAGGCCTGGCGTGGACCGCCGTGGGCGGGGAGATTCTTTTCGTGGAATCGAGCCTTAGCAAGGGGAAAGGCGCCAAGCTTACGCTGACCGGGAACTTGGGCGACGTGATGAAAGAATCCGCAATGCTGGCGTTGGAATATATTCACGCGCACGCGGCCCTGTTTGGCATAGACGAGAGCATGTTCGAGAATTGGAACGTGCATGTCCACGTGCCCGAGGGCGCTATCCCGAAGGATGGCCCGAGCGCGGGAATAACGATGGTGACCTCGTTGGTCTCCGCCTTCACGCGAAGGAAAGTGAAGAAGAACCTGGCCATGACCGGCGAGATTACCTTGCGCGGGAAAGTGCTGCCGGTAGGAGGCATCAAGGAGAAAATACTGGCGGCGAAGCGCGCCGGCATCAAAGAGCTGATTCTCTGCGAGGAGAACCGGAAAGACATCGACGAGATCAAGCCGGAGTATTTGAAGGGCCTCACGTTCTATTACGTGGAAGACATACGGCAAGTCGTCGACTTGGCCTTGCTTAAGGAGAAGGTGGAGGACGCGGAAAGGTAAATCAATTGCCTCTCTCGTTTCGCCCATCCCTATCGTTGCAAGGGGCCGATTTGTCATTTTGATACCAAATCAACTATTACACTGTCAAAATTTAGCTGGAATCCTCAAAATATAGAATTTTGGCATTTCCAGCTCTTGAAACGAGCAAAATGACAGATTCTGAGCGTTCCGGCGGCTGGAAAGGACGAAATCGCTCGAAAACGGGGTTTCCAGCCGATGGAAAGCGCGAAATCCGCCGTTTTGACCTTTCCAGCGAGAGGAAAGGGGAAAATCGGCGGATTTCCCCTTTTCCAGCGTCATACAAAGGAAAAATTCATTATCTTGCGTCCGCAAATCTCAAGAACTATAAGCCATGAAACAAATCAAAAGTGATTTTTCGTTTACGAACGCCCGCAACGCGGAGCACATGCAGCTGCACACCAACATGCTGGAGGTAATCACCCCCGAGTTCGCCACGGCGCAGGGGCTCACCGAGCGATACAACGTCTACAAGGCGGCGGAGGGTAACGAGGAGGATTGCTTCCTCAGTAACCAGGCTTTCGAGGACACGCCGGAGTTGCAGGCGAGCGACCGCACGCGCGACTACGCCTTCTACCTCGTGGCCAACGTGGTGGACGCGTACGAGAAGTACGCCATCGACCAGGAGGAGCTGGCCGCCGGCAAAAGGCTGGCCTACATCATCCGCCCCGCGCGGAACGCCGCGCAGAAGGGCTACGCCGAGGAGACGGCCCTCCTGACCGACCTCTACGGCAAGCTGCTGGACCCCGCCAGCGCGCCCGACCTCGCGACGCTGCACCTCACCGAGGCGGTGGAGGCGGCGAAAGCGGCTAACGAGGCGTTCAACACGCTCTACGTGGCACGCTCGGCGGAAATGGCGAGTCGCGCCACGACCGCCACGATGAAGGAGTTGCGGCCCAAGACCGACGCGGCCTTCCGCGAGCTGGCGGAGGCCATCAACGCGCTTTACCTCGTGAACGCCATCACCACGAAAGACGCGGAGAAGGAGGCGGCGCTGGGCGGGGCCATCGACGCGGCGAACGGCCTGCTCATCCAGCTGGACCGCGTGATACGCGCCCGCCTCGGCAAAGGCTCCGGCTCGACGACGACCCCGGAGGAGCCCTCCGACACGGACAAGGAACCCACCACCGACCCTGAGCGGCCCGAGCCTATCGACCCGGAGAACCCCGGCGGCGACAGCGGCAAGGACGACGAGGGACAGGACCTTCCCTTCGAGCCCGTCGACCCGAACCCCGACGAGGAGGAGACACCGAGCGTGGTATGACTTGAAAAGCTCCCCCGGGAGGGGAGCTTCTCAAAACAATCAGGAACAGGGAGTCCGCTTAAAAAGAAAGGGCCGTCTCCATCACGGGGACAGCCCTTTCGCGGCTCATTCCCCCAGCGAGTTCCACCCTTGGGCGCGAAGCTCCACCTCGCCGCCGTCGCGTCCCACGAGGTAATTGCCCAGTTCCGGCTTCGTGACGTATCCGATTACCCTCACGCCGTTCATCGCCTCCACCTTGTCGTGCGCCGAGAGGGGGACGGTGAAGAGCAGCTCGTAATCCTCGCCCCCGTTCAAGGCGGCGGTCACGAGGTTCATGTTGAACCGCTCCGCCATCGCCGCGGTCTGGTAATCGATGGGGATGCGGTCCTCATAGACGCGGCACCCCACCTTGCTTTCCTTCGAGAGGTGCAGCAGCTCGGAGGAGAGCCCGTCGGAGATGTCCATCATCGCGGTGGGCACGATGCCCTCCCGCTCCAACGCCTCGACGATATCCTTCCTCGCCTCCGGCTTCAATTGCCGCTCCAGCAAATACTCCTTTCCGGAGAAGTCCGGCGCGAAGTCCTCCTTCGTCTCCACGAAGACGCTCTTCTCCCGCTCCAGCAACTGAAGCCCCATGTAGGCGGCGCCCAAGTCGCCGGAGACGCAAATCAAGTCCGTCTCCCGCGCGCCGTCGCGGTAGACCACCTTGCCTTTCTCGCCCTCGCCGACGCAGGTGATACTGATGGTCAGCCCCGTACGCGAGGCGGAGGTGTCGCCCCCCACGAGGTCCACCCCGTAGATGTCGCACGCCAGCCTTATCCCGGCGTACAGCTCCTCCATGTCCTCCACGCAGAAACGCTTGGAGATGCCCAGCGACACCGTGATTTGCTTGGGCCGTCCGTTCATGGCGTAGATGTCCGAGAAGTTCACGACCGCGGATTTATACCCCAAGTGCTTCAAGGGGACATACATCAAGTCGAAATGGATGCCCTCCAGCAAGAGGTCGGTGGTCACCAAGGTCAGCTTATCCCCGTAATCCAACACCGCCGCGTCATCGCCCACGCCTTTCAGCGTGCTGGGGTTCTTCAATTCTATCTTTTCCGTGAGATGACGAATCAACCCGAACTCGCCCAATGTAGCTATCTCTGTCCTTTCGCCCATAGTTCTTTATGTTTTTAAGTTTTTGAGTTTATCATGAATATGCTTGAGAATCATCTCCCTGAACCGCTCCTCCCCCTCTTGGAGGAATTCCACCTCGATAGGCAGGTAATAGAGACGCGAACGCCACTCCATGGGAAGGAAAGAGACATCCCGCAAGCGTGCCGCGTCTTTCTCCGTGGTGATAATCAACTTTCCCGGAGAGGACAATCGCCCGAACGCCTCCCCTATCCGCCCGATATCCCGCCGGTCGAAAGCGTGATGGTCCGGGAACGACAGGGATACCGTACGGCCCGTGTATCTCCTTACCTCCTCCTCGAACAGGCGGGGCGAGGCGATACCCGACAGAAGCAACGCCTCCTCGTCCGGAGCCAGTCCGCGTAACGAACGCGAAGGAGCCTCATCGGGGAAAAGCGGCGTCAACTCGCCATAACGAATGGTGCTGAAAAAAAGCTCCTGCCTCTTATCCAAATCCAGTTCCTTCTCCATCTCCCGATAATCTGCGGGCGAGAGCGAAGGGTCGCATTTCGTCACGATGACCACCTCCGCGCGTCCAGCACCACGAGTGGGTTCCCGCAAACGTCCCTCGGGAAGGAGCCTGTCCCAAGCGTAAAGGCGATGGCTATCGGTCAGCAGGATATTCAGGGAGGCCCGCACGTGGCGATGCTGGAAAGCGTCGTCCAGCAAGAGCACTTCCGGTCGTTCCCCTTCCGGCAGAGCCAACAAACGCCGGATGCCCCGACGCCGGTCCGCGTCCACGGCGACAAGGATGTCCGAAAACTTCCGTTTCATCTGATAAGGTTCGTCGCCTATCGTCTCGCCAGTGCTCGTCTCGTCCGCCAACACGAAACCGGACGTCTTCCGTTTATACCCGCAGCTCAACACCGCCACGCGATAACGCCCCCTCAACAAGCGGATAAGATATTCCGTATGCGGAGTCTTTCCCGTACCGCCCACCGCGAGATTCCCTACGCAGATAACGGGAAGCGAGAAACACTCCGAGCGGAAGATGCCCGCGTCAAACAAGAAATTACGAATCCTCACGCCTATCCCATAAAGGAAGGAGAAGGGGGCGAGGCACCTATAAAGCTTGACCGTATTCCGCATGATTCGGGTTCAAAAGGGTTTCATGTCGTAAGGGATACGGGCTTGGATACCCTGATAGGCCTTCGCGCGGCTTAACGCCTTGAAATACTCGAGCTCATCGCCCAACGCATCCTTGACAATAGCCATCCTTAGCTTCCCGAGCTGTCCGTCCAAGAGCTCATCCCAGAAATTTCTGGAGCCGCTCACCTCCGTCACGCTATACGAATCCACCCCAGCCAACTCCGCCGCGGTACGTACCGCCAGCTCGATACCGCCCAAGTCATCCACCAAGCCAAGCTCCTCGGCCTGCTCGCCGGTCCATACCCGTCCTTGGGCGATTTTATCTATCTCCTCTACCGTCATGCCCCGTCCCTCCGCGCAACGCGTCAAGAAGGTATGGTAAGCACGCTCCACGTATCCTTGCAAGAGGGCTTTCTCGCTCTCGGTCATAGGCCGGGAGATATCCCCCATATCCGCGAGGTCGTTCGTCTTCACGATATCGGACGCCAAGCCAAGCTTCGCGAATAATCCCGACACGTTCGGGAACATCCCGAAGACACCGATGGAGCCGGTCAAGGTATTCCTCTCCGCGATAATCCGATTCGCCGCGCAAGAGATATAATATCCACCCGAAGCGGCCATATCGCCCATCGACACCACCACCGGCTTCACCTTCCTCAACTCGACCATCTGCCTCCAAATCTGCTCGGAGAGATAGGCGCTACCGCCCGGCGAGTTCACGCGGAGCACCACCGCCTTCACCTTATCGTCATCCTTCAGGCGGATAAGCTCGTCCGCCATCTCTCCCGATATGCATCGCTCCACGTCATAAAAATTGTCCGAGGTCCGTTCCTTTATCTCACCCTCCGCGTAAAGGACCGCTATCCGGGGAGCGTTATCCGGGGAAGGAGATTGGAGCGTTCTCACTTGGGCGACATCGGCGGAAACCAACGCCTTGCCCTCTTGCCCCGCCAACTCTTTCACGAAGGAGTCCGCCTCCGGCTTATATCTCAACTCGTCCACCAAGCCATATTCCACCGTTTTCTCGGGAGCCAAATAAGGAAGCCCCTCGTTGACGTACCTGTCGATATCCTCCTCTTGAATGCCTCGGGAACGGGCGATTCCCTCCTTTATATTATCCCAAATCACGGAGATATAAGCCCGTATCTGCTCCTCGCTTGCGTCGCTCAATCTATCCAGCATGAAAGGTTCCACCGCCCCTTTATAGGTCCCGACCCTGAACACCTGCATCTCGACACCCAATTTATCCATCAGCCCCTTGAAGAAAAACGTTTGGGACGCTATTCCCCTCAAGCCCAACATGCCTTGCGGATTCAGAAACACCTTGTCCGCCACGGAACAGAGAAAATACCCCCCTTGCGTGAAATTATCCGCGTAGGCGACTATGAACTTACCGCTCTCCTTGAAATCCTCCAATGACCGGCGAAGCGCCTCCAAGCCCGCCCCTCCCGACAAGAAATTGCCCGACTCGATATAAATCCCCGCTACCTTATCGTTCCGCTTGGCTATCCCTATCGCCTCCCGCAAGTCTTTCAAGGAAACGGTATTCTCCTCATCGCCCATCAGCATCGAGAATGGATTATTCTCAGCGTTGTCCACCAACGTCCCATTCAGGTCAATCTTGAATACCGTATTGTCCTTGGGCGTATAAGAAGGGGCGTTTCCTATCGTAGCGATAACCCCGAGAAGCATAGAACCCAAAATCGCGACACTCACCCCAATCGCCAGCATGACGCCAAACGCAGAGGCGAACATCATCTTGAAAAACTGTCTCATAAATCTCTCCTTAAATATAACGGCAAATGTACGAAAATATCTTCTACCTATTCTTCCGTGAGCCGTATTAAAAAAGTCCGCGGGCCGGTATAGAAAAGCGGAAACCCTACGGAGAAAAGTCTATCTTTAGGCTGAAGATATATATCTTTAGGTTAAAGATACGTATCTTTAGGCTTGCGATATGTATCTTTAGGCTAAAGATAGAGAATTCCACGGCATGTCCCGAACTTTTCCCTGAGGAATCCAAGTTTTTTCTTCCCGCCTTTTCCTTTTTCTCTTATAGAGAATTCGCGTTACCTTAAAATATCCCTACCTTTGGACCACTGTAGCCACCGTTTAAATAGGATAATATGACAAAAGAGATTCTCAAATGCAGCCTGCCTTTTCTCATAGGCGCGGCCATTGGAATAACGCTATACGCATTAGCCGGTTGGTGGGGATTCTTGATTATCTTCCCTTGGATAGGGTTTAGCATCACGTTCGGTTGCTTATTCGCGGTAAAACGGAAAGGCATCAAAAAGGATTTAGGACGTAGAATATGCTTTTTGTAAGATAGCCTGTCCTGTCTCCCTGTTCATGAAAGGCCAGACAACCGTCGCGATGATACAACGTACTCCCACAGGGAACGAATGTACCTCATGCGAGACCTGTAACAAATATTGCCCTATGGACGTAAACGTGATGTCTTATATCTCGCAAGGGAAAAAAGTAAAATCAAGCGAATGCGTTCAATGCGGGATTTGCGCGAATGTATGCCCTCAAAAAGCCATCAAATAATAAATCAACGAGGAGTCTATAAAGAATAGCCTGCCTTTGACGTATGTACCATCAAAGGCAGGCTACTTCCTATGTTTTCGAATCAAGCCGGACTCCCGCTCACCACTTCACGTAAGGCGCGTTCATCACGAAATCGTAATCATATTTCATGGCCTCCAACGGGGTCATGTTATAGCTTTCCTGCTCGATAAAATAATCTTCCAGACCGGCTTTCTCCGCCACGGCGAACAAGGCCTCGAAATCGACAAGCCCCTTACCCATCTCGGTACTGCCTTTCCCGTTCTTATCCGCGTCCTTCAAATGCCAATTGGCGAAACGCCCGGGATAACGGTTCACGTAATCGTGGCACTGGAACCCGCCCAACACCACTTGGGCCGTGTCAATCTGGAACGTCACCAACTCCTTATCCGTATGCTCTATCAACACGTCGAACGGAATCTTACCCTCCAGCTCATGGAACTCGTCCACATGATTATGGAAAGCGAAACGCAGGCCGTTCGCCTTGGCTATTTCCCCACATTTATTAAACTGGTCGGCCAAACGCTTCACGTCCGAGAGCGTCTTGATATCGCCCGAGGGATATCCGGCCTGTACGATCCATTTACATCCCACCTCGGCCGTATCCGCAGCGTTTTTCTTCCAGAAGTCCCAACCTTTCGTGTCATTATCCGCCAGCAATCCGCTTCCCGTATGCGAACCTACCATCCGGGCGTCCAAATCCGCCAGATAACGTTTCATCTCCGCGGGAGTCTTCCCGTAGAACTTACCGTCCTGATAACCGGCCGCCTCCATCCGCTTATAGCCAATCCTCACCAAAGCTTTCATCGTTCCGTCGAAATCCTTCTGGAGGTCTTCCCGGACACTATACAGTTGCACACCTATCGCCTTTTCCTTCCCTGCCAAAACAGAGGCGAAACCACTCGGCATCACGCTCATAGCCGCTATCGCCGCACTCGTCTTCAAAAAAAATCTTCTTGTTACCATGTTCAACATTTATACGATAATTATGAATGTGATAAAGGTATGAAAATTATTCCTACTTTCGCGACAATTTAAGCGAATATCATGCAAGGAACGAAAAATCTGACCGAAGGCGCCATAACCCGGCAACTCTTCAACCTGGCGATGCCCATCATGGGCACCTCCTTTATCCAAATGGCTTATAGCATCACGGACATGGCGTGGGTCGGACGTTTGGGGAGCGAGGCGGTGGCGGCTATCGGAGCCGTCGGCATCCTCACGTGGATGACCAACTCTATCTCTTACCTGAACAAGGTCGGGGCGGAAGTGAGCGTAGGGCAAAGCATCGGGGCGCAAAACTTGGAGGACGCCCGCGGGTTCGCCTCCCATAACCTGACCATCGCGCTCATCTTGTCCCTCTGTTGGGGATTCCTGTTATTCGCTTTCGCCCATCCGCTCATCGGCTTTTTCAAATTAGAAGAATCGATAGCCTCGAACGCGGTGGTTTATCTCCGTATCGTGGCAACCGCCTTCCCTTTCATATTCTTATCCGCCGCGTTTACCGGCATACATAACGCGTCGGGGCTGAGCAAGACCCCCTTTTATATCAGCGGGACCGGACTTATCCTAAACATGGTTCTCGACCCGTTGTTCATCTTCGGTTTCGGCTGGGGAACCGCCGGGGCCGCATGGGCGACCTGGATATCCCAAGCCGCCGTTTGCCTCCTCTTCGTCTATCAGTTGAAACGCAGGAACCAACTATTCGGAGGGTTCAAGTTCTTCGTTCGGCTTAAAGGACGATACACGAAAAGAATCATCCAACTGGGCTTGCCGGTCGCCTTATTGAACACTTTCTTCGCCATCATCAACCTGTTCATGGCGCGTACGGCCTCCACCTACGGCGGACATATCGGGGTGATGACCCTTACCGCCGGCGGACAGCTGGAGGCGATAGCGTGGAACACGTCTCAAGGCTTCAGTACGGCGTTGAGCGCGTTCACGGCGCAAAATTACGCCGCCCGTAAGAAAGAACGTATCTTGACCGCTTACCATACGACCCTCAAGATGACGTTCGTCATCGGCGTGCTCTGTACCCTGTTATTCATATTCTATGGGACGGAGGTATTCTCCATCATCGTTCCGGAGCGTGCGGCATACGAGGCAGGTAGTGTTTATCTACGCATAGACGGATACTCCATGATACTCATGATGCTGGAGATAACCACCCAAGGAATGTTCTATGGCACGGGAAGGACGGTGCCTCCGGCTATTATCAGCATAACGTTCAATACGTTGCGGATACCAATGGCTATCGGGCTGGCGGCTATGGGGCTCGGTATCACGGGAGTCTGGTGGGCGATCAGCGTCTCCAGCATGCTGAAAGGTATCGTTGCTTTTATCTGGTTCAGCGTGTTGCAAAAAAAGATATTGTAAATTCTATGGAAATATTCCGTATTTTCGCGAAGACATAAAAAACGAAGTTTATAATAAAATACACTATGGACAATACATTCAAGCCGGAGACCTTATGCGTCCAAGGCGGCTGGCAACCTAAAAATGGTGAGCCGCGCGTACTTCCTATTTATCAAAGTACGACTTTCAAGTATGAGACAAGCGAACAGATGGCCAAATTGTTCGACTTGGAGGAAAGCGGTTATTTCTATACTCGCTTGCAAAATCCCACGAACGATGCAGTGGCCAATAAAATAGCGGCTTTGGAAGGTGGCACATCCGCCATATTAACCTCGTCCGGGCAAGCGGCCAACTTCTTCGCGATTTTCAATATCTGCGAGGCGGGCGACCACGTGGTAAGCGCGAGTAGCATTTATGGCGGTACGTTCAACCTCTTGGGTGTCACGCTGAAGAAGTTAGGAATAGAGTGCACCTTCGTGGACCAAGATGCCAGCGAAGAGGAAATAAGCGCAGCTTTCCACCCGAACACGAAAGCGATGTTCGGAGAGACTCTCTCCAATCCGGGAGTCATGGTATTGGATATCGAGAAGTTCGCCCGTATTGCCCATGAGCATGGCGTCCCCTTGATTATCGACAATACATTCGCCACGCCTATCAATTGCCGTCCTTTCGAATGGGGAGCGGACATCGTGACACACTCCACTACCAAATATATGGATGGACACGCCACTTGCGTGGGAGGTTGCGTAGTGGATAGCGGTAATTTCGATTGGGAAGCAAACGCCGAGAAATATCCCGGACTTTGCCAACCTGACCCTTCTTATCATGGGTTGACTTACACCAAGGCTTTCGGGAAGAACGCTTACATCACGAAAATAACCAGCCAATTGATGCGCGATTTAGGAGCGATCCAAGCGCCACAAAACGCATTCCTTCTGAATCTCGGGCTTGAGACTTTACACCTTCGCATGCCTCAACATTGCAAGAATGCGTTAGCCGTAGCCCACTGGTTAAAACAATGCGACAAAGTAGCGTGGGTGCGTTATCCAGATTTGGAGGATGATCCTTATCACGAATTGGCGAAGAAATATTTGCCCAAAGGTTCTTGCGGGGTGCTTTCATTCGGATTGAAAGGAGGACGAGATGTCGCTATCCGCTTCATGGACCATCTTAAATTAGCGGCTATCGTAACCCATGTGGCAGATGCCCGTACCAGCGTTCTTCATCCTGCCAGCCATACGCACAGGCAATTAAGTGATGAGCAATTAAAAGAGGCTGGAGTAGCTCCTGACTTGATTCGTTTCTCTGTAGGAATCGAGAACGCGGACGATATCATCGCAGATATCGAACAAGCGTTAAATCAATAATCCTCATCAAGAAAGTTACGAATGACGAGCTACGAATTACGATTTATACCAAGAAATAATTCGTAGCTCGTAACTCGTAATTCATATTCATTCAAATAGGCAAGAACCTATTCAAACGGGTCCTCCAGTTTGTCCTAAAACGTCTAAAGTTAGCCCATAAAGGACATCCGGCATCCAATAAGTCTTCACGAAACTCTCTAAGGATAAGCCAATCCGCTTGTTTTACCCAATGGCGGAAAGCGGAATTATCAATCCGTTTCTCCGATAAAGCCAACAAGACATTCAGGTCGAAACAATCCGCCACCACTCCCGCTCCGGAAAGAGAAGCGTCATATGCGTTACACGCTTGCTCTATATGAGTGGGAACCATCAATACGGGTTTATTCAGGAACATCGCCTCGCATACGGACTCGAAGCCCGCGGTCGTAGCGTAGGCTTTAGCTCCCGCCATATAATGAATAAATAGCTGATCGTCCAATTGATGGAAAGAAAGACACTCATCCACCTTGACCTCCGAAGGAACGTTTTTCTTATCCCAAAAGAAATGCAATTCCACCTTCGGATGCCGAGCGTGCCAAGCACGAATCTCCTCGCTAAATCCACTATTCAACAAATAACCATGTAAATATTCACCTTGCGAAGGCTCCAAGTCCAAGACTTCTTGCCGCAACAATGGAGGGACCACGACAATCCTTCGCTGAGGGACCTCACGCATTTTCCGGAAAGATAACGCCAATTTCTTCGAGGCTCCTATCGATGTCAGGCGCGTGAAGAAACGTAGCGAAATCAAAGAAAAAACATTCTCTTTCGGGAAAACAAAATCCGGATGCAAGAAAAGATATTGATGCGCCACGCAAACCATAGCGGCTCTCGGGCAATAAAAAAGGTAAGTCAATCCCGTCAGCAACTCATAGAAATTCACCACGACATCCGCTCTCGTCTCCTTGATTTTCCGATTGATGAAACGGATACTTCCTATATATTTATGGGAACGGAACACGTTGTAAGCCACGCTACTCAATAAATTAACCTGTTTATTTTTAGCGGTCGGCAAAAAGTTCGGGCTCTCAAACGGATAAATAGGCGTATTTATCTTGTCCAAGAAGAACTTCGGCAAACGACGGGCCGGACTTTTCCCCACTAACACGCCCACTATCTCATGTTCCTCGGCTACCAATTTTTGCCGCAAAGACAAAGCTTGTGTCAAATGCCCCCGTCCTTCACCTTGTATAACAAACAAGATTCTCATACCGTATCCCTCTATATTCTACTCTTTTATATCCTTATTATCGAGAAAATGAATTTTAGGATGCAAAAGAACATCATCCGCATTACAAATCCGCGACTCTTTTATTAAAAAAGTATAACAAGGAGACCGATTCTTCACAGAAGCGGTCTCCCTAACCAAATCTAATATTAAAAAATCATGATGACATTTCTTATCTAATCCTCTGATTGAGTCGCCTCATAAGCCTTCAAAAGCTTCTCTTGAACATCCGCGGGAACCAACTCATAGCTGGAGAATCTCATCGTGAACGAGGCGCGTCCTCCCGTGATGGAACTCAAGGAGGTAGAATAATTGGACATCTCCTTCAAAGGCACTTTAGCCGACAATTTCTCGAATCCTTTCTCGCTATTCATTCCCATAATCAACGCACGGCGACCTTGCAAATCGCTCATCACGTCTCCCAAATAATCCGCCGGGACGGAAACCTCCACGTCATAAACCGGCTCCAATATCTTGGGACCCGCCTCCTTGAAGGCCGTGCTGAAAGCGTTGCGTCCGGCGAGCATGAACGAGATCTCATTACTATCCACCGGGTGCATCTTACCATCATATACGCAAACACGCACGTCGCGGGCGTAAGAACCCGTCAAAGGTCCTTGCTCCATCCGGGCCATGATACCTTTCAGGATAGCCGGCAGGAAACGGGCGTCGATAGCGCCACCCACGATGCAATTCACGAACACCACTTTTCCACCCCAATCCAAGTCTATCACCTGCGTATCGCGGACATTCATCTTATATTCCTGCCCACCGAAACGATACGTGTCCGGAGCCGGCATTCCCTCGTAATAAGGCTCGATAATCAGGTGAACCTCACCAAATTGTCCGGCACCTCCGGATTGTTTCTTATGGCGATAATCCGCGCGAGCCGCCTTCGTAATCGTTTCCCGATAAGGAATCTTCGGCTCGATGAACTCAATCGGCAATTTATCATTGTTCTCGATACGCCATTTCAACGTACGGAGATGGAACTCACCCTGACCAAGTATGATAGTCTGCTTCAACTCCTTCGATTGCTCGATAACCCATGTCGGGTCTTCCTCGTGCATACGGGTCAATATCTCCATCATCTTCTCCGCGTCGGCCTCATTCACCGGCTTGATGGCCCGACGATACTTGGGATCCGGATATTTAATGAAATCGAACCGATAATCGCAACCCTTGCCGTTCAAGGTATTGCCGCGACGGACATCCTTCAGCTTAACGGTAGCTCCGATATCTCCCGCCACCATCTCTTCCACGGGAATACGGGTTTGTCCCGCCACGACGAACAATTGCGCGATACGCTCCTTCGAGCCCCGGTCGGCGTTCACCAGATCATCCCCTTCCTTCACTTTCCCGGAAATCACCTTGAAATAGGACACCTGCCCGATATGAGGCTCCACCGTGGTCTTGAAGAAGAACAGGCTTGTCGGGCCCTCCACGTCCGGCGTGACCTCGACACCTTCCGTCGTGACCAGACGCGGCATCTTATCCGTACACGGGACCACATTGCCCAAGAACTCCAACGTGCGGCGCACGCACATGTCGCGACCGGCGCACACACAAAATACGGGGAACATCCCGCGCGTAACCAAGCCCGCGCGAATCCCGGCGCGCATATCGTCCTCGCTCAAAGCGCCCTCCTCAAAGAACTTCTCCATCAGGATATCGTCATTCTCCGCGGCGGCCTCCACCAACGCCTGATGCAGCTCCATCGCCTTGTCCATCTCCTCGGCGGGAATATCCAGCACGTCAGGGACTCCTCCTTCCGGCTTCCAACGATACATCTTCATTTTCAACACGTCCACTACGGCGTTGAAAGAGGCGCCGCAAGTAATCGGATATTGAATCTGGACAATCTTGTTCCCCCAACGGTCCCTCAATTGGGCCACCGTCCCGTCATAATCCGCTTTGTCGTTATCCAATTGATTAACGACGAAGATGACAGGCTTATGGAATTGCTCCGTATAGCGGAACTGGTTGACGGTCCCGACCTCCACCCCATATTGGGCGTTCAGTACCATCAAGGCGGTATCCGTCACGTTCAACGCCGACACCGCGCCACCTATAAAATCATCAGACCCCGGACAATCGATAAAATTCAATTTCCGCCCCTGCCATTCGACACTAAAGACGGTCGAGAACACGGAGTATCCATACTCCTTCTCCACCGGGAAATAATCGCACACCGTATTTCCAGCCTCTACGGAACCGCGGCGTTTTATAACTCCACCCTCGTAAAGCATCGCTTCAGCGAGAGTGGTTTTTCCCGAGCCTGAACTTCCCAATATCGAGATGTTCTTGATTTCATTTGTTTGGTACACTTTCATGATATCATGATTAAAATTGAATTTAACAATAAGTTAATTGGCGTGAATCTCTTTCACAAGGGCGCAAATTAAAAAACGTAAACGAGAAAAACAATCTCCGCCCCGATGTTTGAGAACAATGTTATTCAGCAGCCTTCCCGTCTCCTCCCCGCCATTCTCACGTTAAAAGTTGATAATGAATAAACTATACCATCCGGACATCCCTCCTCGACGTAAAACCGGCTACGGGGAAAAAAGAAAAACGCCCGAAGAAAAATCCGTTGGGCCCTCAAGAAAAATACACGACATGCAGGAAAATTCTCTATCTTTAGCCTAAAGATATATATCTTCAACCTAAAGATATGTATCTGCAGCCTAAAGATACATATCTTCAGCTTAAAGATAGACTTTAGTCCATAGCGTTTCCTGTTTTTTCTCCTTGTCTTTCCCTTTATTCACGCCTTCTTTTTTCTTTTTTATTACGTACATTCGCGCCATACATCAATTATATATAGATTAAATACCGCATAACGAGAAGATGAAGCCCTTACGAGCGTTTTTGATGCTATCGCTCGGCCTTGGAACGCTGGTGGACGGTCTCGCCCAGGAAGAGGAGGAAACGGACATCACGACCTATCAAGCCGAGCTGTCCGGTTCCATATCCAGCGGGAAGAACACGCCGTTCTGGATGGTCAGCAACCGATACGGGATTGTTCCCTTAGAGGCGAACAACGGTTATTTGAGCGCGGGCGTGTACCATAAGCGAACGTTCGGCAAAGGATTCCGTTGGGGAGCGGGATTGAACGTGATAGCGGCGGTCCCGCGCGACAGGAATGTCTTCCTCCAACAAGTCTACGCCGAGCTCGGATACAAATGCCTGTCGCTCAGCGTAGGGAGCAAGGAACGATATAACTCGTTATGGAGCAGGCGACTCAGTTCCGGCGACCTCGTGCAATCCGCCAACGCCCGCCCTATCCCGGAGGTGAACATCAGCATTCCCGAATTCACGACAATCCCTCTCACGAAAGGTTGGTTGCAATTCAAGGGAGACTTCGCGGTCGGCCGCTCTTTCGACAAGGATTATCTATCCGACTTCGCGAACGAGGAGCAGGTCTATATAAATAATGTCTTGTGGCATCACAAGTCCCTGTTTATCCAAATCAAGGACACACGGGGAGACTTCCCGTTATCCGGAGTCTTCGGCGTACAGCACTGGGCGCAATGGGGAGGCACCTCCACCAATCCCGACATCGGGGAGCAACCCCACTCCTTGAAAGACCTCATCCGGGTCATCCTCGGAAGCGAGGGAGGGACGGACGCCACGGCCTCCGACCAAATCAATGTGTTGGGCAACCATTACGGGAGCTATGATTTCAAGTTGGCCTTCTCCCGCCCGGATTGGCGAGTGTCCGCCTATCACCAGCACTATTTCGAGGACAAGTCCGGCATGATATTCGTCAATGGCACGGATGGCTTGTGGGGCGCGCGATTAGACCTGCGTAGATTTCCGTGGCTTAGCGAGATTGTCGTGGAATATTTGGTGACGCGCGACCAAAGCGGCTCTTTTCATTTCATCGACTTCGACCATGAACTTCATTCCGGGACCGGCGGCGGGGACGATGACTACTACAACAATGGCGAATATACCACCGGCTCCTCCTATTTCAACCGGGCGATAGGTTCCCCTTTGATACCCGGACCGGAATACAATACGGACGGAGCGCTGGGTTTCCAGAACAACCGGGTACGCGATTGGCATATCGCCGCGGCGGGAGCGTTCTCGCCCCGAGTCTCTTACCGGCTGCTCCTCACCTTCATGAACAGTTGGGGCAGGCACGACACACCTTTCCTCAGCCCCAAGAAAAACGTTTCCGGGTTATTGGATATCACATACCGCCATCCGCGCCTGAGCGGTTGGACATTCACCGCCACGTTAGCGGTAGACGCGGGTTCCATGTTCGATGATAACTTCGGGTGCGAATTGAGAATCACCAAGCGAGGCGTATTGAAGAAATGGACGGAATAACAAACGCTTATTATCTATATTTCTCCCACAAGTCGGAGGCAATAATCTCTCTCGTCCGTTCCGCGAACATTTGCATCCCCTTATGCGAAGTATCCATATCCGCGGTAGAGACTTCCGGATGAATCACCATCTCCATACGATGGGGACGCACGTTCAAGGAACCGATGGGAAGCACGTCGAACGGCCCGTTCAACGTAAGCGGGATGACCGGCAGACGCTGGTCGGCCGCCATCTGATAAGCGCCTTTCTTAAAACGGCCTATCTTGCCATCACGCGTACGGGAACCTTCCGGAAATACGACCACCGACGCGCCATTCCGCAAGCTGCGCTCCGCATCCGCCACGCTACGGGCGGCCGCTTTCGCGGTCGAATGGTCCACGAAGATAAAACCCGCGGCGCGGCAAGCGGCTCCCACGAAAGGAATCTTGCCTATCCCCGCCTTCATGACCCACTTGATAGGAACTCCCAAGAAGCCATATATCAGGAAAATATCGAAAGCGCCTTGATGGTTCGACACGAAAACGTAGGATTTGCCTCGGACGATATGCTCCCGTCCCTTCACCGTAACCGGACAAAGCGCCAGATAGCAGGTCAACCTCGACCAAATCATCCCCGGATAATAAGCGAACACCCGTTCACCACCCAACAAGCAACCAATGATAACCGTCACCGCCGTCAATATGGTCAGCACCAAGAAAACAGGCACGAAAAACAACCA
Source organism: uncultured Parabacteroides sp. (assembly GCA_949287365.1). Taxonomy (GTDB): domain Bacteria; phylum Bacteroidota; class Bacteroidia; order Bacteroidales; family Tannerellaceae; genus Parabacteroides. Next base: position 118,801 of record CASEGC010000015.1, read on the forward strand.
AAAATAGACCAAATAAAGTACTCTTCCCATCTGTCAAGCATATTTCGACGCAAATATAAACGCTAAATTCAATCCTTTCGTTATTTTTCTTCAAAAATATTTTCATGATCGGGTTATTATTGCTTTATTTGCGGAAGAAAAGAGAATAATTATAAAAGCGTCTATAACCATGAACGAGTTAGTTAAAAATTTAGGGGTTATTTTAATCCTCATCGGTGTGTTAGTCTTGGCTGTTCCTTACTTCACGAAAAGTGAGACAAACACTCTTCTTTTGTGTGGCATGGGTTTAACTATTATCGGTTACTTGGCTCACATCTTAATCAATAAGCGGGCGGAATAACTCCCTCGCTTGTTAAGAGAAAAGGGGGCGTATCCATTGATTGGACACGCCCCTTTTTCATGCGCTAAACGCGGAGTCCCTTCCCGGAGACTCAATTCGATACCTTGAAAACCTCATCCCCTACACGGACGATATAGATGCCTTTCGGAAGGTCGTACCTACGCGTGCCGACCTGCTCGTCCATACGGACTACCGCTCCGCTCATCGAAACGATTATCACCCGCTCCTCGCTTGGCGTGTAGACGCATATTGCGCCGTTATCGGTGTAGACCTTTACCGCCTCATCGCCTATCGCTTCCACTCCGGTGGGGTTCAGCGGCTCGACGCGGGCACGGATGTAGAGGTCGGCGTAGTTGGCGCGGATGTGGTATTTACCATCAGTGTCCAAGGTGGCCTCGCGCCAGATACCTACGGGGCCGCGGCGGTATTCCACTACCAGTGTTCGCGGGTCGTAGCCTTCCGCCGCGCTCGCGGAGAAGGAGAAGGTGTTGCCCTCCCGTACTTGGTCGCTGCGGTAATCGAAGTTCACGCTGTCATTCGGCTGCACGAAACGCACGTCGTAATAAGTGATATGCGGAACGTCCGGTTCCTCCGGCTCTGTCGGTTCTGTCGGTTCTTCGGGATCCGGCTCTTCCACAAGTGTAGCCGTGAATGTCGTTACATCTGTCAGGTCGCCGAAGGTGGCTGGCAGTGCCGGTTCCCATGTGTAGATATAGCCCTCCGGAGCCGTAGGCGGGGTGATTGGGGTATCGCTATTACCATACAGGGTCTCTGTCGCTCCCTCATAGCTAAGGGTGACGCTATAAATCTTATAAGCCTCTCGCTCCTCCTTGCTCAGGCTACCGAGGGGCACGGGATAGCCTTTATCGAAGTCTTGCCCCCAAATCTCTCCCGTTTCATCCAATAGGCGCGCTACCTCGCCGCTCTCATATTCTTCCGTGTTTTTCGATATAGTTCCTGCATTGTCTTCATCATTACCTACACCTTGCAAACCGTCCTGCCCCAAATAGTAGCAGTTTGATACCGTGCCGCTATAGCTATGCCCCACGATACCGCCGACTGAAACGCCAGCACCTCCCCCTGTCACCGTGCCACTGTTAGAGCAGTTTGATACCGTGCCTTTGCTATACCCTACGATACCGCCGACATATACGCCAGCAACTGTCCCTATCACTGTCACTGTGCCGCTATTGGAGCAGCTCGATACCGTACCATTACTATTCCACCCTACGATGCCGCCGACATAAGCGTTATCACTTTCCCCTGTCACCGTGCCGCTATTGGAGCAGCTCGATACTGTACCTTTATCATTCCACCCTACGATGCCGCCGACAAATGCGCCAGCAATTGTCCCTGTCACCGTGCCGCTGTTGGAGCAATTCGATACCGTACCATTATTATTCCGCCCTACGATGCCGCCAACCAAATCACCCACTTTAATGTAGCTGTCCGTCACGGAAAGGTTTTTTATCGTGCCACCATTGACGTAACCGAAAAGGCCTTGATAATTGAAACTGTTGCGAATATAAATGCCGCTAATGGTGTGGTTTTGCCCGTCGAAGGTGCCCTTGAAGAGTTTGTCATCGGTACCACCGCCTATCGGAGTCCAAGTATACGCAGGAGCGGAAGTCTCCCAGCTTTCCCAACCATCAGTATCGTTCAGTTGGATATCTTTGTCCAAGTAGATGATCTTGCCACTGAAATACTCAATACGGTTATTCACCAACTTCGCCAAGCCCGCCAGTTGTTCGGGGGTGGAGATGGTGAACTCGGTGGCATCTTTGTTATTGTCGTACCAATCCGTCTCCGCTTCATCTATCCAATTTGTCTGCCCTGCGGCGGGGAGGGTGAGTAGGGCGAACGCCCAAAGTAGAAATTTGTTTAGTAAATGTCTTGTCATAATCCGTTTGTTTAATTGTTTCTTAACTAGGTAGCGTTACTTTTGGCTTGACCCAAAAGTAACCAAAAGGTCAAGGCTGAACCTGTCGGGCTACTCCGCGTCCTGCGCTCGCTACGCTTCACGCCCGACAGCTTAGTCCGTTTCGACCCCATCCCCGGCCCTTCCCCTCTCCTCAGGGGAAGGGGGTGTTCCGCTCCCCCTTTTCTCGGGGAAGGGAGGGTCGCTCCCCCTGTCGAGAGGGGGAGCTGTCCGACGGACTGAGAGGGTGCCAGAGGGGGTGACCGAGGGGGGGAAGGGAAAGCTCCCCCGAGAGGGGAGCTTTTCTTTCGATTTACACCACGCTGGGTGTCTCTTCTTCCTCGCCGCCCTCATCAGGGTTCGGGTCGGTCGGCTCGAAGGGGAGGTCGGTGCCCTCGTCGTCCTTACCCTCTTCACCCTCGCCGCCTTCGCCGGGGGTGGTGGGGTCCTCGGTCGTACCGCCGCCGCTCGCGGAGCCGCCGGCGATGTTGGCGTAAAGCGCCACGATGCCGTTCACCCGCTCGATGAAGTCGTTTATCTCGTCCGTCGGCTGGATGAGCGCGTAGGCGTTCACCTACCTTCTTCACTATCCGCTGGTAAGCCGCGTTCACGGCCTCGCGAAGCTCGTGGCTGTCAGCCTCCCGCTGCGGGTTGCGGGCGGTAGACTCGGTTATCTTAATGTCGTAGGCCGCCTCGAACGCCTCGTTCGCCGCGCGAAGCGCCTCCACCTCCTCGTCCAGCGACAGCGCCGTCACCGCCGCCGCGTCCTCCGGCCGGGCCAGCACCGCCAGCATCCCCTCCACCTCGCTGGACTGCTTGGTGTACTCGTGACGCGCGATGCCCGCGTAAGCCGCGAGGTCCGCGCCCAGCTTCACCGCCGCCTCGCGCTTCTCCTTCAGCGGGTTACGCTGATGGGCGTTCACCACGCCGTTGATTACCCCGATAAGGTAATCCCGCTCCTCGTCCGTCTCCGCCAGCGACACCGTGGCCGCGAACGCCATCTGACGGTTCACCACCTTCCGCAGGTTCTCTATTGATGCCTCGTAAAGCGTGATTTCCTCCTCCACGTGCAGCGCCGCCGCGCCCGACGCCTCAATCTCCTTTTTCACCTTCTTATGGAAATTGCAGGTCGCGCCTAATGTCAGCCTCGACAATTGAAATTCATTGATTTCCTTCGCCATAATCTTTATCTTTTAAATTAAAAACTCGTTTTGTAACCCCACGCGCCGGCGCGGCGACACTTCGTACCCCTTCGACGATCTCTCGCGCCGGTACGGCAGACCTTCGTACCCCTTCGACGACCTCTCGCACCGGTACGGCAGACCTTCGTACCCCTTCGACAGCCCCACGCGCCGGTGCGGCGACACTTCGTACCCCTTCGACGACCTCACGCGCCGGCGCGGCGACACTTCGTACCCCTTCGACGACCTCACGCGCCGGCGCGGCAGACCATCGAACCCCTTCGACGACCTCATGTACCGGCGCGGCAACACTTCCGAACACTTCGGAGAACTCATGCGCCGGCGCGCAAACGCAAAAAGCCCGTCCGCGGAGAATCACTCTCCGCGGACGGGCTTCCGTCTCAATCTTTATCGTATAGGCTACATTACGCTTGCTTGCTTGCTTGCTACACGATTATTCCACTCTACCAAAGGAATCGTGGTAAAAGTTGTTAATCGTCCGTATTTGCTCAAAGCGTATGTCACCTCTATATTCCTTTATTATTGTTGTTCCAACCAGTTCTTTATGCCATCCACCAGCGTTTGGTTCTCGTCCGCCCTTTGGGTGGAGACCCGCACGTAGGTCTCGTCCAGCCCGCGGAAATTGGAGGCGTCGCGAATCAGGATGCCGTAGTTATCCAGCAGGTAGGTCTTCAGGTCCGCCGCCTTGCCTTTCTTCAGGCGAATCAGGAAGAAGGTCGTGGCGGTAGGGATGACCTGCAGGCCGTCCAGCTTCTTCAGCTGGTAGATAAGGTCTATCGTCTCCCGCTGCCACTTGCGGATGGGCAGGGTGAACTGCGCGGGGTGAATGAGGATGTACTTGCTCGCCTCTATCGCGATGGCGTTCACGGACCACGGTATGATGTACCGCCGCACCCGTTCCGTGATTTCCGGAGCGGCGACGAAATAGCCGATTCGCAAGCCCGGTATGTTATAAGCCTTGGATATCGACTGCACGAGCACCAGGTTCTTGTGCGCCTTCACGTCGCTCGCCTTCAGCATATCTTCCGTGGTGAACGCTACGTAGGCTTGGTCGATGATGAAGGTCGTCTGGGGGTTGGCGGAAATCAGGCGGAGCAACTCCGTCCGGTGAATCAGCTTCCCGTCCGGATTGTTCGGGTTGCAAATCCAGCAAAAGTCCTGCCCCTCCAGCGAGAGCTCGGACAGGTCGTCCGAGGTCGAGAAGAAAGAAAGCTCATGCTCGTGCAAGCGGCAGGCGTCCTCATACTCCGAGAAAGAGGGGATGGCGATTTTCGACTTCGCGCCGCGCCACGCCTGCGCCAAGAGATAAAACGCGGTGACCGACCCGTTCGTCACCACGATATACTCCTCGTCTATCTCATACCGGCGCGCCAACAAACGCCTCAACGAGGCGGCGTCCGGCTCAGGGTAACGAGTCAACTCATCGAAACGCTCAATCAAATGCTCCTTCAACTTATCCAGATTAGCCCCGTGCCAAACATTCGAGCTAAAGTTTATTTTCACCTCGCCTTTCGCGTTATAAAAATCATCTCCGTGTCCGTATAACATACCTCTTCCTTACTTTTATGAATAATACCGTCACAAAATTACGAATCTTTTCGAGTTTTCCTATCATCAAGCGCCTTATAGATTACGTCCTGAATACGCGTCCTTATATTCAACGCGCTCAATTTGTTGTTCGAGCGGTTCGGATAGACCCGGTTACTCAGGAATATATAGAGAAGCCGGTTATCCGGGTCCACCCAAAAGCAGGTCCCCGTGAATCCCGTATGGCCGTAGACCGAGGCCGGAGCGAAGGCCCCGCATGGCGATTTCCGCGGGTTACCGACCAACGGCTTGTCGAACCCCAAACCCCGCCGACAAGTAGGGCTCTTGCTTTGGGTAAACAGCCGGCAGGTCTCCTCCGAGAGATAACGCTCCCCGCCATAAGTCCCTTGATTCAAGAAAAGCTGGAGGACCTTCGCAAGGTCATCGGCATTGGAGAACAAGCCCGCGTTGCCGGAGACACCGCCTTGAAACGCCGCCGCCTCGTCATGCACGTACCCGCGCAAAACCTGCCTCCGGATAAAGCCATCATATTCGGTAGGGACAATGGACAACGAGTCCATCACACGCAAAGGATTGTAGGTGGTATGCCACGCGCCCAGCTTCCGGTAAAAGCTATCCCGGAGCAACCGGTCCATCGGCAGGCCAAACTGGTTTTCCACCATCATCTTAAGCAGGATGAAATTGACGCAGCTATACGCGTAACGGCCTTTCCGCCTCAGGCGGGACTCCTTGATGTCCCGCATAATCGTGTCCTTGAACGAGTCGCTCACGTAGAAATCCCGCGCTACCTCTGTCGTAAAACCCGGCTTAGGCTCCGCCGACACCACTTCCGGAAGAAACTTGAAATCGTTCCGGACGTACGTCTTCCCGTCGAAACGGACGGGATGGGCGGCGTTCCTCACCGAGCTATACAAGCTCCCCTTGTAGCTCCCGTCGTCTATCGCCGCCCGATAAAAGTTGATGACCGGCACGATACCGGACTGATGGTACAACAGCTCCTTGATGGTTATGTTCTTCTTGTCCGAGCCTTTCAACTCCGGAACGAAATCGGAAATCTTACCGTTCAGGGTGAACTTCCCCTCGTCATAAGCCTTCATCACCGCAAGAAGCGTGCCCGCCACCTTCGACGCCGACGCCAAATCATACACCGAGGATTCCTCCACGGGCTGTCCGCTCTCATAATCAAAATACCCGAAAGAACGGTCATACACGACCATCCCATCCTTCGCCACCAACACCTGACAACCGGGATAGGCCTTCTTCTCCAACCCCTCTCCCACGACCGAGGCGATCACGTCCAGCCGTTTCGGGTCCAAGCCCACCTCTTCCGGCTCATGATACCCCAATCGGCTCTTTTCCGTACGGATACCCGTTCCCGCTTTATACAAGTCCGGGATGGACACCGGCAGTTTCCCTCTCGCCCCGATGCCCCCAAAAATAACTTGCGCCGCGTACTCTTGCGCCAACGGCGTGTTCTCATACGCCAGCGTCACGGCCTTCGCGGACTCGATGGAACGCTTAAACCCCTTGCAAGCGTAAGGCAAGGTGAAAAAGGCGTACACCAAATCCTTCTCCTCCGCCAGCCGCCTCAGCGCGGGACTCTCCGGTACGCGAATCGTATGTACGCTGCAAATAATCACGTCGTATGCCCGCAGCTTATCATACACCTCGCGGATATGGGCCTCGGAAGAACGACGCCCAACGCTGAAGCACGCGACCGAATCGTACCGGCACAACATACGCTGGAACTCATTCCCCACCTCGTCGCCAATCGCCAAGGCCGCTATCTTTTTCCTATCCAGATGTCTCAACGGAATCTCATCCGCCTCATTCTTCAGCACCGTAATAGCCTCCGCGTTCAACTTGGCGGCCATCCACACCGCATGCGGAGAGTTCAAGCGTCTCGACAAGCCGTCCGTGTCGACCGGCTTATATGCGTCCAAACCCGCGATATATTTGTATCGCAGGACTTTCAAGCATTTGGCCTCGATGTCCTTCAAGTCCAGCACGCCCCTCTCGACAGCCCGCTTCACCGCGGCAAAGTCCCGGAACGGGTCGGCGGGCGAAAGCAAGATGTCGTTGCCCGCCAGCAACGCCTGCACGGACGGGTTCTCCGCCCCTCTCGCGGAAGCGCCTTTCATCGCCAGAGCGTCCGTGAAACAAAGTCCTTGGAAACCCAACTCATCCCGCAACAAACCCGTCACCACGTTCTTGGAGAACGACGCGGGCTTAGCGCCCTTTTCCAGCGCCGTGACATACAGATGCCCCGTCATGACCCCGGCGAACCCTTCGTAAATATATCGTTTAAAAGGCAAAAGCTCCACGCTGTCCAAACGCGCGCGGTCGTGACGGACGACCGGCAACGTCTTGTGCGAATCATCGGACGTATCGCCATGGCCGGGGAAATGCTTGGCCACGGAAAGAATCCCCATGCTCTCCAGCCCCTTGGCGTAAGCGATTCCCTTCTCCGCCACCGCCTCCGGGTTCTCACCGAAAGAACGCGACCCGATAACCGGGTTATCCTCATTGCTGTTCACGTCTATATCCGGCGCGAAATTGATATGAATCCCCATCTCCCGGCATTGGCGGCCTACCTCTTGCCCATACTTCTCTATCAAGAGGTTCTCCTCGATAGCCCCAAGCATCATATTCTTCGGGAAACGAGTCGTCCCGCTCAAGCGCATCGACAAGCCCCATTCGCCATCCAGGGAAATCAGCAGCGGGACCCTCGACATCTCCTGCACACGGTTCGTCACCTTCGCCTGCATCACAGGGTCGCCTTTATGGAACAAGACGCCTCCTATCTTGAGCTCGTCGACATAACGAGCCAGACGCCGCATGTTCCGCTCGTCCGCCTTCGGATTCGCCACGACCATGAACAACTGGCCAATCCGCTCATCAAGACTCATCGTGTCGAAGACAGAGTCCGCCCAATGGTTCATCCTATCCTGGTCCGCCGCGCGATACAGGTTCGGCAGGGTCTGAGCCCTCGCGGACGACCAAAAGATTAAACAACACAAAAACAAGTTTCCGATTTTTCCCATCACGCCATCTACATTTTTTCGCAAAATAATCAAAACCGCAGGAATTAAACAACATCCGCACGATAAAAAAGAGGCGCGCGACACTCCGGGAAAAGACGCACGTGTTTCCCCGAGAACATGTACGTGTTTCCCGCAAGGCACGCACGTGTTTTTTTCGCAAGCTAAAAGGCGTTCGCTATTGCGTATCAAAAAATTATTTCGTTACTTTGCAGCCGCTTTACGTAATCTCTGTCGGGAAATGTCGCCCGTTACATTGCGTTTCACGTTTAATTCAACAAAAAAGCTATAAACAAAATGGACTTAATTAAGATTGCAGAAGAGGCGTTCGCCACGAAGAAAGAACATCCTTCGTTCAAGAGTGGCGACACGATTACGGTCGCTTACCGTATCAAAGAGGGTAACAAGGAGCGTATCCAGATGTATCGCGGGGTTGTCATCCGCATTTCTGGCCACGGAGACAAAAAACGTTTCACGGTTCGTAAGATATCCGAGAACATCGGCGTAGAGCGAATCTTCCCGTTAGAGTCTCCGTTTATCGAGAACATCACGGTCAACAAGGTGGGTAAAGTTCGCCGCGCTAAATTGTACTACTTGCGCAAGCTCACTGGTAAGAAAGCCAGAATCAAGGAGAAGAGGGTGTAACCCCTTCTTCAGTCTCATACGAAAGCCATCCCGTCCAAAAGGCAGGATGGCTTTTTCGTATATATCCCACAAAAATTCCCTTCGGAGGAAACTCAAGTTTCTCTTGAAGGGAATTTCGATTTCCTCCGAAGGAAAACTTAGTTCCCTCCGAAGGAAATCCCACGTCTCTCAACGAATCGACAGCTCCACCAAGCCCGTTCGCAACCCATCGCTTTCGGCTTTCACGACAAATTTACCTTTCGCTCCCTTTTGGGCTCGAACAATCACTAACGCCAACCCGTTGAACGCGCTCCTTACCGGACTCTGGAAAGACTCGAAAGAGGTTGCGTCTCCATTATCCGTGGCGACAATCTCGCCCGGGCCCTCAACCGTAAACTTAATGACCGGATGGCTGCGCGGAACCAACCGTCCCGCCTCGTCCAGCACGCTGGCCGTCAGGAATATCAAATCCTTCCCATCGGCGGTGAGGGTATCGTGATTAGCCCGCAAGCCTATGGAGAAAGCCTCACCCGCGGTTTGAATCTCGCTTTCCGCCCATTTATTCCCGTCTTTATAAGCGATTACTTTCACCGTGCCCGGCTCGTATATCACATCGTTCCACATCAGCCTGAAGTCCTTGCCCGCCTCTTTAGACTTACGTCCTTGGCTTTTCCCGTTGACGAAAAGCTCCGCTTCCGTTCCCGAGGTATAAACATAAACCGGGACCTTCATACCGATTCTTTCCGGCCAATTCCAATGCGGCATAATATGGGCCATCGGTTTATCCGGCCGCCAATACGATTGATAAAGATAATACCGGTCCTTCGGGAATCCCGCAAGGTCCACGATGCCGAAATAACTACTGCGGGAAGGAGGATTCTGCCGACGAATCTCCTCCAACTTCTTGGCGAGCTCCGCCTTCTTCTCTGGGTCGTTACGGTAATTAAGCAGGTTTGTCTCGTCCGAGTTAAAAGGAGTGGGCTCGCCCAAATAATCAAAACCCGTCCACACGAACTCGCCCAACAAGTTCGGAAAACGGGTATGCACATAGAATTGGGCGTCAGGCGTACATTGCCAGCCGGACACCAGCAAATTCCGTCCATTATAATCGTATGAGGAGATTTGCCAATGCTCATGGTCGTCACGCTCCTCCTCGAAAAGATAAACGCCACGTGAGCTTACGGCGGAAACGGTCTCCGTTCCGATAGAGGGTTGATTCACATAACGAGGGTCTTTCTTCCAAATAGAGTCTTGCTCAAAGAAATAATTCAAACCCATGACATCAACCGCCATCGCCGCCCCGGACTCATAGCCTCCTACAGGGTCGTTATATCCCTCGGTGACAGCCCGGGTAGAGTCCTCTTGATGGGCAATGTCCGCCAAACGCCTCGTAAGCTCATAATCCCTCTGCTCAATCACCTCGTTGCCTATAGACCATAGGATAACCGACGGATGATTCCTGTCTCTACGAATCATGGCCCGCAAATCCTTTTCATGCCATTCCTTGAATATCCGGTGAAAATCGTTTTCACGCTTTCCCTTCTCCCATGAATCGTACAATTCGTCGCATACGAGAAAACCCATCTTATCGGCCAAATCCAAGAATTCTACCGCAGGCGGATTATGCGCGCAACGTAACGCGTTACAACCCATCTCTTGGAGGATAGTGAACTGACGCTTTAAAGCGCTTAAGTTGAACGCCGCGCCCAAAGCTCCTAAATCATGATGAAGACAAGTACCTTTTATATCTACGCGCCGCCCGTTGAGTAAAAATCCATCATGCGGGGTAAACGCGATAGAACGAACACCGAACGAGGTATAATAAATGTCTTTTTCCTCTCCATCGACCACGACTTTATTGACAGCGATGTATCGGTTAGGCGCGTCAATGTCCCAAAGCTTAGGATTCTCAAGCGTCCCCTTTATCAAGGCCTTATTACTCCCTTCTGGCATGACCTCGATGTCAACCGCGTCGAAAGAGGAGACTTTTCCCCCTATCCGGTCCTGAACGTCCAATTCATAAATATCCGTCAAGACCTTTGCTTTCACCGTGTTATCGGAATGGTTTTCCACCTCGACCGCAAGGTTTACCGTAGCGGATTCCTGAGAAACCTTTGGCGTGGTGATAAAAGTTCCCCAATGCGCCACGTGTACGGGCTCGGTCTTCACGAGCCAAACACTCCGATAGAGTCCTCCGCCGGAATACCAACGCGCGTCAAAACTCTCCGTGTCAAGCCTGACAGCCAATACATTCTCCTCCCCGAATCTAACATACGGCGTCAAATCGAGTCTGAAAGAATTATAGCCATAAGGCCAAGTCCCGACATATTGACCGTTCAACCACACCTTCGCGTACGCCATCGCCCCGTCAAAATCAATGTATATGCGTTTATCCGCGTCCTCTTCGTCCAACCTGAAATGCTTTCTATACCATCCGATAGCCTTATATGGGAGTTTACCGGTCTCTCCGGCCAGCTCAATCCGGAAAGGCCCCTCTATCGCCCAATCATGGGGCAACGCGAGATGCCGCCAATCTGTATCCCCGAAATCCTTAGCCTCCACTCCTTCCGGTTCCTCTATACGAGTCCCATCAGGTTGAAAGCCATAACGTTTGAACAACCAGCCTTCGTTGAAAAGTTGAGTCGTGGCATTTCCCATACGCTCAACACGTTTCTCTGAAGATAAATCATATCCACACGCTTGCAACACGACGCAAACGACCAACCACAAAAGACATCCTCTTCTCATCATACTATTATAATTATACTTCATTTTATCGGATTGATATCATAATCTCATGTTCTCTCTGATTCCGGAAAATGACAACTCGTGACAACCCTTTCCTTCCCGGTCGCTCCAACGCCTTCTTCATATCCTCCAAGTCATCAATTGAATCCTCGTCTATACGAAGTATGACATCATTGGGAGCCAAATAATCTTTCAAAGGGCTCTCTAAAGCGTCGACGGAAATCACATACACTCCCTGCTCGCTATCCATCCCCGTAGCGGAACGTTCGCCTAACGTATCCAAATTCTTCAAGACAACGCCTCTCCAGCGCATGGTCCGATAGTTCATGGCATCCGCCCCGGATTGAGGGACAGGCATCAAAGGAACCCGGGCTATACGTCTCAGACGGGGCGAGAGCACGCCAAAATTATCCATGGAAAAATTGCGGAAACCGCCGTCCCGTACCGCCTCCGAATCGTCCGCCACATTGAACGCCCCCTGAGACGCGTCAGCGAATCGGATCGCCGCCACTATGGAACACGCATCGGTGCCCGCCTGACGAGCGGCCAAATAAGCCGCGCTATCCGTGAAGATATTATAATCCACCATCTCACCCCAACCATGGAGATTCACCGGTTTATAGACACCCATCACGATATTGCGCGTGAAAATATCCCCGCTGTTCTCGAACCACAAATGCGGATGAAGCGTATTATTAACCAAGATATTATTCTCTACGGTCCGGTAAAAACCCTCCCGCAACTTGATACCTCCATTCAAGCACAAGTTATCGTAAATCCGGTAATTGCTGGAACCATCGTCCAAATCGATATCCCAACCACGGTCACAACGTATCCTATTATGGCGGATAACGATAGGTTCGAGCGCATCCGCCAAAATCAACGCCGGACACTCGCGGACAATCCTCTCCATCTCGTTATAGTCCGGATGCCAAAAACGGTCGCGTCCCCATGAATTAATCGAACCATGATCACCCGTTTCCTTCACCGTATCAAAAAGGTCGTTATGCTCGATGACATGCCCGCCCCACGTACCTTCGCTGATATTGATAGCCGCGCGCGGCGTATCGTAAATCGAGTTATGGCCTACGGTAATGTTCCGGCACATGGAAAGTTCCACGCCCGTCACCTGTTTCTCGAACAAACCAATCTCACATATCAAGTTGTCCCAAGCCTCGCAATAAGCCGGGTGATCTTGATTCTTAAATCCTTTCGTGCGGTCCATCGAGTCTAAAGGCACGAACGCCCCATATTGGAAGCTCGGTGAACGTACTCCTTCCGGGTCGCCCACGAAACAAATCGCGCTGGCTCCTATCCGCGTCAAGTAAGAGCCCGTTACGGATGAGAATCGATTATAGCCATCGAAAAACACCCCGTTACCTCCCACGTTATAAATTGCGCAATCCCGCAGACGGCATCGCTCCGTACCCTTGAAAAGGACGGCTCCACCCCGATAAATAGTCCAATCCGAACGTAGCAGAGGCTCATACCGTTCCATAAAAGTCCGTACCGTTTGCGTCAGCTCAATCCCCTCGATCGTGATTTGTTTCACCGGCTCGGAAGCGGTTCCCCGCAACTCGATCAGATGTTTCAACTGAGGCGTCTCAAAGACCGCCATATCGATACGCTCATCAGGCAACGGAAAATAATACAGCCAAGCGTTCTCCTTGTCATAAAACCACTCACCGGGAGCGTCCAGCTCCTCGAACACATTTTCGACCATCCGATTATCGGGATGTAAACCATCCGGACGATTGTTTTGCCAGCCACCTTCCAGCAGCAATTCGCCTTCCCGCGTTTTTCCCGTAATACGGTAATGGAAATCCCCCCAATCGCTCCTATGCATCGCGTGCAAATATCCTCCTTCCGGATGTTTCCAACGTTTGACCCGCTCCGGGTCAGTAGCCAAGGCGGATGTACCATTGAAGCGTACGGCATTCGCGTCGTAATTCGGATAACGGGCCATTTGCCGGATTTGTCCATCGACCAGCAACATATCCATCACGGGATTCCCGTCCACTTTCGCCCGCCAAATATTATCTTTATAACGTTTCCATTTCAAATCCATAGCGAGACCTCCCGACAACACCACCTTCTCACCCGGATAAGCCTTAATGGTAAGCGACCGTGAGTCATTGCCGTCGGAAGAGGTCAGAACCAAAGGCCTATCCATCCGGTATATTCCTTTCCGCACATAAATCGTCACGTCACCGGTTCTCCCCCTGGATCGCTCCACGGCCTCATAAAGCGAACGATAGGGACGCAGAGGACTTCCATCCCCTTCTCCTGTCGCTGAGCATGAGACATAATAAACAGATTGCGCATAAATATCGGAGACAAACAAACTCGCCCAAAGAAAAATCAAAACACTTACAAACCTTGTCATATACAAATTCCCAAATTCATTCTATCCAGTAACAAAAATACGAAAAATTCACTCTAAACGAATAAAACATATCCACTCAAAAAACATGCACGTGTCCTTCCGGAAAGATGTACATGTTTTTCCAAAAGGACGTACGTGTTTTTGAGGTCCTGACACGACAAATAAATGCCAAAAAGCAGATCACCCACGACAAGGCTTTCATCTATAAATCCAGTGGATTCGACGAGAAAAACAAGGCGTATACCTATTAACTTTGCGAGTCTAACCAAATATATGTTCCTTTACGGTAGAAAATAAGAGTATTAGTCTTATGAGAAAAGCTCAGATGGGGAATGCGTGGAAATACAGAATTATGATGAATGTAAAGAAGTTGATTTACCAAACCCACAACTTCCCCATTCATGATACATAAAGCAAAAATAGGAAAACGAACGAATCGGGGACAAAGATTTCCCGAAGTCAAAGAAAGAAAGGCAACATTCACTCTCTTATTTAGGGCAATAGACTTAATTAGAAGTCATTAAAGGTAGGTCGGCTAGAGATTAGTAGACCTACTTATTTTTTTAAGAGTCTCCTTCTTTCTCAATACCCACAAAACCAGATTCATTCCTCAATAAAACAAAAAAAGCGACTCGAAAAAACGAATCGCTCTTTACACTTAAAGAAATCAAATTATTCAGCGGATTTCTCCTCTTTAGCCACTTCCTCTGTAGCCTTCACTTCCTCAACCACATTCGAATCAGCCTCGGCCGGAGCGGAGACAGCGTTTGTTTTTTTACGAGAACGTCTAGTCTTAGAAGTCTTCTTGGCTGCCGTGTCTTTCATCATGTTCTCATTATAATCGACCAATTCAATGAAACACATAGCGGCATTATCACCCAAACGATTACCAGTTTTGATAATTCGCGTATATCCGCCCGGACGATCGCCAATCTTTTGTGAGATCTCCTTAAACAATTCTGTCACGGCATATTTATTCCGTAAATAACTGAACACGACACGCCGAGAATGAGTCGTATCATCCTTTGACTTCGTGATAAGAGGCTCAACATATTTGCGCAACTCTTTCGCTTTCGCGGTCGTGGTGAAAACTCGCTTATGCTTAATCAATGAACAAGCCATATTCGAAAGCATGGCTTTACGGTGAGTGTTGGTACGACCTAAATGATTAAATTTTTTATTATGTCTCATCGTTTTACTCTTTATCTAATTTATACTTCGTGATATCCATACCGAATGACAAGTTCAAGCTTTCGAGCAGTTCGTCAAGTTCCGTAAGCGATTTCTTACCGAAATTCCTGAATTTCAACAAATCATTCTTATTGAACTTAACCAGTTCACCCAAAGTCTCGACATCCGCGGCCTTCAAGCAATTCAACGCTCGAACGGAAAGATCCATATCTGCCAATTTACTCTTAAGCAACTGACGCATATGAAGCACCTCTTCATCAAATTCTTCATTGCCCTCCGTATCCGCGGTCTCGATTGCGATCTTCTCATCCGAGAACAACATGAAATGATGAATCAAGATTTTTGCCGCCTCTTTCAATGCATCTTTCGGATGAATAGAACCATCAGTAGCTATCTCAAGAATCAACTTCTCGTAGTCCGTCTTTTGTTCAACACGAAAGTTCTCAATCGAATATTTAACGTTACGTATCGGCGTATATATTGAATCGATAGCGATCACATGCACATCCGCATTGGGATCCCTATTTTCATCCGCCGGCACATAACCGCGCCCTTTATTGATCGTCAATTCGATCTGAAAACTAGCGGTCGGATCCAAACGGCAAATAACCAAATCCGGATTCAATACCTCAAATCCTGTCAGTTGCTTACCAATATCACCGGCTTTGAACACTTCCGAACCCGAAACAGCAATACTTACTTTCTCATTCTCAATATCATCGACTATATGCTTGAAACGAACTTGTTTCAAGTTCAAGATAATGTTCGTTACATCTTCGATAACGCCAGGAATCGTTCCAAACTCATGATCAATCCCATCAATCTTAATAGATGTAATAGCAAAACCTTCCAGCGATGACAAAAGAATACGACGTAAAGCATTACCTATCGTAATACCATAGCCAGGTTCCAACGGACGAAATTCAAATTTTCCGAAAAAATTGTCCGCTTCCAACATCAATACTTTATCGGGTTTTTGAAATGCTAATATCGCCATGGAAATCAATTATTATTTAGAATACAATTCTACGATCAACTGTTCTTTAATGTTTTCAGGGATATCAGCCCTCTCTGGTTGATGTAACAATTTACCACTCATAGAAGGTTGATCCCATTCCAACCAAGGATATTTACTGTGGTTAAATCCAGATAACGCATCAGCAATAACCTCTAATGATTTAGATTTTTCACGAACACCAACAATCTGACCCGACTTTACAGAATAGGACGGAATATTTACGACATTCCCATCCACTGTCACATGACGATGAGAAACCAATTGCCGAGCGGCCGCTCTTGTCGGAGCGATTCCTAAGCGATAAACCACATTATCGAGGCGGCTTTCCAATAATTGAAGAAGTACCACACCTGTAATACCTTTAGAACGTGAAGCCTTCTCAAACAGATTCCTAAACTGTTTCTCTAATACACCATAAGTATATTTAGCCTTTTGCTTCTCACGAAGCTGAATTCCATACTCCGAAGTCTTTCTTTTCCTAGAGTTACCATGTTGTCCAGGAGGATAATTCTTTTTAGAAAGAACTTTATCCGCCCCGAATATTGCCTCTCCAAACTTACGAGCAATTCTTGTTTTTGGTCCAGTATATCTTGCCATTTTTCTATCTTTTTTCTGAATTCAGAATCATGCAGCCGCGATTACAGAGAGGATAAGGTCAATATGCAATCTATTCACAATTCTCAAATTCAATTATTTTGAAATTATTAATTATACTCTTCTCTTTTTCGGGGGACGACATCCGTTATGCGGAAGCGGGGTAACATCTACAATCTCCGTGACCTCAATACCTGCGCCATGAATAGTTCGAATAGCGGACTCACGACCATTTCCCGGCCCCTTAACAAAAACCTTGACTTTTCTCAACCCAAGATCATAAGCCACTTTCGCACAATCTTGAGCTGCCATCTGAGCCGCATAAGGAGTATTCTTTTTAGAACTCCTAAAGCCCATCTTTCCCGCAGACGACCAACTGATCACCTGCCCCTCACTATTCGCCAAAGAGACGATAATGTTATTAAAAGAAGAATGAATATGCGCTTGACCGTAAGCGTCAACTTTTACATTTCTCTTCTTCGCTGCGACTGTTTTTTTTGCCATATTTACCTCTTATTATTTAGTAGCTTTCTTCTTATTAGCGACTGTTTTCTTCTTACCCTTACGAGTACGAGCATTATTCTTCGTGCTTTGCCCTCTTAAAGGCAATCCCAAACGATGACGGATACCCCTATAACAACCTATATCCATCAAACGCTTGATATTCAACTGAACCTCAGAACGAAGGTCACCTTCAACCTTATATTCCGCACCTATGACTTCACGAACCTTTGCGGCTTGGTCATCAGTCCAATCCTTGACCTTGATATCAAGATCTATCCCTGCCTTATTCAATATAGATTTCGCCGCACTACGACCAATACCATAAATATAGGTCAAAGCGATCTCACCTCTTTTATTCTGTGGCAAATCTACACCAACTATTCTTATAGCCATATTTCTTACTTGAATTATTTTACAAAAATAATAAATTATCCCTGACGCTGTTTATACTTAGGGTTTTTCTTATTAATCACATATAAACGCCCTTTTCTTCTAACAATCTTACATTCAGGCGTACGCTTTTTTAAAGATGCTCTTACTTTCATATCATGTCTAATTTTATTTGTATCTAAAAGCGATTCTACCTTTCGATAGATCATACGGAGACATTTCAACTTTCACTTTATCGCCTGGAAGAATTTTGATATAATGCATACGCATCTTCCCGGAAATATGAGCGGTAATCTCATGTCCATTTTCCAATTCCACCCGAAACATCGCATTCGACAATGCTTCGACTATTACACCATCTTTTTCTATTGCTGCTTGCTTAGCCATATTAAAAATTAATTGCGTTTTTCTCCTAAAAATCTTCTACAAAATCAAATGAAGACAAGATTTGGGGACCATTTGGCCTGATCGCTATACAATGCTCAAAATGAGCAGAAGGTTTTCTATCCCTCGTTCGAACAGTCCATCCATCTTTTTCGAATATAACATTCTTACTTCCCAAATTAATCATAGGCTCAATACAGATACACATTCCACTACGCAACAAAGGGCCACACCCTCTTCGCCCATAATTTGGAACCTCTGGCTCTTCATGCATTTTTCGACCAATCCCATGTCCAACCAATTCTCTTACGACAGAATAACCATGAGACTCACAATAAGTTTGAACAGCATTAGCTATATCACCTATACGATGCCCTTCTACAGCACATTGAATACCTAAATAAAGCGATTCTTTCGTTGTTTTCAACAAATTTCTCACACTCGGAGCAACGTCACCTACACAAAAAGTATAAGCAGAGTCTCCCACAAAGCCATTCAATATCGTTCCGCAATCTATAGATATAACATCTCCCTCTTTCAATATCGTATTTGAAGAAGGAATGCCATGCACTACCTGCTCATTCACCGACGCACAAATAGAATTAGGGAATCCCCCATATCCCCAGAATGCCGGAATAGCTCCATGATCCCTGATAAACTCTTCCGCAATTTTATCAAGTTGAAGAGTGGAGACCCCCGGAGTTATATGCTTAGCGATCTCACCAAGCGTTTTACCCACAAGTTGATTAGCCTCCCACATCAACTCAATTTCTTCATCTGTCTTTAAATAGATCATTACTAATAAGCAGCAACGGAGCCCGAACGTCCTTTAATTCTACCAGACTTCAACAAACCGTCATAATGACGCATCAACAAATGACTTTCTATTTGTTGTAATGTATCCAATACAACACCAACCAAAATCAGCAAAGATGTTCCTCCGAAGAATTGGGAAAATTCCATACTTACACCCGCTATTCTTGCAAAAGCTGGCAAAATAGCAACCAAAGCCAAGAAAAACGCACCGGGCAAAGTAATGCGATCCATAATCGTATCCAAATAATCTTTGGTACTCTTTCCCGGCTTAACACCAGGGATAAAACCATTATTCCGTTTCAAATCATCCGCCATCTGAGTCGGATTAATTGTTATAGCCGTATAAAAATAGGTAAACAGGATGATTAAAAACGCAAACACGAAATTATACCAAAACCCCGTATTATCCATAAAAGCAGCCCAAAAACCCGTCTGATCAGCTTGATTTGAAAAACCGACAATCGAAATCGGAATAAACATAATCGCTTGAGCGAAAATGATAGGCATTACATTCGCCGCATTCACCTTCAAAGGAATATATTGTCGTGCACCCCCATATTGCTTATTCCCTATTATTCTCTTCGCATATTGCACAGGAACTCGCCTCGTACCTTGCACCAACAAGATCGCACCAGCGATAACAAGCAACAAGAATAACATTTCGAACAAGAACATCACCAAACCTCCAGTCTTTTCACTTGTTCTTGATACGAACTCTTGAAATAGAGAATGAGGCAAACGTGCGATAATACCAACCAAAATGATGAATGAAATACCATTTCCTACCCCCTTGTCCGTAATTCTTTCTCCCAACCATAAGATGAACATACTCCCTGCAGCTAAAATTATGGTAGAAGAAATGGTAAACCAAATACCAGCGGGAAGAGCTGCTCCAGCCGCTTTAAGCTGAACACTTAAATTCACCAAATAAGTAGGGCCTTGGAATAACAAAATAGCTACCGTCAAATAACGAGTCCATTGATTTATTTTCCGACGACCACTTTCTCCTTCCCGCTGTAATTTTTGGAAAGAAGGAACTGCTATAGCCATCAACTGCATAACAATGGAAGCAGAAATATAAGGCATTATACCCAACGCAAAAATAGACGCATTAGAAAATGCACCTCCAGAAAACATATCTAGCAAAGCTAACAATCCCCCTCTTGTCTGTTCCTGCAATGCGGTCAAAGCCTTAGGATCAATACCCGGAAGCACAACATATGTACCAAAACGATATATTGCCACCAATAAAAGAGTGGTGAGGATCCGATTTCTCAGATCCTCAATCTTCCAGATATTCTTTATTGTCTCAACAGCTCTCATAATTTAGAGTTTAACAACTGTTCCACCTACAGCTTGAATAGCAGCTTCCGCACTTTTAGAAAAAGCATGAGCTTCCACTTCCAACTTCAAAGTCAGAGTTCCCTTGGCAAGGATCTTAACCAATTGAGAAGATGAAACAAAACCCGCCTCTTTCAATTCATCAATACCTATTTTGGTCAACTGCTTAGCTTCTGCCAGTCGCTGTAACATTTCGATATTAATAGCTCTATACTCAATGCGATTAATATTTTTGAAACCAAATTTAGGCAAACGTCTTTGAATTGGCATCTGACCACCTTCAAAACCGATTTTATTTTTGTAACCAGACCTAGACTTAGCACCTTTGTGACCTCTTGTCGAAGTTCCTCCCAATCCTGAACCTGGGCCTCGTCCTACTCTTTTTCGAGTTTTAGTAGATCCTTTCGCTGGTTTTAAATTTGATAAATCCATATCGCAATTTTATTTTTCAACCTTTATTATTACTCAACAATAGAAACCAAATGCTTCACTTTTTCCACCATTCCTAAAATAGAAGGATTGGCTTCATGCTCTACTATTTGATTCATTTTCCTCAATCCTAATGCATCAAGCGTTAACTTTTGTTTCTTAGGGCATTTTATTCTACTTCTCACTTGCTTTATCTTAATAGTTGCCATACTTTATCCTCCCTAATTAACCTTTAAACACTTTTTCTACTGAGACACCTCTATTTTGAGCGACATCAAACGGGCTCCTTAACTCACCCAAAGCAGCGATAGTAGCCTTAACCAAATTATGAGGATTTGACGATCCTTTTGATTTAGCCAAGACATCAGTAATACCCACGCTCTCCAAAACCGCACGCATAGCACCTCCTGCTTTTACACCTGTACCATGAGAAGCCGGTTTAATAAGGACTTTCGCTCCACCAAACTTCGCCAATTGCTCATGAGGAATCGTTCCCTTATAAACAGGTACCTTTATCAGATTCTTCTTAGCGGCCTCTACACCCTTAGCGATCGCAGCTGTCACTTCTCCTGCCTTACCAAGGCCCCAGCCAACGACACCATCTTCATTGCCAACGACAACTATAGCAGCAAAGCTAAACGTACGTCCACCTTTAGTCACCTTTGTTACGCGATTAATCGCCACCAATCTATCCTTCAATTCCAAGTCATTGGTCGATTTAACTCTATTATTTGCCATTTCCATCAAAATTTAAGGCCGCCATTACGCGCAGCGTCTGCTAATTCTTTAATTCTCCCATGATACAAGTAACCATTACGATCAAAAACCACCGTCTGTACACCTGCCTCTTGAGCACTTTTCGCAATCAACTCTCCAACTTTTGCAGCGATTTCTTTTTTTGTACCTTTCATATCCAACTTTAGAGATGAAGCAGCGGCCAATGTTCTTCCGGTCGTATCATCTATCACTTGTGCATAGATTTGCTTATTACTTCTAAACACAGTCAAGCGTGGACGTTCTGTTGTTCCTGAAATTTTTCT
Source organism: uncultured Parabacteroides sp. (assembly GCA_949287365.1). Lineage (GTDB taxonomy): Bacteria > Bacteroidota > Bacteroidia > Bacteroidales > Tannerellaceae > Parabacteroides. The sequence continues at coordinate 140,315 of CASEGC010000015.1, forward strand.
GCGAATGCTCGCTTTTATTTTTAATCTTCTTTCTTGCTTCGTTAACATGATAAATTCCGTTTACGTAAATTACTTACCCGCAGACTTACCAGATTTCCTGCGAATCTCTTCACCCACAAACTTAATACCTTTCCCTTTATAGGGTTCTGGCATCCTGAACGAGCGAATTTTCGCACAAATCTGACCTAATAATTGCTTATCCGCTGATTCGAGGATAATAAGAGGATTCTTATTTCTTTCTGATTTCGTCTCTACCCTTACCTCTTTCGGCAATTGCAAATAAATATTATGAGTATAACCCAAAGAAAGATCCAATAACTGTCCCGTATTAGACACACGGTAACCTACACCCACTAATTCCAGCTCTTTCTTATATCCTTCAGAACATCCAACAACCATATTATGAATCAAAGCACGATACAAACCATGCAATGCACGATGATTCTTATCATCTGACGGTCTTGTCAAATGGATAATGCCATCCTCCAAAGTAACACTAATATCAGGATTCACTTCTTGCACAAGCTCACCCTTAGGTCCCCTGACCGTTACTACATTATCTTTTATTATCACAGTTACACCAACTGGTACATGAATTGGTAATTTCCCTATTCTAGACATTCTTTATTCCTCCTAAATTAATAAACATAACATAATACCTCACCGCCAATCTTTAAATCGCGAGCTTCTTTGTCAGTCATTACACCTTTAGAAGTAGAAAGAACCGCTATACCTAAACCATTCAATACTCTTGGCATATCCTTATAACCCGTATATTTACGTAAACCTGGCGTGGAAACTCTTTCCAATTTCTTGATTGCGTTGACTTTATTCACCAAGTCATATTTCAAGGCAATCTTAATCGTACCTTGCGGGCCATCCTCTATAAACTTAAAATTAAGGATATACCCTTTTTCAAAAAGGATCTTCGTGATCTCTTTCTTTAAATTTGACGCTGGCACCTCTACAACTCTGTGCTTCGCATTAATCGCATTACGCAATCTTGTCAAATAATCTGCAATAGGATCTGTCATATAATCAAATAATTAAATTGATCCGGCCTTTCCGGACAATATTTAAACAAATATCTACCAACTCGCTTTTTTTACTCCTGGGATCAAACCGTTAGATGCCATTTCCCGCAATTGAATACGCGAGATACCAAATTGACGTATATATCCCTTCGGACGTCCCGTTATCTTACAACGATTATGTAAGCGAACAGGAGAAGCATTTTTAGGCAACGCTTGTAAAGCCTCATAGTTACCCTCAGCCTTAAGAGCGGCTCTTTTAGCGGCATATTTAGCGACTAATTTCGCTCTTTTGACCTCACGGGCCTTCATTGATTCCTTAGCCATAACTACTTAGTTTTTTTTTCGTTTTTAAAAGGCAACCCAAATTCTCTCAAAAGAGCATACCCTTCCTCATCTGTTTTCGCAGAGGTTACAAAGGTAATATTCATTCCCAATATTTTGGTAATATTATCGAGATTTATTTCAGGAAAAATGATTTGCTCTTGAATTCCTAACGTATAATTACCTCTTCCATCCAATTTCCCTTCGATTCCCTTAAAATCACGAATACGAGGAAGAACGATACGAATCAGTCTTTCCAAAAATTCGTACATCTGCTCCCGACGCAATGTCACCATCACCCCAATCGGCATCTTCTTGCGCAATTTAAAATTGGAGATATCTTTCCTCGACACCGTCGCAACAGCTTTTTGACCTGTAATCGTAGTCAACTCACTAATTGCGATATCAATTATTTTCTTATCGGCTGTAGCTATTCCCAAACCTTGATTTATCACGATTTTTTTCAAAACAGGGACTTGCATTACAGATTTGTATCCGAACTCTTTCGTTAAAGCAGGAACGATTCTCTCTCGATATTCCTTCTTAAGACTAGCGGTATTGCTCATCACTTAATTTCCTCCCCTGATTTTTTAGAATAACGTACTAATACACCTTTCTCATTTAATCGACGACCGATACGTGTTGCTTTTCCTGTTTTCGGATCCAGCACGTTAAGATTAGAAATATGCACGGGAGCCTCTTTCTTCTCAATTCCTCCCTGAGGATTTTTCGCACTAGGCTTCGTATGCTTAGATACGATGTTAATGCCTTCAACAATCGCACGATTATCCTTTACGAGAACTCGCAAAACACGACCTGTTTTACCCCGGTCCTCACCAGTATTAACATATACGATATCGCCTTTCTTTATATGTAACTTACTCATCACTTAAAAATTTACGAGATTAAAGCACTTCTGGTGCAAGTGATACAATTTTCATGTTTGTCGCACGAAGCTCTCTAGCCACTGGACCGAAAATACGACTTCCCCGAATATCCCCACTCGCATTCAGCAACACACATGCGTTATCGTCAAAACGAATATAAGAACCATCCTGACGACGGATCTCTTTCTTCGTACGTACAATGACAGCCTTCGAGACAGCACCTTTCTTCACATCGCTAGATGGGATCACACTCTTGATCGCAACTACGATCACATCGCCTACAGAAGCATAACGCTTTCTTGTACCTCCTAATACGCGAATACATAAAGCTTCCTTAGCACCACTATTATCCGCTACTACTAGTCTTGATTCTTGTTGTATCATCTTATTTAGCCCTTTCGATTATTTGAACCAATCTCCACCGCTTAGTCTTACTCAACGGACGAGTTTCCATAATCCTTACGGTATCACCAATATTACATTCATTCTTTTCATCATGAGCATGGAATTTCTTCGTTTTGTTAACGAATTTTCCGTAAATGGGGTGCTTTTCCTTCCATTTGACAGCAACAGTGATGCTCTTCTCCATCTTGTTGCTTACTACCACGCCCGTTCTTTCTTTTCTCAAATTTCTAGTTTCCATTATTCCATCAAGCTCAATTATTTGTTGTTAAGTTCCCGTTGGCGCAATTCTGTTTTCATACGAGCGATCAATTTGCGTTGCTGTCTAATTTCAGAAGGCTTATCCAAAGGAGAAATGCTATGGTTAATTTTCTTTTGATTATAAGAAACAACCTCAGCGTTTATTCTTTCCTGCAACTCTTTCGTGCTCAGTTCTCTAATTTCCGCATTTTTCATAACAATTACGCATTTTGATTTTGCATATCATAATCACGTCTCACAACAAACTTCGTCGTAACAGGAAGCTTCTGCGCAGCTAAACGTAAAGCTTCCTTAGCGATATCGAAAGGTACTCCATCCACCTCAAAAATCAAGCGACCAGGAGTAACAGGAGCGACAAAGCCTTCTGGATTACCTTTTCCTTTACCCATACGAACCTCCGCTGGCTTTTTCGTAATCGGCTTGTCCGGGAAAATACGAACCCACACTTGACCCTGACGTTGCATGTAACGTGTCACTGCGATACGTGCGGCTTCGATCTGACGACCGGTAATCCATTTGCTTTCTAATGACTTTATTCCAAAAGATCCGAAAGCTAACTGATTGCCGCGTTGAGCCTCACCCTTCATACGGCCTTTCTGTTGCCTACGGAATTTGGTTTTCTTTGGTTGTAACATGTCTTCTTAAATTCAAACGTTTAACGATTAGCTCTTTTTCTCTTGAAATTTTTATCCCTATTAACCCCAGGGCTATCACTTCTGCGTCCCATTTCTTTTGAAGAAGCAAAAGAGGGAGCAAGATCACGCTTGCCATAAACCTCACCTCTACAAATCCAAACTTTAACGCCCAACAAACCTACCTTGGTCAACGCCTCAGCCAAGGCATAATCAATATCCGCCCTAAACGTATGCAAAGGAGTCCTTCCTTCCTTATACATTTCGGAACGAGCCATTTCCGCACCATTCAGACGACCAGATATTTGAATCTTAATACCCTCGGCACCCATTCTCATTGTAGATGCGATAGCCATTTTTATCGCACGCCGATACGCTATTTTCCCTTCAAGCTGACGAGCTATATTATTAGCCACGATAACCGCATCCAACTCAGGTCTTTTAACCTCAAAGATATTGATTTGCACCTCCTTATCAGTGATCTTCTTCAATTCCTCTTTCAATTTATCAACCTCTTGACCACCCTTACCGATTATAATACCCGGACGTGACGTGCAAACAGTGATCGTTATCAATTTCAACGTACGCTCTATGACGATACGAGATACACTAGCCTTTGCGAGACGGGCATTTAAATACTTACGAATCTTGCTATCTTCTAACAAAGTGTCTCCGTAATTCTTGCCGCCATACCAATTGGAATCCCAACCACGGATAATTCCCAAACGATTACTAACCGGATTAACTTTTTGTCCCATCTACAAATTAATTTTGACTATCTTTTTTATTAAGTGTATCTACAAACAACGTTACATGATTCGAGCGTTTACGAATTCTGTAACCTCTCCCTTGAGGAGCCGGCCGCATTCTTTTCAATGTAGTAGCGCAATCTACGTTAACCGAAGACACGCACAACTCTCCCGCTTCCGCTTTACGCTCGTTCTTCTGTTCCCAATTCGCTATTGCGGAACGAAGCAATTTTTCCACTCTTGCCGCCGCCTCCTTGTTAGAAAACTTCAAAACACCAAGCGCACGGAATACTTCCATACCGCGAATCATATCCACGACCAAACGCATCTTACGAGGAGAGGTAGGGACATTATTTAGTTTCGCGAAATACATGGTCTTTCTAGCTTCTTTTCTCGCTTCTGCCGATATTCTTTTTCTAGCACCCATTTTTCGATTCTTTTTTATTTTTCAGATTCCTGAATTCCCGTTCTTGGCAAGATTTATTTTTTCTTGTTACCAGCATGCCCACGGAAAGTTCGTGTTGGAGAAAACTCTCCCAACTTATGTCCTACCATGTTCTCTGTCACAAAAACAGGAATAAATTTATTCCCATTATGAACTGCAATAGTATGGCCTACAAAATCAGGCGAAATCATTGAAGCTCTTGCCCATGTCTTAATTACAGCTTTCTTCCCAGACTCATTCATAGCCAAGACTTTCTTCTCAAGCTTCACATTAATATACGGGCCTTTTTTTAATGAACGACTCATAGTTTACTTTAATTAATCAGATTTATTTCTTTCTTCTTTCAATAATGTATTTTGAAGAATGCTTCTTTGGGGCTCTTGTCTTCAAGCCCTTAGCCAATAAGCCTTTACGAGACCTAGGATGACCTCCGGAAGCACGTCCTTCACCACCACCCATCGGGTGATCAACCGGGTTCATAACGACACCACGGTTATGAGGGCGACGACCTAACCATCTAGACCGACCGGCTTTACCTGATTTTTCAAGACCATGGTCTGAATTTCCAACCGCACCAATTGTAGCCTTGCAAGTCGCAAGAATCTTTCTAGTTTCACCAGAGGGCATTTTAATAATCGCATATGCCCCTTCTTTAGAAGTCAGCTGAGCGAATGTTCCCGCCGAACGCACCATTTTCGCACCTTGCCCGGGACGAAGCTCGATATTATGAATAATAGTACCAACCGGAATACTTGCCAATGGCAACGTATTTCCAACCTCAGGAGCGACATCACTTCCCGAAACCACTGTCTGGCCAACTTCCAAACCGTTCGGAGCGATAATATAACTCTTCGCCCCGTCAGCATAATACAATAACGCTATACGAGATGAACGATTAGGATCATACTCGATAGACTTTACTGTCGCAGGAATGCCATCTTTACTTCTCTTGAAGTCGATAATTCTATACCGTCTTTTGTGACCACCACCGATATAACGCATCGTCATCTTACCTGTGTTGTTACGGCCACCCGTACTTTTCTTACCAACTACAAGAGACTTTTCTGGTGTACTTGCAGTGATTTTATCAAATGCACCAATAACTTTGTGTCTCTGCCCCGGTGTCGTGGGCTTCAATTTACGTATTCCCATTTCTCTTTTAGATATTGCTAAAGAAATCTATTGTTTCACCTTCTTTCAACGTCACGATCGCCTTTTTAAAAGCGGCTTGTCTTCCGTTAATAATTCCCGATTTCGTATAACGACTTTTACGTTTCCCTGAATAATTCATCGTATTAACGCTAACCACCGTAACATTATACATCTCCTCTACGGCTTTCTTTATCTCCATTTTATTCGCATCAGGAGAAACACGAAAACCATAGCGATTCGGGAACTTCTCAGTAATCGCTGTTTGCTTCTCTGTTACTATAGGCTTAATAATAACTCCCATTGTCGTACTCCTTATGCTTTAAAAATTTGTTCAACCACAGCTACCGAACTCTCCATCATAACCAACTGGGCAGCGTCCAATACTACATATGTGTTTAGATCAGAAGCGGTTATAACTTTTGTTTTCTCTAAATTACGAGCTGACAAATATACTAATTTATTATCCTTCGGTAAAACCAAAAGCATTTTTTTATCAGCCACGTTTAAATTTTTAGCTATCTTTATAAACTCTTTAGTTTTCGGAGTTTCCATGGTGAAATCCTCAACCACAATAATAGCATTATTCTTAGCCTTATAACTTAAAGCGGATTTACGAGCCAAAGACTTTACTTTCTTATTCAGCTTAAAGCTATAATCGCGAGGTTTCGGACCGAACACACGACCACCACCAACCAATAACGGAGAGTTTATATCACCACGACGTGCGCCACCTCCACCTTTCTGACGGATCAACTTGCGCGTGCTACCAGATACTTCACTTCTCTCTTTCGACTTATGCGTCCCTTGACGTTGATTTGCCATATATTGCTTTACGGCCAAATAAATGGCATGATCATTGGGCTCGATACCAAAAATGGCATCACTTAAAGTCACTTTTCTTCCGGTATCTTCACCTTTAATATTAAATACGCTCAGTTCCATTACTTTTCAATTAATAAGATTGAACCTTTTGCTCCTGGAACAGAACCTTTCACCACCAAAAGATTGTGCTCCGGCATAACCTTTATCACTTGCAGATTCTGAACAGTAACACGCTCATTACCCATTTGTCCAGCCATCCGCATTCCCTTAAACACCTTAGCCGGATAAGAACATGCTCCAATAGAACCCGGTTTACGAGCACGGTTGTGCTGACCATGAGTACTCTGACCAACTCCACCAAATCCATGACGTTTCACGACACCTTGAAAACCTTTTCCTTTCGACGTACCAACCACGTCCACGAAACCGGCATCTTCCAAGAAATCGACAGTAATCACGTCACCCAACTTGTATTCAGTCTCAAAATTCTTGAACTCGGCCAAGTATCTCTTGGGAGTTACACCTGCTTTCTTGAAATGACCCAATTCCGGCTTCGTCGTATGTTTCTCTGTCTTATCCATGAAACCCAACTGCACAGCCTCATAGCCATCTTTCTCCAAAGTCTTGATTTGTGTAACCACACAAGGACCCACTTCGATAACAGTGCATGGAAGATTCTTTCCCTCGGCACTGAAAACGGATGTCATTCCAATTTTTTTCCCTAATAATCCTGGCATTTCAATAAACTGTTAATAATTACACTTTAATTTCCACTTCCACACCGCTCGGTAATTCCAGCTTCATCAAGGCATCCACCGTTTTAGCGGTTGAACTATAAATATCAATCAATCTCTTATAAGAAGAGAGTTCGAACTGCTCGCGAGATTTCTTATTAACAAACGTCGAACGGTTCACCGTAAAGATACGTTTATGCGTAGGAAGAGGTATAGGACCACTTACGATAGCACCCGTAGCCTTTACCGTCTTAACGATCTTCTCGGCGGACTTATCCACCAAAGAATAATCGTAAGACTTCAATTTAATTCTGATCTTTTGGCTCATATATTTACAATTTCTAAATATTATTTGATCAAATCAACGCGACCTTGTACTTCCGTCAATACCTGCTTAGCGATAGTCGGAGATACTTGAGCGTAATGCGAGAACTGCATGGAAGAAGTAGCGCGTCCTGAAGTAATCGTACGCAAAGCGGTCACATAACCGAATGTCTCGGCCAACGGAACCTTAGCCTTCACGATACGAGCGCCTGTACGACTTGTCTCCATACCTTCTACTTGTCCGCGACGCTTATTCAAGTCACCGATCACGTCCCCCATACTCTCCTCCGGAGTAACCACTTCCATTTTCATGATCGGTTCCATCAATACGGGACCAGCCTTCTCGCAAGCGTTCTTGAAGGCTTGGATAGCGGCGATCTCGAATGATAACTGGTCAGAATCCACCGGGTGGAAAGAACCATCGATCAACGTCACTTTCAGCTTATCCAACGCATAACCAGCAAGCACACCATTCTTCATCGCTTTCTCGAAACCTTTCTGTACGGAAGGAATGAACTCCTTAGGCACGTTACCGCCCTTTACCTCATCAATGAATTGCAGCGTACCCTCGAAATCCTCATCAGCAGGCTCAATGCGAACGATAATATCAGCGAACTTACCACGACCACCAGATTGTTTCTTATAAACCTCACGCAACTCAACCGGCTTCGTGATGGCCTCCTTATAAGAAACCTGGGGCTTACCTTGATTACACTCTACCTTGAACTCCCGGCGCAAACGGTCGATAATGATATCCAAGTGAAGCTCACCCATACCGCTGATCACGGTCTGGCCTGTCTCCTCATTGGTCTGTACACGGAACGTAGGATCCTCCTCCGCCAACTTAGCCAAGCCCATACCTAACTTATCCAAATCCTTTTGGGTCTTAGGCTCGACGGCGATACCGATAACCGGATCTGGGAACTCCATAGACTCCAACGTAATCGGATGCTCCTCATCGCACAACGTATCACCCGTACGGATATCCTTGAAACCAACACCCGCACCGATATCACCACAACCAATCACCTCCATCGGGTTTTGCTTGTTAGAGTGCATCTGGAACAAACGGGAAATGCGCTCCTTCTTTCCCGAACGGGAGTTATAGACGTATGAACCCGCACTCAACGAACCGGAGTAAACACGGAAGAAACACAACCGACCCACATAAGGATCTGTCGCGATCTTGAACGCCAAAGCGGTCAACGGCTCCTCGAACAACGGCTTACGGATAATTACTTTCTCCGGGTCTCTCGGGTCCGTACCCTCGATAGCCGGCGTATCTACCGGACTCGGCAAATAAGCGCAAACAGCGTCAAGCAAAGTCTGCACACCTTTATTCTTGAAAGAAGAACCACAAATCATCGGATTGATTTGCATCGACAAAGTACCCTTACGGATAGCCGCGTGAATCTCCTCCTCCGTAATCGTGGAAGGATCGTCAAAATATTTCTCCATCAACGCATCATCCACCTCGGCCAAAGCCTCAAGCATCTTGTCTCTCCACTCCTCGGCCTCAGCCTGCAACTCGCTCGGAATCTCATCCACCTCATATTCGGCGCCCATCGTCTCATCATGCCAGATGATCGCTTTCATCTTCACCAAATCGACCACGCCTTTGAATGTCTCCTCGGCACCGATAGGAATCTGGATGGGGCATGGGGTAGCGCCCAACACCTCCTTCACCTGACGGACCACCTCGAAGAAGTTCGCGCCCGAACGGTCCATCTTGTTCACGTAACCGATGCGAGGAACGTTATATTTGTCCGCTTGACGCCAAACCGTCTCAGACTGAGGCTCAACACCACCTACAGCGCAAAAAGCGGCGACAGCACCATCCAAGATACGCAAAGAACGCTCAACCTCAACCGTGAAGTCAACGTGCCCCGGAGTATCGATCAAGTTAATCTTATATTTCTCGTTGTTATATTTCCAGAACGTAGTGGTAGCGGCGGAAGTAATCGTGATACCGCGCTCCTGCTCTTGCTCCATCCAGTCCATGGTGGCCGCGCCGTCATGTACCTCACCAATCTTGTGAGTCAGACCCGTATAGAAAAGGATACGCTCGGAAGTCGTAGTCTTTCCCGCGTCGATATGCGCCATGATACCGATGTTTCTGGTGTATTTCAATAATTCGTCAGCTTTTGTTGCCATCTTTCTTTATCTCCTTGTTTGCTATAATTAAAATCTGAAGTGAGCGAACGCACGGTTAGCCTCCGCCATACGATGCATATCCTCTTTTCTCTTGAACGCGCCGCCTTGGTTATTGAAAGCGTCGACGATTTCGGCGGACAACTTGTCGGCCATCGTCTTTCCACCGCGTTTACGAGCGAAGATAATGAGGTTCTTCATTGAAATGGACTCTTTACGATCCGGGCGGATCTCAGTAGGAACTTGGAAGGTAGCTCCACCTACACGGCGAGACTTAACCTCCACCTGAGGAGTGATATTATCGAGCGCCGCTTTCCAGATCTCGAGAGCGGACTTCTCCTCATTAGGCAATTTAGCCTTAACAGATTCCAAAGCGGAATAAAAAATATCGAAGGCAATGTTCTTCTTGCCATCATACATCAAATGGTTCACGAATCTCGTAACCTTTACGTCTCCGAAAACAGGATCCGGCAGGATCTGTCTTTTCTTTGGTTTTGCTTTTCTCATCTTGTTTTCAAAAAAAATCGTTCTTGTCGTTGGTTGCCTTTATTCGTCTTCAACGGTTCCGCCGAACCATTTACTCAACCTTATAGCCTATCCAAATAACTCAAACTCGTTTTAACTCTTTAATTTATAAATCTCAGTTTGAAGGCTTGAATCGTTACTTCTTCTTACCTTTCGCGGCAGCGGCTGCCTGACCCGGCTTCGGACGCTTAGCGCCATATTTAGAACGTCTTTGCGTACGACCGTTAACACCCGCCGTATCCAACGTACCGCGTACGATATGATAACGTACACCCGGAAGGTCTTTCACACGACCACCGCGTACCAACACGATAGAGTGCTCTTGCAAGTTATGGCCCTCGCCCGGAATGTAAGAGTTCACCTCCTTACCATTTGTCAAACGTACTCTCGCTACTTTACGCATCGCTGAGTTAGGCTTCTTCGGGGTTGTAGTGTAAACACGCACGCAAACGCCACGACGTTGCGGACAAGCGTCCAAAGCGGGCGATTTACCCTTTACCACCAAAGTCTCCCTTCCTTTTCTAACTAATTGTTGAATTGTAGGCATTTCTTTCTTTTTTAACTTTGAATGTATTATTTATTAATCTATATACTCTCTATCCCTCCGAAACGCTTCTATCCCCACGTTTCGACCCGCGAATTTACACATTTATTCTATTTTAACGGAACGTAGGCTTGAGGTATTTCTATTTGTTTAACATTATTTACAGAGTATTCCCAACGTAAACATCCCGACAGGAAGCGATTCCCGCCGGGATGTATTACTTTATATATCTAAGCCTACTGCTCAAATATGGAGCTTGAAGCTCTGTCCGCCTACATATATAATATATGCGCCACTTGGCATCAGTACCATGGTCTCGCCGGCAGGCAAATCGACCGTATTGTAGAGTCGTCCGTCGAAGGTGACAATATAGGCTTTGTCCGCCTTCGGGGTACGGATGAATAGACGATTTTCCACCGCCCAAACGTTCAGGTCGGAATCGTCCACGGACTCAATCGCTGTCACCGGATCCTTCTCAATACCAGTAACGGTGACTACGATATTACTCCGCACGTCCGTAATCGTATAACGCCCATTCGCACCGGGTGTCAGCTTCTGACCATTCGCCTTCACTACCATATTTGTAGTCACGACGTAACCTTTCTTCGGAGTTATGGTGAACGAGAAATTATCTCCCTCCTTCACGGTTGTCGCACTCACGGCGGTAATGGTCGCACCCTCAACCACCGGCAATGTTACGGTATAAGTTACTGGTTCGGGTTCAGCCGGTTCCTTGACTGTCACCGTAGCGTATGCGGTCAAAGTGGTGGAGATGGTTGTCCCATTAGTAACCGTATGGGTGATAAGACAACGGTATTGATAGACACCCATAGCCTCAGCGGACACCGTCAGTGTATTCGTTCGCGGAGTAGATGACATAGCGACAGATTTCGTCGCTGGACTTTTGACATCTGTCCAAGTCCCATTTTCCAGACGCTGCCATTGGAAAGAGACCTCGGCATTCGTAACTACAGTGGCGGTAACAGTCAGCGTAACCGTTTTACCTTCTTCGACGACTTTGTTTTCAATCGGGTAAAAACTTAAAGCGGCGGTTCCGGTTACACTATGAATCAAACCGGCCTCATCCCTCAAAGAGCCTTTATTCTCTATCGTAGTTCCTTCCAAAGTCGCCCCATTCGAGGCTTGTATAACCAACGTACCATTGTTCGTTATATCGCCTAAGGTGTTCGCTCCCGACAGCTTCAGCACAACACTGGTTCCATCGTCTACGATAAGCGAATTAGAGGTAACGCTACTGATATTCACCTTTATCGGTTCATCGTCCGAAGCCTCCTCTGGTTTCTGGATAGTTATCTTATCCGCAGTACCCGTCACATTAGTATCTTCAGTGATGACTGTCACCTTCGACGCTTTGGCGGTTATCTTCAGCGTTCCGGTGATACCTTCTTCTTTCAATAAAGTAAACGTACCGTCCGTATAGGTATAGTCCGTTTCCGCTTCTAAAGGAGTATCTCCCATCGTAACCGAGATCGCTCCATCGTACTCATAACCCTCTTCCGCGGTGAAGGTCACTTTGAAACTTACATCCGTCGCACCCTCAAGGAACTGATCCGTGATGGAGGTCGGCTCGGCCTTCACGCCTTTCAAGTCCAATTCTACTCCATAACGGACTTCTGGAACGGCTTTGGCGGTAATGGTCAGCGTTCCGATGATGCCACCCTCCTTCAACAAGGTAAACGTACCATCCGTATAGGTATAGTCCGTTTCTGCCTCTAATGGAGTATCCCCCATCGTAACCGAGATCGCACCATCGTACACATAACCCTCTTCAGCGGTGAAGGTCACTTTGAAACTTACCTCTGTCGTGCCCTCAAGGAACTGTTCAGAGATAGAGGTCGGCTCAGCCACTACGCCATCCAAGTTCAATACTACCCCATAATGACCCTTCTCCACACCGGCGGCGGTTATCGTAAGAGCGGACATTACGCTTTGGATAGTCACCTGCCCGGTCTCCGGATTGTACTCATACGCCGTAGCAGGAGTTATGGATATATCCGTCGGCAAATTATAGTTGTCCGAAGCGACACTCAAGGTAAACGTATAAGTCTCTCCCTCGGTGACCTCCACGCCTTGCGTGATATCCGGATCGGCGGTAAGATTCGTGAGGTTGGCGGTGACCTTAAATATCGCTACTGCATCAGCGTGAATCTCTAAATTGGAAGTCACAGACGTAATGGCCAGTGTAGCCGACTTCCGGTCTTCCGATAGCGTATAGGTATATCCTTCCGTAAGTTCCGTACCGTCATATTTCACCGTAACCGTTTCCGGAAGCAAAAAGCCTTCAGCGGCGGTCAGGTTTATCGTCGCTCCTTCACCCTGCTTTACAGACAAACCGCTTTCAGGAATATCGGTAGTGATATTCCGCAAACTTGGCGCGGTAATCGTATAGGTAGCGGGTGGCATCGCCTCTGCCTCAGCCGTAATTACGATATCACCCGTCACATTAGGAATCGTAACCGTTCCATTACTCTTATCATAGGTATAGCCTTCCCCTTCAGTCAATCGCAGACCTTTCATCGTAACCGTAATCTCTGATGGCAGTAGATAGTCGTCTTCCGCCTGCAAATACAAAAGGCATTCACCGCCTTCCGTAACCGAGGTTACCGACCCATTGCCCAAACTTATGTGAGTTAATTCGGGCGTTACCTTATAAGTAGAAACCCCAGCCGGATCTACGATTAGTTGGACACTACCGCCCTCCGCCGGCGTAACGCTTTTTCCATCCACAGAGAAGCCTATGGCAAACACGGCATTGTTCGTCTCCGGAATCTCCTTCGAACTCTTCAACTTGAGCGAGTACTCCGTATTCATCGCCAATGCACCTAAAGAGACAGCTCGATTTGTATACAAGGAAGAGCCATCACTCCCCAACGTAACCTCTTGGCCATCTAGTCCAAGCAATTGGATATCCTCCGTTGTCATATTCGTGTTAAACAGGGAAACATTCAACGCCAACGGCTTTCCAACAAGGTCATCAGCCCCACTGACAATCGAGAAGGTAACAGGCAACTCCGTATCGACCGCTCCACGAATCGGGTTCGTGGCGAAACTGACCTTGACATCCCCGACAAATGACATCGAATGGCCTGTTGACTCAAATACCGATACCCCATTGGAATATACCTCCATATCATACGTCAACTTACCCGCCTTATCGGAAAGTACCTTCATATAATTCACGTATGTACCATCCTCCATATCGCTCCGCGCCACGTTAATCTCAAAGGTCCCGTTGTCGTCAATCGTAACCGATGTCCCTGCCCCTGCGCCTTGTATCGAATTATCCGTACCATAATAAATACCTATATGGCCTTTCCACTCCGCATAGTTCGTGATGGTATAACGAAGCGTCACGTCAGTCTGCCTGCCGGAGAATCCATAAGAGATACCTTGTACATTGTTATAAGCAGACTGGTCGTTAGCCAATCCGGTCACTTTCAAGATGTTCTTATCGAAATTATTCCAATAGACACTGACAATCATCGGTTGCTCCGGCTCGTCCGGATTATCTTCCGTTTGGCTGATTTGCCCATCGTTATTAACGCCTAACGGCACGGTCTCCAACGTGTTCATCACTTCCCAACTCTCACCATCAGCGGAACAAAGCAGCGTGACGTATTGCCCTTCGGATAATGGGGTGGATAACGTAAGGTTACTTGAATAATCGCTATAAGAATAGTATATTCCAACTTCTTTAACCTCCATCTTCCTTTCCGTCTTTGATACCGGAGCCTGGATAATATCACCATTCGCATCTACCACGCCTAATTCTATATAAAACGTATGCGTGTCGATCGCACAATACTTGACATCAAAACTAACGGTGACATCATTTCCTCCTATACTATAATTCGCTCGTGTCAGGTAGGGTCGCATATAATACTTCTCACCCGTTTGTTCCGGACGAATATTCAAGAGAGCGCCTTGTCCATCGCTATAACCATATCCGTCCCCGTCATCATCCAACACAGAGAGTTGATAATAACCATTGCTACTGCCATCCCATCCCCAATTGATATGAAACAAACCTTCCGGCGTGTAGCCATCACATACAAACGCATGACCTCCCTTCGTACTCGGATTCGTACCATCATAAATCAAAGGATAACCAGCATCCAACTCCGTGCGAAGCAGCTCTTTCCACTCTTCCCAACGATACGCCTCACGCTGCAAATACCGAATAGACGGGCTATAACCAAATACTTCGGATAACACTTTCGCGACCCATATCGTCGCGGCTCCACTTTCTCTTATATATAGCGTACTTCATCTCCACGTTCGCTCCACAATGATAAAGCAATTTCGCCACGGCATCCGCCTGTGTATCCGTATAACTCACGCCGCTATAAGCCGGAAGCATGTTATCCCAGTCATAACCACCGCTATAATCAAGTTGATATCCTCCATATCTTCCATCCACCGAATAGTAGTTATATTCCGGTGGATTCACCGCTTGGGTAGGATACTTATGGAATTTCATGACAATACCCATTGCCGTAGCCACGCAACCGGTAACGGCATGCCTTCCACTGATTTCCGGCGTCATCCGGTTATAAGGTTCGTTTTGCCCCCAGTTCGCCGTTTCCAATAAGGCTCCAGAACCTACGGACCGCAACGCCGTGCCGTTCACGTAATGGTTCCACTCGGCGGAGATGGCGGGAGTGGCCTCTATGCCTTTATCGTTCGCCCATGCGATTTGCTTTTGATAGCCCGCCAGCCACGCCCGAAGGTTCTCCGGCAGGTTATCGGGGTCGAAATTACCCGCGTCGGAGTAACCGAGCACGGGACGCACACGGTCGTCGCCCGCCACGATGACGAAACCACCATCGCCGGGCACGTTGAACACGAAGTAATCCGCCACGTCCGCCGTGGAGGAGGCGTTACGCAGCGCGGAGCCCGTTTGCCCCGGAGCGGCGGCGTAAACCAGCGACAGCTCGCCCGCCGAACGCAACGAGGAGCCTCGCGACGCGACAGTCTCCGCCACCTCGCGAGCCGTCACCACATCGATACGTTCCGCCCACGCTTGGGTAGCCGCGAGACCGAACGCCAAGAACAATAGTAAATGTTTTCTCATGCTGAATAAATTAGAATGACGATAATTATTGATATTTATTAAGTAGTATATCCGACATGTCGGGGTGTCGTATGCCCGACATGCCAAGATGTCGTATATGCGACATGCCGAGGTGTCGGAGGTACGACATGCCGGCATGTCGATGGTACGACAAGCCTACACCGTGCCGGGGGTCTCCTCCTCCTCTTCGCTGTCGCCTACCGTCAGCAGGATGGGGAACTCGTAGGTGCGCGGCTCTTTGGTCGTCCGGTAATTGGAGCCAGATTGCGTGGTGATACTCAGGCGATACTGGCCGTCGGTGAGGCTCTCGGGCACCTCCACGATTTGCTCGGAGGTGGTGCTGCGGGTGTAATACTCCACCTTCACCGGCTCCGCGTCAGGCTCGTCATTCGTGAAGTAGATGCCGTTCGCCGGATTGTCCCCTTTCACGAGCAGGTTCGCCCCCGTGATGATGAGGTTCTTGCCCGGCGTTATTTGGCCGTTCACGCTCCCGGTGCGCACGTCCGTCACTTGGTTGATGACCGGACCGGTGGTCGCCTTGTTCAGGTTGAAGGTCACCTCCTTCAGCGCGTCCAGCAACGCCTTGCCGGGGGTGAAGGTCACGCCCACCTTGTTCTTCTCCGGGTCGAACTTGGGC
>CASEGC010000016.1 GCA_949287365.1 uncultured Parabacteroides sp.
ACGACCGGCTCGCCATCGCTCGTGTCGAACGTCAGCGTGGCCTGTCGCTCGGAGGGTTGCTCGATCGCGGTGAACGGTTTGGAGAAACGTGCCACGAAGAAGACGTATTGATTGTCCACCCATCCGCGGGTGCGGCGCATACCGGCCAGCTCCACGTCGCCGACGCGTTGAATTTGTCCTTCGTAGATGAACTCATTCTCTAAGGTATGATCCAAGTCAATCGTTAAATGCGCCTCTTTACCTTTATATATATAGCGATGCACGCCCACGTGTGCCGTGGCGGTCAGTTCCGCCTTCACGCCCGCCTCTCGCAGGTCCACCGCGTAATAGCCGGGCGACGCTTCCTCGTCGGCGTGCGAGAAAGCCAACGGCGATTGGAGCGAGGGGCGGAACAAGATGTCGCCCAAGTCGAGGCAGCCCGTGCCACTCAGGTGCGTGTGCGAGAAGCCCATCAGCGTGGAATCGCTGTAATGGTAGCCGGAGCAGGCGTCCCAGTTCCCTCGCCTGGTGTCCGGGCTCAACTGCACCGCTCCATACGGAGCCGTGGCACCCGGGTACGTATGTCCGTGGAATCCTGTCCCGACAAAAGGATTGACATTATCGATAGGAGTTGATGGGGTATCCGTACAAGCCATCAGTAAGCAAGCGACGCTTACATTTAGGTAAAAAGATAGCGTTTGAATGATTCTCATGATATGTTCTTTGTTTATGATTACCGTATAATGTGCAAAGATAAATTATTATTTGAAAATTATTGTTTCTCTTCGGTGAAAATATCTAATTCGATATGACAATCCGGCAGTCAAGCGGTTTTCGTAGGTTGTAGGAATCTTTGTAATACACCTCGGCGGCACCAATCTTCAGCTTGGCGCGGATTTTTACCGGGATATGGTTCTCATCGTCTCCTATCCATACCTCGGCTGCCTCTTTGGTTTGGGTGAACGCCTCATCGTAAATGTCGATATAAAAATGCCTCGTGCGATATTTGGCGCCTTTATGCTCTACAATTTGCTGCCCCGTGTAACGAAAGCGAGCGTTCACGAGATCCCGTCCTATCGCTATGACGAAAGGATACTCCGCCCCATGAGTCATCGCCGACCCATCCAACGAACGGAGATACATCGTGGCCCCCAGCATATCGAAAGTGTTCCCTTTTCCAATCAGTATCGTATCGATTTTCGTTCTCTCCAACGTATAACGTAAGGAATGTATCTCTATCATATCTCCTTGTCGATAATCGAAAGTCAAGTCATCGATTGAATAATAACCACCATCGTTGGTACGTTTCGTACTGAACAAGAGTTTCGGTTCTTTAGAATAAAAGCAGGTGATAGAATCCCGCATACTGAATATTTTCTCTACGATGCCGGACGTGCGGAACAATAGGTCGTAACACCAAGCCGGTTCCTCTTGGAAACGGGAGTCTTTTACGGAAAGCGTGGCTACACCGGCCTTGGACATGATTAAGCCCCATTTGAAATATAAATCATAGTCGACCCGTTCCCCGTGATGCAAAGGCAAGGCTTGCGCCCGAACGGTTTCTAATCCGCCTACGCACAAGAGAACGACACATAAAAGCGACTTAAAAACGCAGGCCGCCAATGCCGTTATTGCTGGATGAAGATTGCCTTCCCTCATTTCTATAATCTCTTTTCGGTTTCGTTATCTCCTTGGGCTTGTTCTTGGTTATTTCCAATGGTTTTTGCCGTTCCAAAGGTGTCGCCTTGACATTCCAACTCTCTTCCACCTCCCAGTTTTGCATCACGCTGAACATCTTCGGGCAATAGAACACCTCTTCCGGTTGTTTTTTCCGGTCATAATCGCCCGTGTCCCAAACGCCGTTCCCATTGGTGTCTACAATCAGGCGAGCGTAATATTTATCAGGCTTCAAATCCATGAAAAGCGCGCCTCCATCCTTCACGGCCGCTTTACGGACCAATTGGTCGTTACTGTTCAATAACTCCACGAAAGCGGTCGTGTCTATTCCCGCTATGTTGATATAAAGATGGCCATATTCATCCTTAGTCTTGATTTTAAACCCCTCGCTATATGTGTCGTTCCATTTTCCATACACGCTGAATATCGTGGCGGAATCGATTTCCAAACGATACTCGTCACCATAATTCCAAGTCCGTTTAATGAAAAACCTCAGGGAATTGGCGGTATCCGGGAAAAAGGTGAAATCCACGGGATTCCATAAGGAGTCTACCATTTGGTCCAAACGGAACATCTCTCCGGTCAAATCGGTCACGGGTTCAGAGAATGTGACGGCTATCGTATCATATAGGTTTATCGTCCCGCTGGCGTTGATGTCCATCCCCAGAAACTCGATGGGTTCCGACTCGTCATCTTTTGTCTTCTTTTTTTTCTTTTCCGCGGGCCGACGCCGGAAGGTGAATTGTACCGTATCTTTTTGCGGACGAAGAATATTCATCGAATCGCTTTTCATATAGTCTATCGCCACCCGCAAGGTGTCTTGCTTCCAAACCAAGGAATCTGTCAACCAATAAAATACCGTTTTTCCCTCCTCCGCCGTTTGTGAATAGTACCAAGCGCTATCCGATGGGGTGAAGTTCAAAGGAACCGGTATCGGGACCGAGTCCAAAGCGGCGTTGAAACGCAACGTGAGAACCTTTTCATCCGCGCGTTCAGGACGCAACATATATTGGCGTTCCACGTCTTCCTTGAATAGGCGGAGCGCGATATCATCCGGCATGAAGCGCGTATAATGTACGGTCTTTATCGTGTCTATGGTCAAGCTGTCTTTCCAAAGCGTATCTTGCCGGGTCGCCATCTCGAAGGTCGGTACGACCAAAGAGTCATAAAAAGCGATTTGTTGTCCGGGCTGGCTATAACGATAAGTACGCATCACGTCTTCCAATGCGTATATGCGATAAGTACCGGGCGCCATATTGCGAATCGTGAACCTCCCGCGATCGTTCGTCCTTGAGGTGCGGACGAATGGGACCGTGGTGAAAGCCGAATCCTCAAGGTTCGTATGCACGCCAATCGTGATGCCCGGCATAGGCTCAAGGTTCTCCGCGTTCAACAAGAATCCGGATATTTCCAATGAGTCGAGCGTATCACCGGTGGAGAACGCGAAGGTGAAATTCTCCAATATGTTCTTCTCGTTATTGTCGGCGATGGAATTGGTGAAATCGATGGTGTAGGTCTCGTTTTCCAAGAGAGTGTCCTGCAATTCCACGATGACTTTCCGCCCGTTCGCTTGGATGACGGGCTGCATTTTTTGCGGAGGCGTAACGATGACATTTTCCATCGGATTATCCAATTGGATTAGTTCGTCGAAAAGAATCTCCACCCGTTTCCCCTTGAAATTCTTCTGGTTAGGGACAGGGGCGCTGCTTATGAATTTAGGAGGAAGCTCATCGTATGGTCCTCCGTTAGGGGATGCTATGTTAGCGCATGAGTATATCACGGCCAATAACAACATTCCGGCGAAGAGCCGAATACTGTTTCTCGTGTATTTATTTGTCATTCCATAAGCTTTTATTGATGGCGCGAACTTACTGAATTTCTTTGGAACATAACGAACAAAATCAGTGGAATGCGGAGGTCACCCGTTTTTTTAATAACCGGAAGCCTACCCGGCAATAGAGGCATTTCCGTTTCTCGCAATATTCTCTCTTCAATTGGATGAGCGATTGGGTATCTCCGGCGTTACGCGCTTGTATGCCGGCACAGGCGAAAGTCGAGACGATTTGGTTACGCTCGGGCGGAATACTTTCCAAGAGCCGTGTCGCGCGCTGGCCATATTCCGGAAGCCTGTTCCGTAGCCCATAGGCGAACAGGATGGGAACCACGCTGTTTATCAGCAGGATGTTCAACGCGCTTTCTCCAATCGTTTTTTCTTTCTCCACGGAAGCGAATTGGAAATGATAGTGGTTCCTCCAGTAATCCGACGGGGCGATACGAAAAAAGTCCTTGATGGCTCTTGGGGAAGGCGCGGAGATTATCGAGGAAAACAGGGTGTCGTACCGATACCAAATGGCCGCGAGTTGGGCCAACTTCACGTGCGGGAAATTGTTGGGCCGTACACGCAGGTTCTTGAACAGGGAGTCATCCAATGGCTTGAGGTCGAATTTGTGGCGCAAGAATTGGTATTCCCTTTGCAGTAGCCTGTAATAATGGCAGTTATACTCCTCGGACAACATCCCCGCCTGTCCGAAAAGCATCGCCTCGATTTGGGAGATACTCGCCCTTTGCTTCTGGATATAGCGCAGGGGCAGGCTTTTCGCCAGCCATTCGAAAGCGTCGCTATTCACGCCAAAACCGAAACTTCGGGTCAATAAGATATAAAACACCTCGTTCCAATCCTCTTTGTATAGCTCCAAGAGGCGGAAGATATCGTCGGTCTTACGTTCCAGGCGTTCGCTTAGCAGAGCGTCCATCCAAGAGGTCCAATGGACGGTGTCAATCTCCCTTATCCAAGGAAGGCAAGGCACGGGAGTCTCTTTTGTCAAGAGCCAATCGATGTTGTCTTGTATGGAATCGGGTATCGGCAAGATGAGTTGCGGGATGGGCTGGCCATCCGTTCGGGAGATGGACGCGTCGTTCTGCCGGATGACATGGAGGATGACGGAATCATAGGCCTTGTCCGTGTCATGATGATGGAGCAGCCAGTCGGAGGACTTGTCATGAATCTCGATGTTTCCCGCCCAGACCGTGTCCTCTATTTTTATCTTCGCGTTGAAGAAATCGGGACCGGCGTCGTTGTTCTGCGTACCGGGGTCAATCACGCGAAGCGAGGCCCCTTCCGTCGTTCTCAAGGAAGCGGGCTCATACAATTTGTATTTCCAAACATAATGCAATAAACGTTCCATATTCTCTCAGAGTTAAGATTTCGAGGGCAAGATACGGAAAAATAGCGGAATATCCGTCAAAATTCGACGAATTATCGTAATGAAAAGAGAATTAAATGGTTAGGAGAAAAAGCGAGAGATAGGGAATCTCTCTTTCGAAAGACGGACTTATTATTATCCGTGTAAGCGAATCCGCCATAATCCCGACAAAAAGCTTCGATTTAACGCTTTCCGCTAACACGTGCTTTTTGTGAAAATCGCGAGATAGAGGCGAGAACGGTCTCGCGAAAAGGTTTTCTTTCGGAAAAACGGTCGTGTTTTGGGTGAAATGTCACTCTTTTTGAAGGAAGAAATCGGTCTTTCCGAAGGGAAATAGAACTATGTCCGAAGGAAAACACGGTTATGTTCGGAGGAAAATGCCGTTATGTTCGGAGGAAAACGATGTCATGTTTCCATAAAAGCCTTCATTTCGTCGCCTTTCGAGCCTCTTCACGCTCTAAAATGAAAAGGCCTTTTTTCGTATCGCGTTATCCATGAATGAATTAAATATTTATTAACGTTTATTTCCGGGCGAGCTGTCCTTTGGCCCGAAATAATCGATTCTCCAGAAGTTGAGAATACAAAATGTCAGAATTTGTCATCTTGACAATTTAGTCGAGCCATACTTTTTCAAGGGATTTTTCCCGTTCAAAGATTGTAGAGTACTATCCGTATATTCGAAAAAAATCGTACCTTCGCGTCATGGTTTCACGCCGATAGAAAGGTGTGGGGCAGACATATATGTTAAAGGACGTTTACTTGGCGTCTTGTCTTCAACAAATTCAAACTTCGCAACTTTGAAACCAGTAAAGAAGACAGGGCAACGGTAGATGTCCGCGGGATTTGTATAAGTGGCTTCGTGCGCCGTTTGGCGCGTGAAGAATAGCTATATACAAAATCGGCGTGGGCTTCTGCGTTGCTTATCCTTTACTGGTGGGCAATGCGAAGGCCTGAATTTGTGGGATAAGTAACAGGTACAGTTCCCACGCTTTTCGCATATATGGAAGATATAAGTAAAAATAAGTATTAAAGGCCTGTTCGGGGAACTACAGGTGCAATTAACCGATTTATGCATAGAGTTAATCTATTTCCTCGAACATGGGTTTGGGTAAATCTTTGGAAAGCGCTCCTGCTTTTCATTATTAGTATCACAACTTTTTCGTGCAGTAACGAGTTGCGCATGGTGTTCCCGGAAGGACCAGCCGGTAAATCCGCTTACGAAGTGTGGGTGGACGAGGTGATAAACGGTACTATCGATTGGCCGGAGGACCGGACGGATATCAACAATTTCTTCCTTTATTTAAAAGGCGAGGATGGAGAAGATGGCAAGAGCGCTTACGAG
>CASEGC010000017.1 GCA_949287365.1 uncultured Parabacteroides sp.
ATTTTGCAGCATTTTCCTCTGATTGACTCGAAATCCACAAACCATAACTTATACAAAACAGACTTATATAAGTTCTACCAATCCTGATATGAGTTTGGAAGTCACAAAAGATGCGATTACAATATATCTCATCAATCCCAAGACAAACCAACAACATGAATACACTTATCTCAAATTGGATAATTATCAATATAAAAAAACTTGGGAAGAAACCATATCTACAGATAGCGAAATTCTATATAATGACATAGAAGAAGAGACCTTCAATTATCAGAGAACGGGTAATGAAGTGTTATTAACCAATAGCGATAAGAAGTGGATAGGGACACTTGATACTGATGCTTGGACACTCTCTTTTGTACAAATCGTCCCAGAAAAGAAGGAACTACCCACATTCAAATTGAGTACAGACTAATAATAACAAACAATCTATACCCTCTCCACAAATTGTAAATGTAAAACTTTGCAACAATCGTATAGTTTATGAAACAGAAAGCAGAAACCTAGCACTTCAACAAGTGCTTTCATTGGCATGAAACAAGTAATGTCAATGTTGGTCAATAGTTGGTTTATTGACCTCTTCAAGAGATTATTAACTGGCTGACTATTATTGATATATCATTCATTCTAAGGAATATTCCGGTTCTGAAGGTCGTGGGTTTGAGTCCCACCCGGGTCACGAGCACAAATCCGCAAGCGATTAATTAACTATCTCTTGCGGATTTTCTTTTTCTGATGGATCCCGTCTTCCTCTCCAAAAACGTAAATGTATTTAAAAAGATTCCGCGATTGCGTCCTCTTTTGTACATTCGCGCAAATTATAGTTGTGAGAAAGGAAGCATGAGACAATATTTGGATTTGCTCAACAGGGTGCTTTCCGAAGGAGTGAATAAAGAAGACCGGACCGGGACAGGAACGATAAGTGTATTCGGTCACCAAATGCGGTTTCATTTAGAGGATGGATTTCCGCTACTCACTACCAAGAAGTTGCACCTGAAATCTATTATTTACGAATTGCTATGGTTCTTGAAAGGGGATACCAACGTGAAGTTCCTGCAAGAACATGGCGTACGTATCTGGAACGAATGGGCCGACGCGAACGGCGACTTGGGTCATATCTATGGGTATCAATGGCGCTCATGGCCCGATTACAAGGGAGGGGCGATCGATCAGATCAGCGAGGCCGTGGAAACAATTAAGCACAATCCAGACTCGCGACGCATCATCATAAGCGCTTGGAACGTGGCGGACTTGGAGAACATGAACTTGCCTCCTTGCCATACCTTCTTCCAGTTTTACGTCGCTCAAGGACGATTGAGCCTACAGTTGTACCAACGCAGCGCCGATATTTTTTTGGGTGTGCCGTTCAATATCGCCTCGTACGCTTTGCTGCTTCAGATGATGGCGCAAGTGACGGGATTGCAAGCGGGCGATTTTATCCATACATTAGGAGACGCGCATATTTACAGGAATCATTTGGAGCAAGTACGGTTACAACTGACACGGGAGCCGCGCGCGTTGCCACGCATGGAGATCAACCCGGACGTGAAGAGTATATTTGATTTTAAATATGACGATTTCAAATTAGTTGGATACGATCCTCACCCACATATCAAGGGAGAGGTATCCGTCTGATAAATCTGGTAAATCGTAAAGCAATAATCATTCATAAAAAATTGGCTTATGAGTACAATATCAATCATTGCCGCTATCGCCGAGAAGAACGCGATCGGGAAGAACCAACAGTTATTATGCCACATGCCGGCAGATATGAAACGTTTCAAGGAACTGACAACCGGACATGCCGTGATCATGGGACGCAAGACTTTCGAATCGCTTCCCCATGCCTTACCCAACCGGAAAAACGTGGTGCTGACAACCTTGCCCGAGGCGGGATTCATGGATTGCTTCGCTTGCGAGTCGATGGGTGCGGCGTTGGATTTGTGCGAGAAAGAGGACGAGATTTTCATC
This sequence comes from uncultured Parabacteroides sp., assembly GCA_949287365.1. Taxonomy (GTDB): domain Bacteria; phylum Bacteroidota; class Bacteroidia; order Bacteroidales; family Tannerellaceae; genus Parabacteroides. The sequence continues at coordinate 1,972 of CASEGC010000017.1, forward strand.
ATCGGAGGCGCGCTGGTCTATCGTCAAGCCCTGCGCATCGCCGATAGAATGTATATCACCCGTATCCATCACGAGTTCCCGGGAGCCACTACTTTCTTCCCCGTCGTAAACTGGGATCTTTGGGAAGAGGCTGAGCGAGAGGAACATCCGGCGGACGCGGAGAATCCTTACCCGTATACCTATATCACGTACGTCCGTAAAAAATAAGCGGATTATCGCTCTTTCAAAACACGTACATTCGCGTGAGCTTGCGTGAATATACGTGTTTTTTCCAAGGAAAATCCACGTTTGGGCACCGTGAAAAAAGCAAACATTAACGTCCCCATTACATCTTTTTGCTCTTTCTTTGTATCTAATAGGGAAAGGTTTATTGTTAAACAAATAAAGCCCAAAGGAAATGAAGATAAGAGCAATTATTTCATCCGCCTTGATTATTTGCGGAATCGCGATGGCCGCCTTATACAGCCATGCGTCATTGTCATTCCAAAAGCATCCGGACATATCGGCCGCGCTGAAGGAGAAAAGCGCACCGTTGGTTATCAAAAAGCTAATCTTTCAAATGAAAGAGCAACTGGAGAAAAACGACGACCAATATCCGGAACTGCTCAAAGAAGTAGAGAATTACGCCGACACCTGTCCGGATGTCGCCTCCACGGCAATCCTACACTCCATGCTGGCAGAGATGTACCAAAACTATTACCAGCGGAATCAATGGAAAATCGACCAACGCACCCAGTTAAGCGATTACGTACCGGAAGATATCCGGGAATGGACCGCTAATCTGTTTACAAATAAAATCCGGGAAGAACTCTCGCTTTCCCTGCGTCCCGACTCCGCTTTGCGAGCGACTCCCGTCGGCAAGTTTAAAGAAATCCTTCAACAAGGGAACACATCCTTACGTCCCACCCTTTACGAGTTTTTGGCGTTCAGGTCTTTAGAGATACAACCTACGGATTCGACCTACCAAGATGTCATCGACTTCCAAACAGAGGAGGGCCGAACGAAAGAAGCGCTTCTGACCCGCTTGGACTATCTGCGTTTCAGTTACGGGAATAAAAACGACCAAGCATCGAGAGAGATTTATCAAACGGCATTGAACTCGCTATACCAACAGTACGAGCGAGAGGACTTCGCGGCGGAGATTCTCATCGCTCAATTAGACCTCATCCAGGGGAGTATGTATCGCTACGCCTCCAATCACTGGGACTCTATCCGGGCGGAAGAGGCGAAACTCTGCGAATTGGGTATCCGGCGTTACGCCGATTATCCCCGTACAGTCGTGTTGCGGAATCGCCTATTGGAATTAGAACAACCCTCTATCTCGGTCTCGACCGACCATACGGTTTATCCGGAAGACGCCTTGCGACTCAAGGTCAGTTACAAAAATACACCCCAAATCACCGTGCGAATCCACGAGAGTAAACAGACCCCGTTGCAAGTGGCTACACGAAACTATCGGACGAAAGAAGATGCCCGTTTAGGAAAACTCGTCAAAGAGGTCACCTTCTCCTTACGCGTCTCTAATCACTATACGGAACAAGACACCACCTTGTACGTTCCCTTGGAACAACCGGGACTATATGAATGCGTCACAAGCGCGCCCGGGCAACAATTACGAGTGATTAGTACAGTAAGCGTGAGCCGACTCGCTGCCGTATACCGCGGCTTACCCGGCTATAAGCAAGAAGTGTTGGTAACCGACCTGCAAAGCGGCAAGCCCGTGAAAGACGCGACTATCACTTACTACGGAGGGAATAGCCGCCAGGATTTACAGCGACTCGGAAGCATCCGGACCAACGCGAACGGATTAGCGGCGCTGCCCGCCAACAAACAGCTCTTCGCATTCCAAGCAACGCTACCGGGAGATACAAGTGGCATGCTGACAAACCTCTACCCTGTCGGACCGGAACGGGAAGGGGATAAAAACCCGGTAGAGCTATC
>CASEGC010000018.1 GCA_949287365.1 uncultured Parabacteroides sp.
TTCCCTTACGGAACGTTGGAGACGGATGATTTCATCGTCGTACTTCAACTGCTCGCGATATTTCCCGATAATTGCATTTCGCTGGGTTACTTCCAATTCGGTGTTAAACAAGAAGGCATCCCGCTGGGTTTCCACAGAGCGTATATTCGTGCGGATTTTCTCTCTATCGTTCCGCTGGGTATAAAAACCGCCAATATTCCAAGTCAATTTGACTCCCGCAAGATAATACGTTTTGAAACTATTCTCCAGCATATTCAATCCAGGTTTCCCATACCCCCCTGTAACGAAAAGACCCAGCCGAGGCATCAATCCCGCCGTTATCCGATTCTGCTGCGCCTCGAGATGGCGGATTTGCGCGTCGTACAATGCCAGCTCCGGCCGGTTATTATCCGTGTTGAGTGGCAATAAGACCTCCGGCTTCTGCAATTCTTCTTCCTCGTCAATCTTCTCTCCTATCAATTGGCCGAGCATCGTGAGATAGGCGTTGCGGGTATGTCGAAGCTGCACTTCGCTCTGCTTTGCCTTCAACAATTCCACACGGATAGCGTCGAGGTCGGACTGATTGGCCACACCGTTATCTATATACGTTTCCACTTGATGGCAATTACGCTCCAATTCTTTCTGAAGCAACTGGTTCTGCCGGATTTGCGCATCAGCAAGCAAGATGCCGAAATAGACCTGATTGACGCGCTCATTGACGGCATAAAGGCTCACATCAAGATTCTTTTGCTCTACATCCGCCTCCGTACGAAGGGTTTGCCGCTGGGAACGTATCGCCCCGCCGTCCCAAATCGTTTGGTTCACATCGAGCGTAGCCTTGTACTGGTCTTGGCTCACGGTCGGAATCTCGATGCCTGACAAGCCCAAATCGGCGGCATTAAAAGGCAGTTTCGTTACGTCAGACTGGTATGTTGCCTGTGCCGAGACGGTTATTTGCGGCAAGTATCCCCTCGCCGCATTTTGCAAGTTGTATTCCTTCGTCTTTTCTATCAATCCGTATTGACGGATAAGCGGATAGTTGGCTTGCGCCTTGTCGTAACATTCTTCAATGCTCAACTGGGCGAAGACCGGACTCCCCAGCATCAAGGCAAGGAAAACGGAAATGGCTTTTCTTCTCATGCTTCTATTGTTTTTATTAGTTAGGTATATATTTAAAGACGCAACGCATCCAATATGATTTGCATATTATGTTCACGGTACGTCTCCATCAGCTTGTCGCAAACCTCTTCCGGCAAGCGTCCGCTCTCTTTGGCGAGGAGAATCGCGCTTAAGGAAGAAGCATCGAAGGTTATCAGCAAAAAAATAAAATCAGCAAAGCCTATCTTGCGCAGGTTACCTTGTGCTATCTCTTGGTTGAGCCGTTCGCGAAACCGTTGGAGCTGAACCATTGGGGATTTATCGAATACTTCTATCAGCATCTCGCGGTTCTCGGGTTTGGCCAGAATTTCCGTTAAGAGGAAATAGGGCATCCGAGGACTTTTCGCGAAGACGTAGCGGTCGCGGACTTCCCTCACCTTCCGTATAATTTCGTTAAAGGGGCAATTCGAAGCCAGCGTCTCGTCAAACATCGGTAGCAGTTCCTGCATCTTGCGCTGCAATATGGATTTAAACAGATTTTCCTTGCTACGGAAATAATAGTGTAACATCGAATGGGCTACGCCGGCACGCCGTGCGATGCTCAACATCTTCGCGTTACTATATCCTTTCTCTAAGAACTCGGCTTCAGCCGCTTCCAGAATGATTCTCTCTGTGTTTTGCTCGTTATTCTTCATCGTCTCTATTGTTAGTCTTTCCTGTTCGACAATTTTGTCGATACAAAAGTAGGCAGAATATTTGACCATCCAAGCCATTTAACATATTTTACATCTAAGATTAAACAAGTCATGGGGGAACAGTTGAAGAAACTTCTACTTTTGCAAGAAATTTAAATCATACGCTATATGAAACGCTTTTTATTCGCCTCGCTCGCCGCGCTTTTCATGGCGGGCCATGCAGAGGCTCAGCAGGATACTACATTCGTTACGATACAAACGAATGTCGGGACCATGAAAGCCCGTCTCTACGACGATGTCCCTGGCCACGTGCGTGCCTTCATCGCCCGCGCCGAAAAGGGGGAATACGACGGGACGCTCTTCACGCGTGTCATCGAGAATTTTATGATTCAGGGCGGCGCGCCCGATTCGAGGAATGCCCTCCCAGGCCGGCGTTGCGGTTTCGGAGACCGGAGTGCCGAGATTCCGCCGGAAATGAACCCGAAGTATTTCCATAAACGAGGTGCCCTGGCGGCTCCGCGACAGCCGGACGAAATAAATCCAGAGCGAAAATCTGATATGTCGCAATTTTTTATCGTCCAAGGGAAAGTCTATCGCGGTGGCGAACTGGACACGCTCGAAAAAGTAAAGAATTATCCCGCCCGGAAGCGCGCGCTGCAGGAGTTTTACTATCCGGTAAAGACTACCTTGGACTCGCTGCGCAAAGCCGATGCCGTGGAATACAACAAATGGGTCGTCAGCATCAACGCCAAGATCGACTCCGTCGTCCAGGCCTATCCAGACCACCTGATTTTCACCCCGGAACAGCGTGCAGCCTACACGACGGTCGGCGGCAGCCACCATCTCGACGGCTACTACACCATTTATGGCGAACTGACCGAAGGATTCGATGTCTTGGATCTGATTGCCAGCCAAAAGAAAGACCGCTACGACCGGCCTGTGAAGGACATCCGGATTATCAAGGTCTCCGTAGAAAAATAAACAAACAATTAAAATAGATTTTCCATGTTAAAGAGAGATTTTATTATGGTGCAAATCGAGGAAATCGGCAAAATGGTCGTCCAGCTGGTCCTCAACCGAAATGATGGCAATGATGGCAATGATGGGAACGACGGCAATCCCGCGCAATCGGAAGACCTCCTCGCAACTATCTACAAGTCCTTGCAGACGACGACCGACTTCCTCCTCACCCACTCGCCCGCCGAAATCCGCGAGCAACTGAACCTCGACGACGGCTGCGGCCTCGAGCGCGCTGAACTGGCTGCCAAAACATTGATTGAAGAGAGCTACCGACGCGAAGATCCGCTCCCGCTGCGGCGCAAAGCCCGCGAGCTGATTGAGTTTGTGCAGGCCAACGACAACACGTTTTCCCTCGAACGGATGCAACTGCTCCAGGAACTGAACGACTAAGAAACACGCGGAGCGGTTCTTTTCGCAAAGACCGCTCCACAGGCTTTCAATAGGTATTAGTCTTAAGGCAAAAAGATTGTTTAGGTTATCTGGATGCAAAGGTGCATCTTTTTCTTTTCCCCTACAAATAAAAAAAGATATTCTACAACATATTTTTTATAACAAATTGCGGAGAACGGGAGGCGGGTTTTCAGGGTCAAAAATGAACTTGCGTTTTACAAACTCCAGTAAATCATCCGGTGGATACGGCCCCGGTAGATGCCTTTCAGGTCGCCCAAGACGGGTTTGTCTGAAGCTAAAGCGAGGAAATAGTCTTCCGTAAGGGATAGATAGGGCGTGTGGGGGACTGCCACCACAATGGCATCGTACGGCCCTTCTGGCTTCGTGATGAGGGGGAAGCCATACATCCGCTCGACCTCCGACGACGAGGCGTAGGCATCCATCACGTCCACCCGGGCACCGAAGTCGCGGAACTCCTGCACCATATCGACCACCTTGGTATTGCGGATGTCGCACACATTTTCCTTGAAGGTTACGCCCAGAATCAAGACCCGCGCCCCAAGGATATTCTTCCCCTGCCCCAATATTTTCTTGACTATCTTCTTCGCTATATAGCGGCCCATCGAGTCGTTCACGAAGCGGCCGGAGTTGATCATCTTCGGGTGATACTGCAATTCTTTCGCCTTATGAACCAGATAATACGGATCCACGCCAATGCAGTGCCCCCCAACCAGTCCGGGCGAGAAGTGCAGGAAGTTCCACTTCGTCCCCGCCGCCTCCAGGACATCGTAGGTGTTGATGCCCATGCGGTCGAAGATGATGGAGAGCTCGTTCATCAGGGCGATGTTCACGTCGCGCTGTGTGTTCTCGATGATTTTCGCCGCCTCCGCCACGCGTACAGAGGGTGCTACGTGCAGCCCCGCCTCGACGACGAGGGAATAGACCTGCCGGATGGTTTCGCTGGCCTCGGCATCGCAGCCGGACACGATTTTGACGGTATTGCGGAGCGTATGCACCTTGTCTCCCGGATTGATACGTTCGGGCGAATAGCCGTACTTGAAGTCCTCACCCGCCTTCAACCCGGATATACCCTCCAAAAGGGGAACGCAATCTTCCTCGGTGCAGCCGGGATAGACGGTTGATTCATAAACTACATAATCACCTTTTCGGAGGACATTCGCTACTGTTCGCGTGGCCGAAAGCAAAGGGTGCAAGTCCGGCTCGTTGTGCGCATCGATGGGTGTCGGGACGGCGATGATATAGAACGAAGCCTCGGCCAGCTCCTCCGTGGATGAGGTGAAACGGATGTCCGTCCCCTCGAAGGCGGAGGCGGGCAGTTCACCGTTCGGGTCGTGCCCGAGGCGCAGTTGCTCCAAGCGCGCCTCGTTGATATCGTAGCCCACGACCGTTATCTTCCGCGCCAACTCTACCGCCAAGGGCAGACCGACGTAGCCCAGACCGACGACCGCAGCGCGTCTCTCTCTTTGGATTAATTCCTCAAACATACGGCTCCTTTCATTCCAGAATGACCATCACACGCATCGGTCCATGGGCTCCGAAGACCAGCGCTTGCTCGATATCCGCGGTTTTCGACGGTCCGGCCATGAAGGTGCCATAGCTATACTCCGTGGCCGCCGTCCGCCGGTACGCCTCGTTCATGTTATTCACCAACTCGCGGCGGTCGAGGAGGATAACCAACGCCTCGGAGATAAAATAGACCGCCTTGAAACGGACGTTGAGGGGCAACCAGACCGCCCCATTCTCGGCCACACCGAAGCTCGCACGCACCACGGAGAGGTCGGTGCCGTTCAGCTCCCTTGGGTCATCGAGGTCGTCGGGGTTAAACGTCGCGCAGGTAATCCCCGCGAGGTTCGAGGCCACGCGCCGCACCTTCGGGAAGGCACGGCGGATGACGGCGTTCACGTCCTCGCCCGGTTGCAAAACCACCGCCTCGCCGCCGGCAGCTTTCAGGTTGTCGGCAAAGGTCGATACGCGGTCTTCGTAGGTGATGGCATCCAGCGTAAGGTCGGGCATCTCATAGCGGCGACCGGTGTTCTCGCGGATGCGGGATAATATTTCGTCTTTTGTACTCATCGTT
>CASEGC010000019.1 GCA_949287365.1 uncultured Parabacteroides sp.
TCAGCGATGTGATTGAATAAAATTTCATTAAAATGTTAAATATAGACGTACGTCTTGATTTACCACCCCCGCGAAGATAGGAAAGCCGCGAAAAAACGCAAAATAATTTCCGCTTTTTTTCTTCCTACCTCTTCTTTTTCAAGCGATTATGGAAGACGTTCGTCCGAAAGCCGAAGAGCGGCGAATCTCCCCCAAAAAGTGGTAAATCTAGACCTACGTCTAGATTTACCATTTTAAGGAAATTTAAGTCCATCACTTCGCTGATTCCCAACGAGAAACGCCACAACCGGCGTGACCTTTTTGGTGTAGAATTCAAATCGTACGATTTATGATGAAAACGCCTCAGAAACAATTAGAAAAGCTCCCCCGGGAGGGGAGTTTTTTCCTCTCCTTCCCCTTTTTTCTTATCTTTTCCGTCTCTATCCGGAAATCATGATTCCAAATTCCTATCTTCGCAAAGAAAAACGAGAGAAGCATGAAAGGACGGAGGCGAAAAATAGTGCGGATAGGCCTGTGGGTCGCGGCGGCGGGTGCGGCGACGTGGCTGGCGATGTACCTCGCCGTGCCCCGTCCGCTGATAGACACGCCCCGCTCCACCTTATTATATAGTGCGGAGGGCGAGCTGCTGGGCGCGCGCATCGCGAAGGACGGGCAGTGGCGTTTCCCCGCGTCGGACAGCGTGCCGGAGAGGTTCGCCGCCTGCCTCCTCGCCTACGAGGACAAACGCTTCTTCCATCACCCCGGCATCGACCCCATCGCCTTGGCGCGCGCGCTGGTCCGCAACCTGCGGGCGGGGCGAATCGTCAGCGGCGGCAGCACGCTCACCATGCAACTCGCCCGCGTAGCCCGAGGCAACCGCCCCCGCACCCTCTACGAGAAGACGGTGGAGATGGCCTGGGCGCTCTACATCGAGACCGCGTACGGCAAGCGGGAGATACTGAACCTCTACGCCTCGCACGCGCCGTTCGGCGGGAACGTGGTGGGGCTGGAGACCGCTGCGTGGCGTTACTTCGGGCGAAGCGCGGCGGAGCTGTCGTGGGCGGAGTGCGCTACGCTGGCCGTCCTGCCCAACTCACCCGCGCTGATTCACCCCGGCCGGAACCGGCTGCGGCTCAAAGAGAAACGCGACCGGCTGCTCGCCACCCTCGCGGAGCGAGGCGCACTGGACCGGACGGAGTACGAGCTGGCCCTCATGGAGCCGCTGCCCGGCGAGCCCCTCCCCCTGCCCGACGACGCGCCCCACCTGCTGGAACGGCTCGCCGCCGACCACGCGGGCGAACGTATCCGGACCTCCGTGCGGCAGGCCCTGCAGCGGCAGACGCAGGCCCTCGTGAACCGCTACGCGCGGGAATACGCCTCCAACCACGTCCATAACCTCGCCGCGCTCGTGGCGGACGCAGAGAGCGGCGAGGTGCTCGCCTACGCCGGCAACGTCACCTTCGCGACCGACGAGGAGCGGGGAAACCACGTGGACATCATCACCTCGCCCCGCAGTACGGGAAGCCTGCTCAAGCCCTTCCTCTACGCCGGTATGCTGCACGACGGACTGCTGCTACCCTCCACGCTGGTGGCGGACGTGCCGCTGAACATCAACGGCTTCGCGCCGCGCAACTACAACAAGACCTTCTACGGGGCGGTGCCGGCGCGGGTGGCGATAGAACGCTCGCTGAACGTCCCGCTGGTACGGATGCTCTCCCGCTACAACACGGGCCGATTCCTCGCCCTGCTGAAAGCCTTGGGCATGACCACCCTGCGCTTCTCCGAGGACCATTACGGCGCGTCGCTCATCCTTGGCGGCGCGGAAGGCACCCTGTGGGACCTCTGCGGCATGTACGCCTCGCTGTCGCGCACGCTGAGCCACCACCGCCTGTATAACGGCCGCTACGACCCGGCGGACATCCATCCGCTCACCCCCTTTCCCGCCGAGGCGAAGGAACCCATCCGCTCCATCGCGGACAGCCGCCTGACCGACAAGCCGCTCCTCTCCCGCGCCGCCTTGTGGTACACGGTGGAGGCGATGTCCGCCTTGAGCCGTCCGGAAGAGGAGGCGGACTGGCAGCAGTTCGAGTCGATGAAACGAATCGCGTGGAAGACAGGGACGAGCTACGGCGGCCGCGACGCGTGGGCGATAGGCATCACGCCCCGGTACGTGGTAGGCGTATGGGCGGGCAACGCCTCCGGCGAAGGCCGTCCCGGACTGACCGGCGTGGGCTACGCCGCCCCGGTGCTGTTCGACATATTCTCCCTCCTGCCGGGAGGTGAGTGGTACGACATGCCCTACGACGAGACACGCCCGATGGCGGTTTGCCACGAGAGCGGGCACAAGGCGTCGCCCTACTGCGAGCGGGTGGACACGCTCTATATGCCCCTCTCCGGCGACAACACCCTCCCCTGCCCCTACCACAGGTTGGTACACCTCTCCGCCGACGGACGCTTCCGGGTGAACAGCTCCTGCGAGCCGGTGGACCAGATTATCGCCCGTCCGTGGTTCATCCTTCCGCCCGCGCAAGAGTACTACTACAAGAACTATCATATCGATTACCGCCCCCTGCCCCCTTTCAAGCCGGGCTGCGGGCAAGACCCGGAGGCACGAATCGACCTGATTTATCCGGAGCACGGCGCCGTGCTCTACCTGCCGAAAGGCTTCACGGGGAAACCGGAGAGGTTCGTGTTCAAGGCGGCGCACGCCCGCGAGGACGCGACGCTCTACTGGCATCTGAACGACACCTACATAGGCAAGACGACCGCGAGCCATCAAATCAGCCTCGCGGTCGCCCCCGGAACTTACCTCCTCACCTTGGTCGATGACGAAGGCAATCAGAAAAAAATACGTTTCGAAGTGAAAGAGTAAACGCCCTACGACACCTTGGGCAAGACCCTCCTCAAGACCAGATAGCCCGCCAAGCCGGAGACGAACGAGCCGGCGAAGACACCGAGCTTCGCCTCGTTCAGGAGGATGGCGCCATCCAACGTCATCGCGTCGAAAGAGAGGTTGGCGATGAAGAGAGCCACCGTAAACCCGATTCCGCCCAACATGGAGACGCCCAGCAAATTCCGCTTGCTCATCCCCGCGGGCATGGAGGCCAACGGCGTGCAGGCGAACAGGTAGGAGAAGCTGAAGATGCCCAACGTCTTCCCCACGAACAGGCCCAAGAAGACCGCCAGCGGGACGTTCATCAGCGTCTGCGGCCGGATGTCGCCGAAGGTGACCCCGGCGTTGACGAACGCGAACAGCGGCAGGATGACGTAATTCACCCACGGATGTAACCGGTCGGCGATAGCCTGCAAGGGGCTGATGGTGCGGTCCGCCAAGGTCTGTATGTTGTTCAGCACCTGAATCTGCTTCGAGGTAAGCACTTCTGCCTTCCGCGACTGTTTCACCTCGCTGTAATCCAGCATCCCGAGGTAGCCGGTCATCTCCTCCGTGAAGCTGTCCAGCTTGACCACCGGACGGGCCGGCACCGTGAACGCCACCAACACGCCCGCGATGGTCGGGTGTACGCCCGACTCCATGAACAACAACCATACGATAAAGCCTCCCACGTAGAAGAACAACTGATTATGTATCCGGAACTTCCCGCCCGCGTATAATGCGCCCAAGATAACCAACGAGAGAAGTAACGGCTCGAAGGCGATGCTTCCGCTATAAAACAAGGCGATAATGATGATTCCGCCGATGTCGTCCACCACCGCCAAAGCCGTCAGGAAAATCCGCATGCTCAAAGGCACCCTTTTCCCCAGCAATCCCAATACCGCCAAGGCAAAAGCGATGTCCGTAGCCATCGGTATGGCCGCGCCGCTCACCTCCGGAGCCGTACCGCACACGAGCAGATAACACAAGACCGGCACGACCATTCCACCACAAGCGGCGATAACCGGCAACAAGGCTTTCCGCAGAGAGCTCAACTCCCCAATCAAAACCTCTTGCTTGATTTCCAGACCTATCACGAAGAAGAAAACAGCCATCAACGCATCATTCACGAACGCCAGCATGGACATCGGTTCCCCATGGTGCGCGAAGAAATTGAACTGCCCCACGTGCAAATCAATAGGAAACGCCAATAGCAAATGATACCGGTCCGCCCAAGGCGAATTGGCCAGAACCATGGCGATAATCATGGCAGCGAATAACAACAGGCTGGCGTTCGGCTTTTGGATGGCGAAACGGCGCAAGGGTCTCAAGATAACTTTAATCGTGCGATCCATATTCTTTAAGTTTTTGAGTTATTAAGTAGCTTTCAATCTTTTATATAAGCGGTCTCCACTTTCGAGAGACGTTGCCGCAAGCGTTCGGCGGCGCTTTTCCGGATACGCAAGGTCATCTCGCAATCCATATCGAACTTCTGCGACACGATTGTCGGATTGTCTTCCTTCACGATTCGCATGACACCGTTCAAATACGGATACTCGAAAACGACCGTGATATCCTCGTCCACCGTCCGGACCTCGACCTCCGCGGCGGAAATCGCCTCGGCCGCCGCCGTGCGGTAAGCGACAATCAGTCCGCTCGTGCCCAGCTCGATTCCACCGAAATAGCGCACGACAACAATCAGGATATCGGTCAACTCATTGGAGTTGATTTGCCCGAGAATCGGCTTCCCCGCCGTGGAGGAAGGCTCGCCGTCGTCGTTGGCGCGAAAAACCTGTCGGTCCGCCCCCAACATATAGGCCCAACAGACATGCCGGGCATCATAATACCGCTTACGATACTCCGCCACATAACGCTTCACCTCCTCCACCGTACGCACGGGAATGGCGTAAGAGATAAAGCGACTGCGTTTCTCTGTATAGTAACCCTCGGAAATATCCTTTATGGTTTTATAAGTATCGTCCATCATCGCGTCAATCCGGGATTTTGGTATTGGATATCTCTTCCCTGTAAGCGCGGAAATCTTTCATGATTTCCTCTATTTCCTCGATGAAATAAGGGTCTTTCACCTTTTTCCTCACCTCCGCGTAATAGGTCTCGATAGCGGCCAAAGCGCATATATCCTGTCCTCTCAGCACGAAATAAGGCTCCTCCTTCTCCACGCATTGCTTAATCATTTGTATCGGATTCTTCATCGCCTTTCAGTTTTCGATTATTTCGTTATCACATCTTGTCTTTGATTTTCAACTCCTCTCTCAAGAACGGGGCGGTAAAACCTATACCCTTTTCCGTCAAGGCCTCCGGCGTTCCGGCGAAAAGGACATTGCCACCCTTCCGACCGCCATCCGGACCCATGTCAATCAGGTAATCCGCGCATTTGATGACATCCAGGTTGTGCTCAATTACGATGACCGTGTTCCCTTTGTCCACCAACTTATTCAGGACACCCAACAATACCCGGATATCCTCGAAATGAAGTCCGGTAGTGGGCTCATCCAGCACGTAAAGCGTCTTTCCCGTATCCCGTTTAGCCAGTTCCGTGGCCAACTTGACCCGTTGGCTCTCGCCCCCCGACAAAGTCGTGGAAGGCTGTCCCAATTTGATATATCCCAGACCCACGTCCTGCAAGACCTTAATCTTAGACAATATCGAAGGAATATTCTCGAAGAACTCCACCGCCATGTTGATGGTCATGTCCAGCACGTCCGCTATGGATTTTCCCCGAAAACGGATTTCCAACGTCTCCCGGTTATAGCGCTTGCCTTGGCAATCCTCACAGGGAACCAATACGTCAGGGAGAAAATTCATCTCGATGGTCTTATAACCGTTTCCCTTACACGTCTCGCATCGTCCACCCTTCACGTTGAAAGAGAACCGTCCCGGCTTATACCCCCTGATTTTCGATTCCGGCAATTCCACGAACAGATTCCGGATATCCGAGAACACCCCGGTATAAGTGGCCGGATTACTCCGCGGAGAGCGTCCTATGGGCGATTGGTCCACGTTTATAATCTTATCGATATACTCTATACCTTTTATCGCGTCGTAAGGCAAAGGGTCTTCCAGCGAACGATAAAAATGCTGGCTCAATATGGGTTGCAACGTCCGGTTGACCAAGGTCGATTTTCCGCTACCGGACACGCCGGTCACGCATATAAACGTACCCAAAGGGAAAGAGACGCTCACATTCTTCAGGTTATTACCCCGCGCGCCTTCTATCGTGATGACACGCCCGTTACCTACCCTACGTCCCTTGGGAACCGGGATTTCCATCTTCCCGTTCAAATAAGCGGAAGTCAAGGTATCCACCTTCAGCATCTCTTTGGGAGTCCCCGCGAAAACCACCTCTCCGCCCAAACGTCCCGCTTTAGGGCCCATGTCGATAATATAGTCGGCGTTCAGCATCATGTCCTTGTCATGCTCGACCACGATCACCGAGTTTCCCGTATCGCGTAACTGCTTCAACGAGTTAATCAACCGTATATTATCCCGTTGATGCAATCCGATGCTCGGCTCGTCCAAGATATAAAGGACATTCACCAATTGGCTGCCTATTTGTGTCGCCAAACGAATCCGCTGGCTCTCACCCCCCGACAAAGAGGCCGAAGCCCGATTCATGGACAAATAATCCAGTCCCACATCCAACAGGAAACGAAGGCGGGAACGAATCTCTTTCAATATCTCGGTAGCGATAGTCCGTTGCCTCTCGTCCAAGCGATTTTCCAGCCCCTCCAGCCATTCATACAATTCGGAAATGTCCATCTCCGCCAATTCCGCGATATTCTTACCCGCTATCCGATAGCTCAAGGCCTCCTTGTTCAAGCGTCGGCCCCCACATTCCGGACAGGTGGTGACCTTGATGAACTGGTTCGCCCATTTTTGGGCCGTGGCCGACGCGTCCGCGTCTTGTTGCATCAAGATATATTTGGCGACGCCTCCATAAGGAAAAGAAAATCCGGAAACCTCCAAGGCATGGTCCAAACGTAAGCTTCCGTTCGTCCCGTTCATGATCTCATCCATCGCCTCCGCCGGAATCTCCTTGATGGGAGTCTTAAGCGTTACGCCATATTTCTCGCAGATAGCCTGTATTTGCATAAAAATCAAGCTCTTCTGATATTTCCCCAACGGAGCGATACCTCCATTATAGATAGTTAAGGAAGAATCGGGCACTATCTTGTCCATATCCAGCAAGTTGACCTGTCCCAATCCCTTACACTTAAGACAAGCGCCCTGAGGAGAGTTAAACGAGAAGTTATGCGGGGCCGGCTCGCTATAAGACAAGCCCGTCTTCGGGTCCATCAGGCGGCGACTATAATGACGTATCTCATTCGTATCCGCGTCCAATATCATGACAAGCCCGTCGCCCTGCTTCATGGCTATTTTCAAGCTCTCTTTCAAGCGACGCTCATCATCTCTGGAAACCGCCAATTTATCGATTACGACCTCGATGCTATGCATCTTATAACGGTCCAGTTTCATGCCATGATAAATCTCCCTTAATTCCCCGTCAACCCGGACGGTCAAATACCCTTTTTTCCGTATTTGCTCGAATAATTCCTTATAATGTCCCTTCCGATTACGCACCAATGGAGCCAAGAGATAAATCTTCCTATTCTCGTATTTATCGAGGATTAACCGTAAGACCTGTTCCTCCGTATATCTGACCATCCTCTCGCCAGTCAGGTAAGAATAAGCCTCTCCCGCCCTCGCGTATAACAAACGGAAAAAATCGTACACCTCTGTCGTCGTACCCACCGTGGAGCGCGGGTTTTTATTTGTCGTTTTTTGTTCGATAGAGATGACGGGGCTCAACCCCGTTATCTTATCCACGTCGGGACGCTCCATATTCCCCAAGAAGTTCCTCGCGTAAGCCGAGAAAGTCTCCACATATCGCCTCTGGCCCTCGTTGAATATCGTGTCGAACGCCAGCGAGGATTTGCCGCTACCGCTCATTCCCGTGATTACGGTGAGTTTATTCCGGGGAATCTCCACATCTATATTTTTCAGATTGTGAACGCGCGCTCCCCATACGGATACGCGCCCACCTTCCAAAGCTCGCTTGTCTTTTACCATTTTTCCACCTATCTGTTTTAGGGACGGTAAAATTAGTAAAAAAAGCGGACATACCGGCCGACAGGGACAAAAAGTCCGTATGTGACGTGGAAAAACTTGAGAGCCCGGCGGAAAAAGTCGGGAACCTCACGGAGAAAAGTCTATCTTTAGGCTGAAGATATATATCTTTAGGTTAAAGATACGCGTCTTTAGGTTGAAGATATGTATCTTTAGGCTAAAGATAGAGAAAAGTCCCGCATGTTCCGGATTTTTTCCCGTGGTATCCGGAAGTTTATTTCCCCATGTCCCTATTTTTTCCTTATAGCGGACGCATGACATTAATATATAAGAAGGAAAAAGCGAGCGTATCTCAAAATATAAATATTTGGAATATTCCACTTTTATCTATGTCAGTTATAGAATTATGATTATCTTTGTCAAAACATTCATAACAAATAAATTTTATAAAGCTATGGCAAGAACGATTGACTATTCAAAAAAAGCGGACAAAATCAAGGAACAAGTAGACGAATTAGTACAAGAATTAATGGCGGCGAAAGCGGCTCCGGTCGTTACGAAAAGAAGCTTAAAAGCTAGCGATATAGATTTCGAAAGCGAGGATATCAGAACCTTACAGCAACTGCAAGTTCGTATCGCCCGTATTATTCTAGAAAAGAGTAAATAAACGGCTCTTCTCTCATTACGATATCAGGAAAAAACAAAAACGTCCTTCCCTCGGATTTCCGGAAAAGGGAAGGCGTTTTTTTTCATCTCTTTTCCCAATCCGCAAAGAAAAACGCGTATATTTGAGAGTCAAATCAATACGAGATATGGAACTGATACTCCCGGCGAAATCAAATAAGGCCTGCCCCGTCAAGCTTGACACGAGGATACTTGTCGTGATCGGAACCAATGGCGTAGGAAAAAGCTCATTCGGTAGAGACTTGTTGGAAAGATATTCCGGACAGGCGGAGAAAATCTCCGGAATACACGCGTTATTCATCAATAGCGGGGACGAACCGCTGCATCAAGACCCCGACGGATTCATGCGCTTGCGTTCGTTATTCGAGACGCGCCTCTCCATGCCGTTCGTCTCGGAGTACGAGAAATTGATTCTGCGATTGCGCCAGGAAGAGTTCGAGGCCGCCGTGGAATTCAAGGAGGCGTGCAAGACCGACAAGGAAAGGGTCACTCCCGTCACGAAACTCGATACGATACAAACCATCTGGGAAAAGATGTTCCCGCATAACCGGCTTATCCGGAAATCCGGTTTTATCGAGATTGTCTCCGCCGGACGGGATTCCGACGCGTATACGGCCGAGAACATGAGCGATAGCGAGAGACTCGTTTTCTACCTTATCGGGGCGGTATTGTGCGCCTGCCCGAACGCCTTGCTCGTCATAGAGGAGCCGGAGACCTTGTTGCACGATTCCATCAAGAACCAACTTTGGGACGAGATAGAGGCGATACGCCCGGATTGCACGTTCGTCTACCTGACGCACGATATCGACTTCGCCGCCTCCCGTTCCGACAGCGAACGGATTTGGATTCGCTCGTACGACGCGGACCATTCCGTATGGGACTATGAGTTGATAGAGAGCGACGAGAGTTTCCCGGAAGAGCTGTACATGGAAATCCTCGGAAGCCGGAAACCCATATTGTTTATCGAGGGTACCGACACGAACAGCATCGATAGCAAGCTCTATCCGCTCATATTCCCCGACTATCTGGTGAAACCCGTGGGCGGATGCCAAAAGGTTATCGAGACGGTCAAGGCGTTCACCCAACTGAAGGATTTCCATACGCTGGACAGCATGGGTATCGTGGACCGCGACCGGCGAACCCAAGGCGAGATTGATTATCTGAGGGAACGGCACATCTACGTGCCCGACGTGGCGGAGGTAGAAAACCTGCTGATGCTGGAGGAGGTCATCAAGACCGTGGCCAAACGGTTGATGAAAGACCCGGAAGAGGTGTTCGAGCAAGTGAAAGAGAACGTGATTCATCTTTTCCAAAAAGACTTGGAGCAACAAACGCTCTTGCACGCGAAACATATAGTCCGAAAAAGACTGGAGACCGCCATCAACCGGAAAATCTCCACGATAGAGCAATTGAACAAACACGTGGAGAACATCCGCGAGACCATCCACGTGGAGGACATCTACAAGAGCATCAAGAGCGAATTCACCCATTACGCGGAAACGGGAGATTACAAAAGCGTCTTGCGCGTATACAACCAAAAAGGGATGTTGCCTCAAAGCCGTCTGTGCGCAATATGCGGTATAAGCAACAAAGAGAGTTATTTGAGCCTCGTCCTCTCTATCCTCAAAGAGAACAAGGAGGACGCGGAGGTGATACGGAACGCGATCAAGCGTTCTTTGGAGACCTAAAATATTCACCCGAAATTCGGGAAAAGTCCATAAAAAATCGTTCTTTTGCAAATCATTTAGACAACATATAATAATAGGAGAAATCTCTTTAATCATTTATTATGCGTACACCTACACTTCAATATCTTTATTTACAGAAGCCTGTGACCTTGATAATCCTTATCTGCGCCATCTCCGTATTGCCGTGGATTGGTCTAGGCGACTTTTCCACCAAAGGCGAACCCCGCGAGGCGCTCGTCGCGATCTCGATGTTGGAGACAGGTAATTGGGTCTTGCCACAAGCGTACGCCGACGAGTTCGCCTACAAACCCCCGATGGCGCATTGGCTGATGGCACTCTTCTCCTATCCGCAAGGATATGTCTCCGAGTTCACCTCCCGCCTGCCTTCCGCCTTGGCGTTCCTCACGTTGATAGGCTTCGTGCTGGTATTTTTCGGGAGGAGAATCGTCAAGTTCCAAGAAGCCTTCATCGCCACCTTGCTATTGGTGACGTGCGTCGAGATACACCGAGCGGCGATGACCACCCGTGTCGATATGCTGCTCACCACCTTTATCGTATTGGGACTGTTCCAATTATACCGATGGGAAGATAAACTGGAGCTGAAAGGCTTGCCAATTACCATCCCGTTGTTACTGGGATGCGCCACGCTCACCAAAGGGCCGGTAGGCATCGTACTGCCTCTATTCATATTCGCCATTTACCTGCTGATGTTGAGGCGTTATAGTTATCTAGTCATGTTCAAGGCGTTACTATACGCTGGGGTCTCATCGTTGTTCTTACCGATGTTATGGTATATCGCCGCATGGAAACAAGGGGGCGAGGATTTCCTGAACGTCGTCTTGGCGGAGAACTTCGGGCGTTTCTTCCATCTAAGTACACCCAATATCCACTACGACCTCGGCCACGAGAATGGCGCATGGTATAATCTCGTGACATTGGCCGCGGGCTTCATTCCTTGGACCGTCTTTTTCTTCTTCTCCCTGTTCGGACTGAAGATAAGCCGGCCGAGAGATTCTTTTAAGACAATCATCAAAGATACGTGGAACCGTATCCTCGGAATGGATAAGGTACGCTTGTTCAGCTTGGTCGCGTTGGTAGGGATTATCTTTTTCTATTCCATACCTTCCAGCAAACGGAGCGTTTACCTGATGCCGGCTTATCCGTTTATCTCTCTTTTCTTGGCCCAATACGCATTGTATATCACGGAATACCGCACGAAAGTGACACGTGTGTTCGCCGCTTTTCTCACGGCGTTGGTCAGCGTGGTCTTAATAGCCATCCTGCTCACCTCGTTTGGAGCGATTAATCCGGTCTTCATCATCGGCCAATATACGGACCACGCCTCCACGCTGGACTTAGTTCGGATGGTCACCGACGTACTGGCGCATTCCAGCGCGCTCACGATTTGTATCATCCTGATAAACCTCGTGGCTTTGGGCACCGTGTTCTACCAGATGTTCAAGAAAATCAATATCAAGATTCTTTACGCCACCATCGCATTGACTTTCTCCATGAACCTCCTGATTGACGGTGTCATCATGCGAGGCATCCGCGAGGGAAGCTCTTGCAGACCCTTCGCCGAACGAATCATGGAAGAGTATCCTTTAAATAAGGACAACGTGTTCGTGATGAACGATTTGAAGAAATACAGGAACCTCTACGGCTTGAATTTCTACATGGGAAATATTTTCCACAACTTCGAGAAAGAGGCTCCGAGCGAAGGCTACTTCTTGGCCGGAGAGGATGACATGGCTAAAGTGCGCGCCTCCTATGGCGACAGGTACGATTTTCGTACGTTGACCGTGTCCGACGTGGCGTTCAAGGAGTTGAGACAAAAGATAGTTCTCTGCGAGTTCGCACTGAAATAAGGCGAAAATTCCCGCTTGCCATGGAAATGTAACATCTATTTCATTTCCTCGAAATAAAAACACGCGTTCTTTGCCCATTATAAATAATTGTATTTTCAAGATAAAACGAAGTAGATATGGAAACGACCCGTATTCTCGTGGTAGACGATGAGGAGGATTTGTGCGAAATACTCAAATTCAACCTCGAAACGGAAGGTTATGAGGTAGACACGGCTTTCAGCGCGGAGGAAGCGTTGAAAAAAGAGCTGGAGCGTTACGATTTGTTGTTGCTGGATGTCATGATGGGAGAAATCTCCGGCTTCAAGATGGCGCGTATGCTCCGGAAAGAGGAGAAGACCGCGGATATCCCCATTATTTTCTTGACCGCCAAGGATACGGAGAACGACATGCTTACCGGATTCAACCTTGGGGCGGACGATTATATCTCCAAGCCGTTCTCAATCCGTCAACTGGTCGCACGTGTGAAAGCGGTGCTCCGGAGGACTTCCGAGAGGAACCTCGCCAAGGAGACCGGAAAACTCGAATACAAGACCTTGTCCTTAGACACCAAACGAATCAAGGCCTCGGTCGATGGCAAGGAAATCCCTTTGACCAAAAAGGAGTTCGAGATATTGAAGCTTTTGCTGGAGAACATAGGGAATGTGTTCACGAGAGAGGAGATATTGTCTCGCGTGTGGAAAGACGAGGTCTACGTGCTGGACCGGACAATCGATGTCAACATCACCCGGCTGAGAAAGAAAATAACTCCTTACGGCAAGAATATCGTGACTCGGTTAGGCTTCGGTTATTGTTTCGAGGGTTAAGATTCATCACGGAACGGTTTTTATGGTACAAATAGAGAACGAGAAAAAAAGCCGGATATCGTTCAGCCAACGGCTTTTTTGGTCTGTCTTCTTCATGTTCTTGGGTTTCACGGTCTGCTTCCTTCTTTTCCAGTACCAACGGGAGAAGGAGTTCGCGCGAGATAAGCTGAACGGCGTGCTGGGCAATTACAATTACCAATTGTTCCGGAAATGCCAACAAGGCGCGGATATCGGCGAGT
The DNA here is from genome assembly GCA_949287365.1 of uncultured Parabacteroides sp. Lineage (GTDB taxonomy): Bacteria > Bacteroidota > Bacteroidia > Bacteroidales > Tannerellaceae > Parabacteroides. Next base: position 13,222 of record CASEGC010000019.1, read on the forward strand.
CGGTCTGCGCCTTCCTTAAGGATATCCCGCATAAGGACTTGAGGGTGACGATTATCGACCCCTCCGGGAAGGTCTTGTTCGACAATAGCGGCACGGAGGAGTTCAACAACCATAACGACCGGAGCGAGGTCCGCGAGGCGCGCCTGCGCAACAGGGGGTTCGCCATCCGTTCCTCCGAGTCCACGGGGAAAAGGTATTTCTACTCGGCGTCCAACATAGGCGGCTACATCTACCGCTCCGCCTTGCCTTTCGACCCTTACGTGAAATGGGTCTTGACGGTCAACAAGGACTTCATCTACTTCATGATATTGATGATGTTGATATTCTTCTTCGTGCTCTCCCGATTCACCTTCAGCATCGGGAAGACCATCGCAAGGCTGCGAGATTTCGCCTTGAACGTCGAGAAAGACCAGATTCCGGCGGTCGATTACGTCTTCCCCAACGACGAGCTGGGCGACATCTCCCGGAATATCGTCACCCTCTATCATCAGCAACAAAAAGCGAAGAACGAGCTCTCGATGGAAAGGGAGAAAATCATCAAGCACTTCCAATACTCCAAGGAAGGTTTCGCCATGTTCACGAGCGAGGGCCGGGAAATCCTGTCCAACATCCTCTTCATACAGTTCATGAATGTCATTTCCGACATACGCATCCATCAAGCCGAGGAGGCGATAGAGGTGCCGGACCTTGGGCCTATCAACGAGTTCTTGAACAAGAACATACGAAGCTCCAACCGGAAAAGGAAGGTGATGAGGGAATCGGTGACCATCGACAAGAACGGAAAAATCTTCCTCATCGAATGCATCCTGTTCCTCGACAACAGCTACGAGATATCCATCAACGACATATCGCGCCAAGAGGAGGAGAGCCGAATGAAACGCCAGCTCACGCAAAACGTCTCCCACGAGCTGAAAACGCCGGTCAGCAGCATCCAAGGCTATTTGGAGACGATACTCGACAATCCGGACCTCAGTCCCGAAAAACGGCAGTTCTTCTTGGAGCGTTGCTATTCGCAAAGCACACGCCTAACGGGATTACTAAGGGACATCTCCGTGCTCAACCGGCTGGACGAGGCTTCGGAGATGTTCGAGCTGTCCGAGGTCAACATCACCAAGCTGGTCACGGAAATCGAGAAAGAGTGCTCCAAGGAAATGGAGGAAAAACATATCACCTCGGAAGTAATCCTTCCCGGAGACCCGACCGTCATCGGGAACGCCTCCTTGCTTTATTCCATCTTCCGGAACCTGTATGACAACGCCATCGCATACGCCGGAGAGAATATCAAAATCACGGTGAACTGCTATAAGGAAGACCCAAAATATTACTATTTCAGCTTCTCCGACAACGGAACGGGGATTCCGGAAGAACACATCAATCGCATCTTCGAGCGTTTTTACCGGGTAGATAAAGGACGGAGCCGCAAGATTGGGGGAACCGGACTGGGCCTGTCCATCGTCAAGAACGGGGTCAATTTCCACAAAGGACAAATCTCCGCCAAAAGCGGACCGGGGAAAGGAGTCACCTTCTTCTTTACCTTGAAGAAAAGATTGCGGTAAAATCCTTGTCACATAAACGCGCCTATACTCGTAAAGCGGCGCGAGAAAAGCTTGGTAAGCGGACCGAAAACTGCTTACTAAGCCGACGAGCGTCTACAGCAACACGAGTTCGATATAAACTCCAAACGGATAAGAGGATAACAAACCGGAAAAAAGTTCGATAGCCGGGAAGAAAACTTGGAAAGTCGGCGAAAAAAACCGGAAACTCCATAGGAAAAAGTCTATCTTTAGACTGAAGATATATATCTTTAGGTTAAAGATATGTATCTGTAGGTTGAAGATATGTATCTTTAGGCTAAAGATAGAGAAATATCCGGCGTATGGCGAACTTTTTCATATAAGGTTCGAGTTTTTTTGTCCCTTCTTTTCCTTTTTTTCCTTGTGTCGAACTCGCGCTAAAATCATGGCACTCCGAACACGAAGAATAAAAAAAGCTTTTGGATTTGACAAAAGCAAGACCGAGAAATATGTAATCGTCCCTGATAGGGCGACAGTGGTCACGTTCGAGGACCTTTGCGAGCAAATCGCTACAGTATCAAACTCTAATATCGGTATGGTCCGGCTGGTACTTTATGGGCTGGTGAATTCCATGAAGACCTTTATCCGGCAAGGACATTCCGTGCAAGTAGACGGCTTCGGCACCTTCATCCCCTCTTTCAACGCGAAAAGCAGCTTGATAGAGGACGAAGCGAACATCGATTCCATCACGAAGGTAAAACTCCGGTTCCTGCCAAGCTCGGAATTGCGGCAGGTCATCAACTCGATAGAGTTCGAGTTTGACGTGACAGACAGTACGAACGACACTCAAGAGGCATCGGAAACCGAGCCCGACGAGGAAGAGGAAGAAACTCCGGGTACGGTATAACCCATCCGTGAGGTAAACACTAAGCCCCTGTCCGGTAAGCCCCAAAGCTACCGGATGGGGGCTTTTTCATAACGCGCCAGCATTTGCCGCAAGAGCTCGCGTATCTCGTCCCGAAGCGAAGCGGGACGCAAGACTTCCACATTCTCCCGATGCCACAGCAGGCGTTGGATGAAATCATACGAAGGACGTACGTAATATTGGAACAAGACATACTCTTCCGTCGTCTCAATCTCTTTTTGCGAAGTGTGGATAGGTGTCGAACGTACATAATCCACTTGATGTCCGTAAACCTTCAGTACGATTTCCTCCGGTTGCTTGTTGTCGTGGATGATGCCGAAACAGTCTTGATAAAACGTTTGCGGAGTAATGTCCGGAGACGGCAGGCAAGACTTTTCCCCAATGGATAAATCGCGCATCCGCTCCAATGCCAATACCCGTGTTTGGCTATGGTCTAAATACTCGCAAATCAAATACCAGCGATGCTCAAATAAACGCAAAAAACAGGGAATTACCTCATACGAAAAAACACGGTCTTTCGCATAATAGGAAACGTAGTCGAAACAAACCGTTTTCTCTTTGTCAATGGCATCCAATAGAATATGTAGGGATTCAACCCCGGTCGGTATCTCTTGCAACATGATTTTCTCTCGATGTCGCAAAGCCAACGTGGAAAGATTATTCACGTGGATACTCCCCAGCAAGTACTTGTAAAGCGGGTTCTCTCGCACCTCCTCCGGATTCGCCAAGTGATATTTCCTCAAGCGCGGGTCGAAGTCGATGTCGATTTGGAACGTGAGCGCGATATACCGTCGGTCGCGGTCGAATGTCCGTGCCGAAATCTCCTCGCCGTCATAATTCAGTGAATACTCCCGAAAGCGTTCGTTCAACTCTTTCAGTGACATATCCCCATAGTCGATAAACGTACCGACCTCCCAAAGGCAACGTTCGTATTTGTCCATAGCGTATTTTCCTATTTGTTTCCGCAAAGAAAAGCATAATAGTCGGACTTATTTTGTCCGAGCTAACTTTTTCTTTTGCAATGTAAAAACAAATAAAGGAAACAGGTTGATTTATAAATGGCTTTTCGTTACATTTGCGGTAATTCCAGGTAGAACCAAGCGAGGCATCGAACGGAAGGACATACCGAAAGCGAAAAAGCGTTTACAATATTATTCCCAACTCCGGAAATCGCCAATTTTCAACTGTACGGGAATAGTAGACAACAAATGCTTACGCTCTGCTGTATTATTCTATGTCTCAGACAAGAACTATCACAGTATAGAGCGTGGGCTGTTGTTTAATTATCCGTACAGTGGGTTATTTGGCGATACCTCGGGGTTGGATAATTGAGTAACAGTTCCCACGCTTTTTCTATTACGTAATTAAAAAATCCGAACCGGAGGGGAACAGGGGAAGGCAAAAAACTAATATAATTAATCATCGACATGGAAAAAGCTTGTTCTATCTTTGGATTGACAATTGAGCAAACGCAATTATTGTTCAGTTTACAACGTCTTATTACAGAAGGAGATTGCTCTTATACATTAGCCAACGGTGGTGGACTATTTGCAAAATCTGATGTAGCTCAAAACAAAAGACTATGGTTACATAAATGGGATACTTCTATTGCTGATTATTTGAAGAAACTTTCCAATAAGAATTTAGCTCCACTTCGTTCGGATATTGAAATACAAAATCTTATCCACAGTATCAAAAGTGAAACTAACATATGGAAATATATGATTTTCTTAGAATGTGTTCTCTATAGCCCTTATTATCCGTTAAGTGAAAATAAGGATGACTATAAACAATTCAAAGGATTAAAATTACACAAAGAGAAAAGAAAAGAAATACTTTATCATATATGCTCTTTATTAGAAATAGACTCCAAATATATAGAACGATTTGAAAGTGCGCATTCAAAATCAATAAAATCTTTGTCTGGATATTGGACAAAAGTAGCTGCTGCTGCAGGTGTAGGTTTAATCCTTATACTTATAGCAATAGCTACATTTCAATATCAAATTATTGCCTTCTTTGCAGCAAACGGTCTTCATGGTGCAGCTGCTATATCTGCAGGTCTTGCCGCATTAGGAGGTGGCGCTATTGCTGCAGGAGGTTTTGGCATGGCTGGAGGTATTGCCGTGCTTATTGGTGGAGGATCTCTCCTTGGTATTTCTGCGGGAGGAGCTGTAGGAATGGGTATAGCTTCTTTAGGTGCCGGAGCCGTGCTATCTGAAGCTGCAAAAATGCAGGTAGTTCTTTCGGAAATAGTTTTAGCAATTCAAAAAGATACGAAGTCTTTCCAAGAAATTTTATTCAATCTACAGCGACAAAATCAGAATCTCAAACAAGAACTTAGCATATTAAAAGCTGAGACAGAAAAAAATAAGAAGCAAATTAAGAACTTGGAGAAGAGTATTGAGTATCTGGAAAAACTAATAAAAAGAAATATATAATCACATGGAAGATTTTCATAAGTTATCTCAAAAAGTAAATGCGATCAAGAATATCCAAAAAGAAATAGAGATTGAAACTTCATCATTAAACGAAGAAGTTAAAATCAACACTTCCGCATTGGATGCATTAACTCAAAGAATTAATAATTTACATCAAAATACAAATACATTACCTATAGCTTCAGAGTTTGATATTCAAGACAAGATGTTTTGTGTAAATTCAAGAGAAATAGATTCGCTGTTGAATGAAGATTTATTCAAGAGAAATAAATCTTTATCGGATAAAGTATATGATCTAAATAATGTTGATATTTTGGTAGCATGTGTAACAGGAGGTATTGCAGTACTTACAGATTTCCTAATAGTCAAAACACCTAAAAATATTAGAATTGAAGGAGAGATAAAAGAAGCTAGCATATTGACGCAATTGATTAAGAAAATAGGTTTTACAGAAGATAAAAAAAAAGCAAAATGGATTCGTGCTTTGGAGAGATGGTTTCCTGTAAATTATGATATTGCTATATCTGAAAATATAAAAGGAATGGGACCTAAAAACCATCGGATATTTAGTTTAGGTCATGACCCAAGCATAATGGGACTTATTTGGGGTATAAAAGATATTGTCTGTGGTACATTCTCATATATAGACAAAAATGGTATATTACATATGGATAAGGTTCGTGACGCTGATATCAAAAGAATATTTTATGCTCCTATTCTATGGATAGGACATTTACTATCTGATATATTTACAAAAGCGGGTTTGCCAATTCCAGGTGGCTGCGCTCTTAGAATTTTGAAATTCGGAAGTTTTGGTGAAAAAAATAGAACAATAGGAGATATTATTGAATATATGTATATAACTGGATATGATTTACGACATTTAGCAACAGCTTCTATATGCAATGTCGTTATTGAATTACTCATCCGAACATATTTGTTTCTAATCGGAAATAAAGTATTTGAAGAGAATGCTCCCCTATTTGAAAAGGAATATGACAGAGTTAAAAATTATCAGAAAAAACACAAACTTCTTATGACTTCTTATTCTGTTGCTATATATGGCAATATTTCTAAAGTTGCTATTTATCATGGACAGCCAAACGCAATTAATATTCCCATTTGGTACTCTTTTGCAAAAGAGTCTATTTCACAATTTACTATATATAAAAACAGCAATAATGACAGCATAAAATCAATAGAAAACAGACATTTAATAGATGAAAGATTTGCAGATTTAATAAAATACGACAAAAATTGTGAGTCCGAAAAGTAAGAGTTAGACCACTTTTGTCCGACCTATCTTTTTCCTTTGCGCCATAAAACACAACACAATACTTTATGGACATGCAAAAGATACAAGAACAAATTGAAGGAATCAGCCAAAAAGTAAATGTTCCGGCTGAGTTAGCCTCTCTATGCGGTCTTTACCTTTCCGCATTAGATAATCTGAAAGGGGATGTAACGGATAGTTCTTTCTTAAGAACGCTAAATGAGACCTGCGATAAATTAAAGGAAAACACGGAAGAAAGGTTACGAATCGCTACGATTATAGATGTCTTGTTGGCCGCATCCTTTTATTATAAGCGGGCACATCTTTGGTCGTCGAAGCGAAAGGAGTTTCAGACATCCTTTGCGTTGCTACTTTGGGAAGGGTATAATCTGTTGATGGATTGGCACGATGAATACAGCGAAGAATATTATGAGCGCATAAACTACTCTGAGCGATTGTTTAACGAATTCGCATTAGAAGCAAGCCGGACAGATTTCAACCGATTCAATTTGTGGAGAAATATGGTGAAGCAATACCGGATTATTTTAAGCCATGGCTTGAAACGATTAGACAGCCGTTTGAAGAATATTTTCGCCAAATATGCCAAAGAGATATTTATTTTCAGCAGCTGGATATTGGGGAACTTTTATCTTCTTGCTTGGAGTATAACTACATTATCCGGAGGGCTTGTTTTACTCGCTTTATCCCACCTGTTTTACAAATTCTATGTAGAGAAACCCTACTTTTCATTATTGGTTGGAGAAGGTATTAAAAGGCATAAAATAGAATCTGGAGAACTCTATATTGCCCGTGAAGCTTTTTGGGATTGGGGGCTATTTGCGTTGGGAACACCCTTACGAGTATTTCTATTTGGATTATTGACTCTACTTTTTATAGAACTCATACAAGGATTCTTTGGGTGGAAGATTTTGTTCAGACAAAAAATAGTTTCGCAGCCAATCAAACGGTAGAATCAGAAAAAAGAGGTAACAAAGATTGTGGCGTCTAATGAATAAGTCTTTTATGAATACACATTAAAAGATTACATAATATGAAAAAGAAATTTTTAGTAGGTAGCCTATCCGTCTTGGCTATCGTGTTAGGTGTTTATTTTCTGTCCCCTTCAGTGGCTGAATATAATGAAAAGGCGGATGTGTTGTTCGATCAGCAGAAGTATACAGAAGCGTTTACTTACTATAAAAAAGCAGCTGATAAAAAAGATGGTTATGCATGTTATCGATTAGGAATACTTTACTTGAAGGGATTAGGAATAACAGCATCCGAATCAAAAGCCGTAGACTATTTTCAAAAATCGGCAGATTTGAATGACGCAAACGGGCAATATGAATTAGCCTATCATTACTATGAAACTCATGATTATAGGAAAGCTCACTTTTATGCGATGAAATCTGCGTTACAAGAAAATTTAGATGCAGCATGTCTGTTAGGATTCCTCTATGATCAAGGGAAAGGCGTAACTAAAGACGAAAAAAAGGCTTTTGGTTGGTATGAAAAAGCAGCCACTAAGAATACAGATGCCAAAATGAATCTAGCTATGGCTTATTTCACCGGAAGAGGAACAGAAAAAAATTACAATAAAGCATTCCAATTATTTACAGAATTAGCAGGAAAAGGAGAAACTGATAGTTTTAATTTCATTGGGTATATGTACGATCATGGTTTTGGTACATCTAAAAATGTTCAGCAAGCCTGTATGTGGTTCAAAAAAGGAGCTGAAGCAGGGGATTTAATCGCACAATATAATTGGGCTACCAAATTGTGGAGAGGAGAAGGAGTTCCCCAAGACCAAGATGAAGCATTGCGTTGGTACAAGAAATCAGCGACAGGAGGAAATGAACAAGCACTTCAGTTTATAAATGGATACGAGGAATGGAAACGCAATGAAGAAATTAGAAAAGAAAAAGCACGTAGACAGAAAGAGTCAGAAGCTCCCCGTATCTGTCCGGGCTGTCAAGGCACAGGTCGTGTATTGGCAGGAACAGGCAAATGGGAAAATTGTGGACTGTGTGGTGGTACCGGTGTTTTTCAATCTTTTACTGGTAGATGGAAAGATATGATTGATGCGATAGATAATATGTGGTAGTTAAATATTCGATTATGCCATTATTTAGAATTACAACCAAGCAATCCAAGAATGCGAATGGCATTCGGATTGAAAAAGGAATGAGTGTCGAAGTCGTAACCTCTTCGATGAGTAATCCGTTGACAACAAACGGAGGACAAGCAGTTGCCGATGCTTTCATGCGCGTTTATGGTATTGACGCCAAGAAAGCTGGGATTCTTTCAACAGTCTATTTGGATGTTGTGAAGGTACGGTAATCTAAAGAGAATGGAACGGGGAATCAATTCTCCGTCCTATTCTTTGTATAAGAATTCGATTTCCCAACAAATATGATATATTTAGAACACTTCCGATTACCACGAAACAAATGGGTTGATTGGTATTTTTCTTTTCCTTCTCCCGGGCTAGAACCTTCTCCTGAATTCTTAGCTACATTGGAAGAATTGGAAAAGCGTTTTCCTGAAGGCATACCACAAGCGAATAAGATGACAGGTTTCACATCTTGGTATCCATGGAATATATTTTACCAGCGAGGAATAGTAGATTTCCATTTTGATGATATTACAATTCTTTATGGCGGGAATGGTTCGGGTAAAACAACTTTGTTGAATGTGATTACACAAAAGTTGGAATTGCATCGTTCGACTTTGTATAATAGAAGTCCCTTTTTTGATGATTATCTGAAATTTTGTGATGCTTTTCTTATAAAAGATGTCACAAGCAAATATGCTATTCAAAAAGGGAAAATTATAACCAGTGATGATGTGTTCGACAATATGCTCAGAGTGCGAAATGAGAATCAAGCAATCGATTTTGAGCGTGAACGTTTGGTAAAAGAATTCATAGAAAGACCCGTGCGAAAGAAAAATGATCCTTCTTGCTCTAAGTATGTCCGTTCTCGTTTGTCTCAAAACCACCCTGAACAATCGAACGGTGAAACCGCATTCAATTATTTCGTAAAAGAGATACAAGATGATTCTCTGATATTATTGGATGAACCGGAAAATAGCCTATCCGCTAAATGGCAAATTGAATTGGCGCAATTCCTACAAGGAGCCGCTCGCACTTTTCATTGCCAACTGATAATAGCTACTCATTCTCCATTTATTTTATCAACACCGGGAGCATGGATTTATGATTTGGATGCACAACCTATCCGAAGAAACAAATGGCAGCATCTCGAAAACGTTCGCTGTTATTATGAACTGTTTAAACGATATGAGGAACTATTTGTTGAAATATAAATAAAGGAAACCTATGAAATTCAGCAAAAGAATATTAGACATATTGGACAAACAAGAAGCCCGGTTGGAAAGATTAATTGAAAAGAAACAAATCGAACTGATTCATCATCCGGAGAGACGAGATAAAGTAAGTATTATATTACCGATAGAAGGTCCGGGAACCTCTTGCCTTTACATTTACAAAGAGGATACGCCAATGTCCGTCTTTCGGGAAGTGGCTCAATTGATGTTCTTTTTATATTACCCATACCAATATCCTCCGAAGGAATGTTTGCTTAAATGCGTGAAATATCTCCGGATGCTTCCTGAAGATATACAGGAAATATACCTTTATGCTTATCACAAACAAGCCGCACAAATATATAGCGGGAAGAAAGCGGATTACCACTTGCGGCAAGCGATAAAATACAAATTGGATGATTATGAAGAACCTGAAGAAATACCTACACTTCAGGAACTACTGGAGAAATGGCATCAGGCACCTAATACCTATTTGGTTGTCCTGATGAAGATTCTTTCATTTATACTGTCTGATAGAGACAAAGAGCATCCGGATAACTTCTACGAGTGGAACAGGGAGCAGTATGAATTGATGGAAAAATCATTGGATGAAGCCATTACCCTTTACGGAGAAAATGAATCCTATCCTTCTATTTATCGGGCTTATTTCTACTTTTGCCAATCCATCTATTACCGGCAAACGCACAGATACACGTTGGCTGAAAAAGCCATACAAAAAGCCAAAGAACTTTTACCTTCCATAGAAGAGGATAATATGGAAGATTTTCTTTTAGAAAATATGAAAGAAAAATTGGATGTGATGGATAGAAAAGTCCAAATAGCCATAGAAAACTTTATGACCAATGAAACCTATTATGACGATGAAGAAGAGAACGATGACGAAGAAGAGGATGATGAAGAGAATGAAGATAATGAATATACATTCGATGAGCTATATGAATTAGCCGAAGAAGGGAATGCTGATGCACAATTCGAAGTTGCTTTAGCTTATGAATATGGAAATGGCGTAACGGCAAATCCGCGTATCGCCTTTGAGTGGATGTGGATAGCAGCACATAATCATAATTTGTCCGGAATGAATAATTTAGGAAGTTATTATGGCAAGGGTATAGGTGTAGAACAAAACGATGCTGAAGCATTTAAATGGTACAAATTGGCAGCCGAAGAAGGAGATGCTTATGCCCAATACAATTTGGCGATTTGTTATAGCAATGGGGAAGGTGTCTATGCAGATGAAGAGAATGCTTTGCGATGGATACGAAAAGCTGCCGAACAGGGCATGGAAGAGGCGATACTGGTTTTGAAAGCCTTAGAATGAAACTAAAAAGAATAGTCGTTTAAACAGCTACCAAGCATATATAGATAAACTTTATTCAAAAACAGATACATCATGTACAACTCAGAGCAACAAACAGAATCTTTGGATGCGCCGCGTCAATTGGCCGAAAAAGGGGACGCGGAAGCGCAATACAAATTAGGAACCTGTTACTATAAAGGAATTGATATAGAACCCAATGCGGAAGAAGCATTCAAATGGTTTGTAACGGCTGCAAAACGGAAACAATTGGAAGCCATGTTCCGATTAGCTCATTGTTATGAAAAAGGAATAGGCACCAAAAGTAGTCAAGCAAAGGCTATCCACTGGCGTTATTGGGCTATGAATAGGATGCCATCAAACCCAAATGATGCATACGACTCTATGGAAACACCCATGTGCGGACGAATAAAGGTGAGGAAAGGCGGGAAATATGGCTTCGTGGATATGAAAGGGCATCTTGTTATCCCGACAGAATATGACTGGGCAGGATCTTTTGATCATATAAAATTGTATGGGAAATGGTACATTGCTTCTCCGGTAAGTGTTCAACAACGTAAATGGTTGATAGATTCAAACAACCAACCTATTACCTCACCGATAGATATTGATAAGCAGTATTTTATCATTAATGATAAGTTGTGGGTAAAACAAGAACAGGGATATGCTTTAGTAAACCTCAAATGGGAAACGTTACTTCAAACCGACTATCAATATATTGTGAATGATCGAATCCATCGACCCGAGAATGTTTTCTTGGTCAAGAAGCAGGATTATTTCGGTGCTATCCGTGTTTGTGACAATAATCGAGAGCAAATAATATTGCCTTTTTAAATTTGAATCGTGTAAGTTTTGGAAAATATCCGGTATGGAAGTTCTCATACAAGGTATATTAGATGGGAAGAATGAGCTTTTTGATTTACAAGGTAATAATGTAGTTGATACCCCTGCGGAAAGATCCATCTGCAGACGAATTAGAGTGAGGAAAAATGGAAAGTATGGCTTCATAGATATGAACGGGAATCTTGTCATCCCGGCAGAATATGATTGGGCTGATACTTTCGATCGCATAAAATTGTATGGAAAATGGTACATAGCTACTACAGTAAGTATTCAACAACGTAAATGGTTGATAGACTCAAACAACCAACCTATTTCTTCGACATTAGATATTAATAATCAACACTTTATTATTAATGATAAATTGTGGGTAAAACAAGATAAAGGATACACCTTAGTGAACCTCAAATGGGAAACGCTTCTTCAAACCGATTACCAAGACATCGTTAATGACCACTCTCAACAACCCCAGAATATTTACTTGGTTAAAAAACAAGATTATTTTGGTGTCATCCGTATTTGTGACAATAATCGAGAGCAAGTAATATTACCTTTCAAATTTGAATCGTGCAAGTTTTGGAAATTACACGGTACAAGATTTCTTATACAAGGCACAATAAAAGGGAAGAAAGGACTTTTTGATTTGGATGGGAATAATGTAATACCTTGCACATATAACAAGTCTGATGTTATCATTGCGGAATATAGCTTTGATTGTGAAAAACAATATTACACGATCTATACAATAGAAGAAGAATATCTGTTGGATGAAAACTGCCTTGTTATCGCAAGAATAAATAAACGAAATGATGTTTCCTATTTCCATTTCCTGATGAACCAACAGCGTAAACAATTCCGCTTCAAAACAATAAATGAGCTTCTTTCGTATTGTAAAAATATAGATGAAAAAACAATTAGTTATACAGACAAAGAAGACATCATTACTTACGCCTACTTCTTTTTAGAAGAAATACTGCAAAAGTATGCGGCTCAATATGATTTGCGTTATACGAGATTTAGATTTCTCAATAATAGATGGCAAACACGGTGGGGAGAATGTGAGTATTGGAATCGAAGTATTAACCTAAATTTGTCATTGTTACTACAATCTGAGAGGAACATACGAAAAGTAATACTTCATGAGCTTGCCCATTTAAAATATCCGAGGCATACAAAGAATTTTTATGAATTTCTGGGTAAGTTATTAGGTACTAATACCCAAGAAGCAAAAAAGAAATTTGGAGGGAAAATGACTTTCTTAAAAGAGGAAAATTGGTTCGCTATAATCAATCAAAAAAAGAAAGAATTGTTCGCTTTGGCAGAACAAGGTATCTCGTAAAAAGCACCAGCATAAACATTATCAGATTCAAAATAGAAACTTTTTCCGTACATTCGCGAACCGATAAGATAATGAGACGAACGCATGGCAAATAATCAGCTTTCCCCAATCGCGGATTTACAACGGCAAAATGACTTGTTACGGAAAGAATACGAGTATGAGAAAGAATTATACCACCAGCAAGCCGAACGGCAAGACATTCGGAAACGAATCGCACGGGGTGTTTGTTGGTTTCCGGTCGCTCCCGGCCGAAGCTATTACAACTCCCTGAACCAATTGGTGATAGAGGTCGAACGCTTGGAAGACAAGGAGGTAGAGCATGGTTTCGAGCATGGCCGTCCGGTTTGTTTCTTCACGGCGGATTCCGGTCGGAACATCAAGTATCTGGATTTCTCCGCCACGATAAGCTACGTCAGGGAAGACCGGATGGTAGTGGCTCTCCCCTCGCCTTCCGCCTTGCTCGACCTGCAAGGGAGAAGCGGGAACCTTGGCGTGCAAATCTACTTCGACGAGACCAGCTACCGGACGATGTTCACCGCCTTGTCGGAGGTCATGCGGGCGAAAGGCAACAAGTTATCGTATCTCAGGGACGTGTTGCTTGGAACGGCGAAAACCCAATGGCGCACGTTGTTCCCCATTCGTTTCCCATGGCTGAACCCATCGCAAGAGGCGGCGGTGAACAAGGTATTGGCGGCCAAGGAGGTAGCTATCGTACACGGGCCTCCCGGCACGGGAAAGACCACCACGCTGGTAGAGGCGATTTACGAGACGCTCCATCGGGAAAATCAAGTGCTGGTCTGCGCGCAAAGCAACATCGCGGTGGATTGGATATCGGAGAAGCTGGTGGACCGCGGCATTCCCGTGCTCCGTATCGGGAATCCAACCCGCGTGAACGACAAGATGCTCTCCTTCACCTACGAACGCCAATTCGAGTCCCATCCGGATTACGCCGAGTTGTGGAGCATACGTAAAGCGATACGGGAAACCCAAGACCGGACGCACGGGAAGAGCCGCGACGAGAAAGACACGCTACGCAATCGGCTGTCCCGCTTGAGATTCCGGGCCACGGAGCTGGAAATCAAAATCGACACCGAGCTATTCGACGAGGCGCGGGTCGTAGCGTGTACGCTTATCGGCTCCGCCAACCGAGTCCTGACGAACCATCATTTCACCACCTTGTTTATCGACGAGGCGGCGCAAGCGTTGGAGGCCGCTTGTTGGGCGGCTATCAGCAAAGCCGAACGGGTCATCTTGGCGGGCGACCACCATCAATTACCGCCTACCGTCAAATGCTTGGAAGCCGAGCGGGGCGGGCTAAGCCGGACGTTGATGCGGAAAATAGTCGAGGCGAAACCGGAGACGGTCTCCTTGCTGAAAATACAATACCGTATGCACGAGGATATCATGCGTTTTCCCTCGCGGTGGTTCTATCACGACGAATTGGAGTCCGCGCCGGAAGTGAGCCATCGCGGAATCTTGCAATGGGACACGCCTATCGTCTGGTTCGACACCTCAGAACTCGATTTTGGAGAAGAAACGAGAGCGGAGACCCTAAGCCGGATAAACAAACGGGAAGCGGAAACGTTAGTCGAACAGTTGCACGCCTATATCGAGAAAATAACCCCCGGACGTGTGTTGGAGGAACGCATCGACTTCGGGCTAATCTCCCCTTACAAGGCGCAAGTACAATACATCCGGGAACTCATCAAGAAAAACCCGTTCTTCAAACCGTTACGCGAGCTGGTCACGATACACACCGTGGATGGTTTTCAAGGACAAGAGCGAGATGTCATACTCATCAGCTTGGTACGCGCCAACGAGAGCGGGCAAATCGGCTTCCTGAACGACCTGCGCCGGATGAACGTAGCGATTACCCGAGCCCGCATGAAGCTGATGATATTAGGCGACGCCTCCACCCTGACCCGCCATCCCTTTTACGAGGCGCTTTACCGTTTTATCGCCGAGAGGGGAAAAATCGTCACGCTCAAAAGAGAGGAAGAACCGTCAGAGCGACCGGATACCGATTAAAAATCCAAGGCATACGGGAAAAAAACTTTTCCTTTAGCGGGGAAAACTTGCTTTTACCCCAAAAAAACTCTATCTTTACGCTAAAGATACATATCTTCAACCTAAAGACGCGTATCTTCAGCCTAAAGATATATGTCTTTAGGTTAAAGATAGAACTTTTCCCCGCATGGAGGAAAGTTTTTCCCATGGAGAAAAGAATTTTTTCATGGAAGGTGAACGATTTTTTCTAACTATAAAATAAAAGGAAACGAGACATGGCATCGTATGAAATGCAGGAATCAAACCTGCCCAACAAGGAAGGCAAACGTATCCTCTTCCCTCGCATGAGGTTACGGGGACAAGCGAATTTGGACGAGATGACGCAAAAGATTTGTGAAGCCAGCTCTTTCACGCCCGGCGACGTGAAAGGAATCGTGCAGGCGTTATCCGAGGAAATCGCCCGCGAGATAGCGGACGGTAAATCCGTCAAGATAGAAGGTATAGGCGTCTTCTCGCCCGCTCTGGGACTGCGCGAGGGCGCGGAGCGCGAGACGGGCGAAGAGGGCGACCCGCGGCGTAACGCCGCGAGCATCCACGTCAAGGACATTCATTTCAAGGCGGACAAGAACCTGCTGAGGCAGACCGACAGGCAATGCGCGTTAGAGCGGTCGACGTGGAAATTCCGCAAGTCGTCCACGAAATATACCCCCGAGGAACGGCTACGGCTGGCGAAAGAATATCTGGCCGCGCACCAGTTCCTCACCGTGGCGGACTATTGCCAACTGACGGGCTTGCTCCGCGACGCGGCCGCAAGGGAATTGAGACGCTGGAACGCGGACGAGGCCTCCGGTATCGAGTCCAAAGGAAGCGGGACGCACAAAATCTATATTATAAAGGAACAGCATACGTGACACTTTAGCGAGAGAGGGCGTACCAAGACGCACGCGTTATCGGCGCACCCTCTCCCGACAGGGAAGAACGTTCCTAAACCTGTTTTACAGGAAAACAGGTCTCTTTCGCTATCGATGAACCCGTGGATTCTCGATACTTCTTCGTACATTTGTGTTTTAAACCAAAAATAGCGCCATGAAGTACAAGTTATTAGTAATTGATGTAGATGGGACGTTATTGAATGACAACAAAGAGATAACTCCCCGCACCTTGGCCGCCTTGCTGAAAGCCCAGCAGATGGGGGTGCATGTCGTGTTGGCTTCCGGACGCCCGACCAACGGTGTACAACCTTTGGCGGAAGCGCTTGAGCTAAACCATTACGGTGGTTTCATCCTGTCGTATAACGGAGCGCAAATCATTAACGCCCAAACGGGAGATTTACTGTTCGAGAAACGAATCGACACGAAAATGATTCCTTATTTGAACCGTAAATCGAAAGAAAACGGCTTTACCATTTTCACGTACCATAAAGATTTCATCCTGACCGACAACCCGGACAACAAACATGTCTTGGAGGAGGCGGAGTTGAACGGAATGCGTGTCGTAGGCGTAGAGAACTTCGCGGAGGCGATTGATTTCTCTCCATGTAAATGTATCCTCACCAGCGATGACGAGGAAAGGCTGGTCTCTTTGGAAAATCACTGGAAAAGGCGTTTGGCAGGCGCACTGGAGGCATTTCGGTCGGAGGATTATTTCTTGGAAGTCGCCCCACATTTCATTAACAAGGGAAATACGTTGGCGGTGCTGATGGAGATGCTCCATGTGACGACAGAGGAAGTGATGGCTATCGGCGATGGCGTGGCGGATGTCCCCATGCTCCAGCTCGCAGGACTAAGCGTGGCAATGGGCAACGCTCGGGATTCGGTCAAGGCCTGCGCCGACTTCACGACACTGCCCAATAACATGGAAGGCGCGGCGGTCGCTATCGAGAAGGCGATTCTCGCGACCATCAAGCCGACAGAAATCCCGCTGGACCAACTGAACGCAAGGGCGAAACATGCGTTGATGGGGAATCTGGGCATCCAATACACCTACGCATCCGAAGACCGTGTGGAGGCGACCATGCCAGTCGACGAACGTACCCGCCAACCTTTCGGCATCTTGCATGGCGGAGCCACGTTGGCGTTGGCCGAGACCGTAGCGGGGTTAGGCTCCATGAGTCTCGCCAAGCCGGACGAGATGGTGGTGGGTATGCAGGTGAGCGGTAGCCACGTCTCATCCGCGCATGAAGGAGACACGGTGCGCGCGGTCGGGACAATCTTGCACAAGGGACGTTCTTCTCACGTGTGGAACGTGGATATCTTCACCTCTACCGATAAGTTAGTCTCATCCGTACGGGTGATCAACAGTATATTAAAGAAAAAATGATTGAAGAATATTCATACGCGGCGATAATTGACAAATTAATCGAAAGCGAGGCAAGTTTCGCTATCTGGCGCATACCCGGAGAAGACAAGTTTCATTTCAGGATGCAAAGCAGCGGCTCTCCTCGCCTATTATTCGACATAAAAGATTTAAACAAACGGAGCGGTTTCGTGATCGCTCCGTTTCAAGTAACAGAGGCACGGCCCATCGTTTTGATAGAGCCTGATCGTTTCGAGATTCCATCCGAAGACGACGCGATTTTCCTTCGAAAGAAAAGCGATTTTCCTCCGGAAGAAGAATCCTTTTTCTCCGAAGGGAATGAAAAGGAGGAATACGCACGCCATTTCTCGGCGTTTATCGACCTCTTGCTGAAGGGGAGTATGGACAAACTGGTACTTTCCCGCCGCAAGGCGATTGGGAGAAATGTGCCTTTCTCACCGGGCGAAGCGTTCCTCGCGGCCGCGGAACGATATGTCCGCTCGTACGTCTACCTTTGCCACACGCCTATGACCGGCGTATGGATGGGCGGGACTCCCGAGATTTTGCTATCCGGCAAGAATGGCCAATGGCAAACCGTAGCCTTGGCAGGAACCCAAAACTTACGCGCCGGCAACTTGCCCAAAAACTGGGACCATAAAAATTGGATGGAACAGCAACTGGTAGCCTCTTATATCCAACGTCAACTCTCCACGTTAGGTATCTCGCCCGAGGAAAAAGGACCTTACGCGGTACGCGCCGGAGAGGTGTCTCACTTGAAGAGCGATTTCGCTTTTTCTCTCCCCTGTTCGGACAGGCTGGGAGATATCCTTAAGTTATTGCATCCGACTCCCGCGGTTTGCGGTCTTCCCAAAGAGGAGGCTTACCGCTTTATACTTGAGAACGAAGGATACGACCGCGGTTATTATTCCGGATTTATCGGCTGGCTGGACCCTGAAGATCAAACGGATTTATATGTCAATCTCCGTTGTATGCGGATTCAGCGGCGAATGTTTACGCTATACGCCGGTGGCGGATTACTCGCCACTTCCCAATTGGGAGATGAATGGCAGGAGACGGAAGACAAGATGGAGACCATGCGACGGTTATTGCCCAAATCCAACGGCTCAAACGAATGACCTCGGACCGGGCATAACGCTTATGTCCGAGATTCATTATTAACGAATATAATTTAAAACACTATGTACAGCGATAAGAAAAATATACTTCAACTGGCCTCTTTACTGATAGAGCATGGCATAAGCAATGTCGTATTTTGTCCGGGTAGTCGGAACGCTCCGATTGTCCATACATTGGCCAATCACTCGTTTTTCAATTGCCATTCCGTGACAGACGAACGCAGCGCTGGATTCTTCGCCTTGGGCCTGGCGTTGCACGGAGGTAAACCGGCCGCCATTTGCTGCACATCCGGAACCGCGTTACTGAACATACATCCGGCGGTGGCGGAAGCTTTCTACCAGGAAGTGCCGTTAGTGGTCATTTCCGCGGACCGTCCCACCGCATGGATAGGGCAAATGGACGGACAAACATTGCCTCAACCCGGCGTGTTCGGTTCATTGGTGAAAAAGTCCGTACATCTGCCCGAAATCCATACCGAACAAGATGAATGGTATTGCAACCGGCTAATCAACGAGGCCTTGCTGGAATTGAACCATCATGGAAAAGGACCGGTACATATCAATGTCCCCATATCCGAACCCTTATATCAATTCACGACTCCGGAACTTCCGAAAGTCCGGGTCATCACCCGCTACCAAGGCTTGAACGTGTATGACCGGAAGTACGACGACCTGATAGAACGTCTAAACAAGTACAGTAAACGAATGGTCATAGCGGGCCAAATGAGCCTGATTTACCTGTTCGAGAAAAAGATATGCAAACTTCTCTATAAACATTTCGTATGGTTGAGCGAGCACATCGGAAACCGAATCGTCCCCGGATTGCCAATCAAGAATTTTGACGCAATTTTGTATGCCTCCACGGAAGAGGAACGGGAAAAACTAACACCCGAAATCGTCATCACTTATGGTGGACACGTCGTTTCCAAACGCTTAAAAGAATTCTTACGCAAACATCCTCCCAAAGAGCATTGGCACGTCTCGTTAAAAGGAGAAGTGGTGGATTTGTTTGGTTGCCTTACCACGGTAATCGAAATGGACCCGTTCGAATTCTTGGAGAAAATAGCCTATCTGTTAGAGAACAAGCAGGTGGAATATCCGAAGGCATGGGAATACAAATCCAAGAATATTCCCGAACCTGTATTCGTTTACTCGGAAATGGCGGCAATCGGGCAATTGCTCCATTCGCTCCCCGAGGAATCCGCCTTACATTTAGGAAACAGCTCGGCGGTACGTTATGCCCAACTGTATTCCATTCCTAACTCCGTAGAGGTTTGTTGTAATCGAGGGACAAGCGGGATAGAGGGCTCCCTGTCTACCGCTATCGGATACGCTTCTGCGTCGCGGAAACTAAATTTTATCGTGATTGGAGACTTGAGTTTCTTTTACGACATGAATGCGCTATGGAACAAGTATTCGCATAACAACCTCCGCATACTTCTCCTTAACAACGAAGGAGGAGAGATTTTTCAATCGATTCCGGGATTTGAGGTGAATGAACGTACCCGCAGGTTTGTCACGGCACCTCACCAAACATCGGCGAGTGGCTGGGCGAAAGAGAGAGGTTTCTCCTATCTCGCCGTACACGATAACGAGGAATTAGAGACCGCAATGCGCACTTTTACCCAAACCGAACAGCCTACCGAATTTCCAATTTTAGTAGAGGTATTCACGGATAAAACGGAAGACATACGATTGCTCAAAGAATATTATCATGGACTTAAAAATAAATCATAAATTGTAATCAATGGAAAGGAATTGGACAACTATCAAAGAATACGAGGATATATTATTCGATTTCTATAACGGAATAGCGAGAATCACGATTAACAGGGAACGATACCGCAACGCATTCACGCCTACCACGACCACCGAGATGAGCGACGCGTTCTATATTTGCAGGGAACGTCCGGACATTAACGTGGTCGTATTGACCGGAGCGGGCGACAAAGCGTTTTGCTCGGGAGGCGATATGCACGTGAAAGGTCGCGGAGGCTATGTCGGCAAGGATGGCGTACCTCGGTTGAACGTATTGGACGTGCAAAAACAAATCCGCTCCTTGCCGAAACCGGTTATCGCCGCGGTGAACGGGTTCGCTATCGGCGGCGGGCATGTGCTCCATGTCGTTTGCGACTTGACAATCGCTTCCGAGAACGCCATCTTCGGACAGACAGGACCGCGTGTGGGTAGTTTCGACGCGGGATTCGGCTCCTCTTATCTAGCCCGCATCGTAGGACAGAAAAAAGCGAGAGAGATATGGTTCCTCTGCCGGAAATATAACGCGCGGGAAGCGTTGGAAATGGGTCTGGTGAACAAGGTAGTCCCGCTCGATAAATTGGAAGACGAGTACGTGGAATGGGCGGAAGAGATGATGCGGCTCAGCCCATTGGCGTTACGCATGATCAAAGCGGGCTTGAACGCCGAGCTGGACGGGCAAGCCGGAATCCAGGAATTGGCGGGCGACGCCACGATGCTGTATTACATGACCGACGAGGCGCAAGAGGGAGGAAAGGCTTTCTTGGAAAAACGACACCCTCGTTTTGAGGATTATCCTAAATTTCCATAAACAACTGACCTCATGAATTACCGAACAAGAATAATCCCGAAATTATTGCGCTTCAAACAACCGGCGGGAACTTCCAGAGGGGTTTACACGACGAGGAAATCATGGTACGTCCTCTTATCGGCGGAAGAGAGACCGGGCGTTTGGGGCATCGGGGAATGCGCCCCACTCCCGGCTCTCAGTTGCGATGATTTGCCGGATTATGAGCAGGTCTTGCAGAAAGCGACCGAAGATTTGAAACAACGAGGCTTTCTCGACATAGAGGCCCTACGCCCTTATCCTTCCATACTATTCGGTTTGGAAACGGCCATGCGCCATCTGGATAAAGCGAGTTGGACTCTATGGGACACGCCTTTTTCGAGAGGAGAGAAAGGCATTCCCATCAACGGGTTGATATGGATGGGGAATTACAAGGAGATGCTGGAACGAATCGAGGTCAAGATACGGATGGGCTTCCGTTGTGTCAAACTGAAAATCGGAGCGATAGGGTTCGAGGAGGAATTGAAGCTGCTAAAACATATCCGCTCCCATTTCTCCGCCCGCGAGATAGAGCTTCGTGTGGACGCAAACGGCGCTTTCACACCCGAAGAGGCCTTGGAGAAACTCCACCGCTTGGCCGAGTTGGACTTGCACTCGATTGAGCAGCCCATACGGGCGGGGCAATGGGAAGAGATGGTCCGGTTGACGCGAGAATCTCCCTTGCCTATCGTTTTGGACGAGGAACTTATCGGCCATAACCAACCGGAAGACAAGCGGAAACTGTTGGAGACCATCCGCCCGCGGTACATTATATTAAAGCCATCCCTGCATGGCAGTCTTTCCGGCTGCGCCGAGTGGATTCGATTGGCGGAGCAAGTATTGGGGAGTACGGCGGAACATCCCGCATGGTGGATTACCTCCGCGTTGGAGTCCAATATCGGTCTGAACGCCATCGCGCAATGGTGCGCCACGTTCGAGAATCCATTGCCGCAAGGATTAGGGACAGGTTTGTTGTTCACGGACAACGTGAACCTGCCTTTGACCATCCGAAAGGATTGCCTTTGGTTTCAGCCTCAAGGCTCATTCCCCGATTTAAAAGAAATAGAAGTATGACAAGCCTGCGTTATCACATGGATAGGGAGCGGCAGCGATTGACGCTGGAGGGCGTCACCTACCGCGGGAAAGAGCTTCACCTCATCAAGGAGAAGGCGGAACGGGAGTCCTCCGGTTTCCTGATGGACCTTTATCTCTTCCTGAAAGACTGGTTCGACGACTCCCCGACCATCCAAGTACACACCTCCGGCTCCACCGGACAGCCGAAAACGCTGACCGTCCAAAAAGAACGGATGCTCCAAAGCGCGCGAATCACCTGCGAGTTCCTGCGTCTCCAACAAGGAGACAAGACGTTGCTATGCATGCCGCTTCAATACATCGCGGGGAAAATGCTTGTCGTCCGGGCGTTGGTGGCCGGGCTGGACCTGATTCTCCGTACGCCTTCCGGACATCCTTTGGCGGATGGGGAGGGCACGCCCCTACGTTTCGCCGCGATGATACCGTTGCAAGTTTATAATACGCTGCGAGTAAAGGAAGAACGGGAACGGTTAGAGCGCATGGACATCCTCATCATCGGAGGTGGCGCCATCGACACGGCGTTAGAGGAAGAGATACGGCAAATGCCCAACACGGTTTACTCCACTTACGGGATGACGGAAACCCTCTCGCACGTCGCGCTGCGGCGACTGAACGGTCCGGAGGCATCGGCCTATTATACGCCTTTCCCGTCGGTGAAAATCTCCTTGTCGCCGGAAGATACGCTTATCATAGACGCACCATTGGTCTGCGAGGAGCGGCTGGAGACCAACGACATCGCCCGTATCCAACCAAATGGGAGCTTCATGATACTCGGAAGGAAAGACAATATCATCAACAGCGGGGGAATCAAGATACAAATCGAGGAGGTGGAAAAAAGGCTCCGCCCCCATCTCGCCGGGCCTTTCGCCATCACCTCCGTGCCCGACGCGAAGTTTGGCGAGGCGGTGGTCTTGCTGGCGACCGCCCATTGCCCCGCGAGCGTGGAAGAGCTTCTGCCTAAGTACCAACGCCCCAAACGCGTCCTGCGGGTGGAGGCGATTCCCCTGACCGGAAGCGGCAAGATAGACCGCCCCGCCTGCCGTGCGTTGGCGGAACGGCTTTTGGGAAGCGACGGATGAGCGGTGACCCCGCGGCGAGGGCTCGGCAGCGACAAAATACGTTTTTCCGCGCCCGGCGAGGGGTCGCCAACGACGGGAAACGCTTTCCCGCACCTTCCGAGGGGTCGCCAACGACGGGAAACGCTTTCCCGTGTCCGGCGAGGGGTCGCCGGAGGCCAAAAAGAGACAAATAGACGTTTAACATTATATTTTATCGCTTATGATAAGAAGATTTATGACCATCGCGGCCATTTCCCTATCGCTCACTCCCGCCGCCCGCGGGCAGGAAGCCGTAAAGGGATACGACCGCGTCACGCTATTGGACAGCACCTCCGTGACGATACAGCCCTCAGGTTCCGGCGCGTTCGTCATACACAAGGCGTTCAAGGTGCAGACCCCGCGTGGAGCCATGGACAGCCGGGTCATCAAGTTTGATTACGACCCGCTGACGGCCCACGCCGAGTTCCGCTACGCCACGGTCTACCGGGCGAACGGCGATGTCATCAACCTCGATGTCACCGAGACTCGCGACTACGCCGCTCCCGCCCGGGCGATTTATTGGGGCGCACGGCAAATCATGCTGGAAATCGGGCGTTTGAGCCCGGGCGATATCGTCGAGTACGAAATCGCCAAGAAAGGTTTCACCTACGCTTTGCTGGCCTCCGACGACGAGGAGCGTTTCATCCCGCCCATGCGGGGGCAATTTTACGACATCGTCCCTTTCTGGGTGACGGAACCTACCCTGCGAAAAGTCTATCGGGTCTCCCTACCGATGGAGAAGGAACTGCAGTTCCAGTTCTATCAGGGCGAATGCGCCTCCTCGCTCCGCTACGAGGAAGGACGGAAGATTTACACTTTCGCCTCCGACGACATCCTGCCGTTCGAGAAAGAGCCGAACATGGTGGACCTGTTCGACGCAGCGCCGAAGCTGATGATGTCCAGCACGCCCCGCTGGGAGGACAAATCCTTATGGTTTAACAAGGTCAACGAGGACTACGGCAGTTTCGACGCCATCCCTGAGGCCCAAAAGAAGGTGGACGAGCTGCTCAAGGGGAAAAAAGGCGAGATGGAGAAGATAGCCGCCCTCACCCACTGGGTGGCCGACAACATCCGCTACTCCGGCATCTCCATGGGCAAGGGCGAAGGCTACACGCTGCATAACCTGAAGATGAACTACACGGACCGTTGCGGCGTTTGCAAGGACATCGCCGGCACGCTTATCGCCTTCCTGCGCATGGCGGGCTTCGAGGCTTATCCGGCCATGACCATGGCGGGCAGCCGCGTGGAGAGCATCCCCGCCGACCATTTCAACCACTGCGTGGCGGTCGTAAAACTCTCGGACGGCACCTATATGCCGCTCGACCCCACGTGGGTCCCCTTCTGCCGCGAGCTGTGGAGCAGCGCCGAGCAACAACAAAACTATCTGCCCGGCGTGCCGGAAGGCTCGGACCTACGCATGACTCCGCTCTCCGCGCCAGAGAACCATTATGTTCGCATCCACGCCGATAACCGGCTGGACGAGGCGGGAACGCTGCGGGGACGGTTCACCATCACCGCCGAGGGACAATCCGACAGCAATATCCGCCGCATATTCACGACCGGTTGGCGTTCGGACTGGGAGAACACGTTGGAGAAGCAGTTGCTGGCCGTTTCGCCAAACGCCAAGCTGCTCCGCGTGGATTACGGGAAAGACCCCAAGGATTATCAGGCGGCCCCGATACGGATTACCTTCTCGTACGAGATTCCAGATTACGCCATCATCGCCGGCGACCAAATGCTGTTCAAGCCCCTCGTCATGAACAATCTCTACAATCAGGTGAAGAGTTTCTTACGCGTCGACATCACGCCCGACATCCGTCTTTATGGTTTCAAGGACGCCTGCTCGCGACTCGTCGAGCAGGAGGAGACCATCCGCCTGCCCAAAGGCTATACGCTGGTGAGCGACACCAAGGCGGACCATCTGGAAAGCGACGCCGCCGATTTCGAAGGCTCCCTGTCGCTGGAGAAGGGACAGGACATCGTCTTACGCCAACGCTTGACGCTGAAAAAGCGGGTCTACGAGGCATCGGACTGGGAAGGCTTCCGCTCGGCCGTCAACGCGTATAAAGATTATAGCGACTATTTAATCATCAAGAAATGAAACGAGAGAACATGAAAAAGATAAGACACAAACTGCTACTTTTCTTCGGCTTACTCATCCTGACGGCTTCCGCCTTCGCCGTGTCGCCGGAAGCCGAGTATGGCAAGTTGTCCAAGACATGGACATGGTATGCCGACGGCAGTCAGGAATATCACCGCTATATGGAGTTGACCCTCTTCACGCACACGGCGATGAACAGTACGTACGGCGAGAGTTTCATCGTCTATAACCCCGACTACCAAAAGGTGATTATCCATTCCGCATACACGAGGCAGAAGGACGGCACGATTATCAAGGCACCCGACAACGCCTTCGTGGAGGTCCTTCCCCGCTTCGCCGCCGACGCGCCCGCCTACAACGGGCTGAAAGAGATGGTTGTCGTGCATACCGGACTCGAATTGGGAGCGACGATTTATCTGGATTATTCCATCCTTACGAAGCCAGGTTATTATCCGGCGTTGGACATCGACGAGCGGCTGCAAGAGACCTCGCCCGTGCGGGAATATACGGTAAACCTATTCACCCCGATGGACAAGCCTATCCGCTGGCGAATCTACGGCAGCGACGCGAAGGTTTCGGAAACCACCGCCGAGGGAACGCGAAAGCTCCAATGGACGCTGCGCAACGTGCCAGCCGCCTCCCGCGAGCCGTTCCAGCCCCAAAATCAGGACGGCACGCCGCGTTTGGTCGCGTCCGGCTACGCGTCCCTCAAAGACGCGCTGACACTATTGGCGGAACGTTTCGAGGCGTCGGTAAGCTACGAGAGCGAGACTTTCGGCCCCTACCTCACGGAGAAAGCCGCCAACGACGAGGAGAAGGTGAGAATCCTCCAAGAGCACGTGGCGAGGAACATGGGCTACAGCGCCGTGTCGCTCATCCACACGGGATTCACGCTCAGGGACGTAGACGAGGCATTGCGCTCGGCCTACGGCACGCTGGCGGAGAAAACCCAGTTGCTCAACGCCATGCTGAACGCCGCTGGCATTCCCTCGGAGGTAGTGGCCGTCTACCCGGGCTATCCGGATAGCGAGGTCCTCGGACTGACCGCCATCAAGGACTTGGCGGTAAAGGCGACCATCGACGGGCAAACGCGCTTCCTCTCGGCGGTCAGCCTCTCGCCCGCCTCCCTGACCCGCCGCGGCGAGCTGGACAAGGTGTACGCCTTGGACGGGACGTCCATCAACGTAAAGGCGGAGCCGTTCATCGTCAAGGAAGACATCGCCGTAAGCGTTTCCGCGGCGGAGGCGAAAAACGGCTTCGTCGTCCTTACCCTACCCGCGGCGGCGAAAGGCCTCGACACTTGGGGTATGGAGACGCTGAACAGCCGACGCGCCCGCCCGTTCGAGCTGCCCGCCTCGCTGAAAGAGGAAATCACCTACAAGCTCGCGGTGGCGGAAGGATTGACCCTGTGGACACCGATGGAGGAGACGGTCGTGGAGAATCCGTGCGGGAAGGTGACACGGACAATCACCGCGGAGGACGATGGCATCCGTGTGACCCGCCGCGTCGAGTTGGACAAGCTCCAATACTCTCCCGCCGAATATCCCACCCTCCGCGAACTAATCAACGAGTGGACAGACCCCAACAACCGGGTTTTGCTATTCTCTCTCCCGGAAATTTGACAAAACCAAACGTTCTTCATTCACTTTTTCCTCCCGATTTCGCGAAATTGTCTGTCTCGTGAAATCGGGAGGAAATGTTTATTTAACGTGAGTCCGATATAAGAGAAAAAGGAAAAAGGTGGGACAAAAAACCTCGAACCCTATAGGAAAAAGTTCGCCGCATACCGGGAAATTCTCTATCTTTAGCCTAAAGATACATATCTGCAGTCTAAAGATACATATCTTTAACCTAAAGATATATATCCGCAGCCTAAAGATAGACTTTTCTCCGTGGTGTTCCCAACTTTTCCCGCCGGCTTTCCAAGTTTTCTTCCCGGCTATCGAACTTTTTCTCCCTATCCGTTTTTTATATCGGACTCACCTCAAAAAAACGCGGGCCTTACGCGGCAAGATTATGGGCTACACATTTCTTCGCGCTTAAACGAATTACGCATATCTTTGTAGGACTTAAAAACAAATTAAAAATGTTTACGATAAAAAAAGCGACAATCGATGACCGTTTTCTCATCCATGACCTTGCCTCGCGAGTTTGGGAAAACACGTATGGAAAAATTCTTTCGAAAGAGCAGTTGGATTATATGTTCGAGATGATGTACGCTCCGGGAAATCTCCTCAAGCAGATGGAAGAGTGGCATCACCAGTTTTTCATCATCTCGGCCGATGGCGTTCCCGCCGGTTATCTGTCCATCGAGAAGACGGACGAGAACACTTACAATTTCCAGAAGATATACTCGGTTCCGGAGGCGCATGGCACGGGCATCGGACGTTTCATCATCGAACAAGGCGTGAACTACCTGAAAGAGATACATCCGGGTCCTTTCACCGTCGAACTGTACGTGAATAGATATAATCCCGCCGTGGGTTTCTACGAGCACATGGGATTGCGTAAAATCGCCACCCGCGACCACAACATCGGCAACGGCTACTACATGAACGATTACATCATGGCGATGGACGTGAACAACTAAACGGGTCAATTCCCGGAGACGACCCAAGCAGGATTATGCACCTTCGTATTGGGCGTCTTGTAATACATCTCTTCCTTCAAAGGAATACGCAAGGTATAACGTTTGCCTCCCGTCACCAACTTACGGTCGCGAAGCCAAGGATTGAAACGTTTCAAGTCGGCGTACGTGATTCCTTGTTCCTTGGCGAACCTCGCCAAGTCCGGGATATCACGCTCCACCTCCACGCTTTTAGTTCCGATAGGCTTATACAAATCGCGGATGCGAACGACAAAACCGTATTTAGAAGGATTCTCAAAAATCTGTTTAATCGCCATGATACGGTAGACATAGCGGGTCGTCTCCTCCACCAGCCAAAGGTCGAACGAGGTCGAGGCATCTTGTTTCCTCAATTCCCCGGAAATACGGCCCATGCCGGCGTTATACGCAGCCGCCACCGAAGGCCAATCACCATATTTCTCGAATGCCTTTTTCAGGTAACGGCAAGCCG
The DNA here is from genome assembly GCA_949287365.1 of uncultured Parabacteroides sp. GTDB lineage: Bacteria > Bacteroidota > Bacteroidia > Bacteroidales > Tannerellaceae > Parabacteroides. The sequence continues at coordinate 41,603 of CASEGC010000019.1, forward strand.
CTTGGGTCGATTTCTCCACATGGCAACGCTCATCCACCGTGGAAGTGACCGTCAAGCCGAAATCCCTTGCGGTCCCCTCCATAAACTGCCACATCCCGACAGCCCTTGCGGAAGAAGTCGCCCGAGGGTCCAAATGACTTTCTATCACGGCGAGGTATTTGAAATCGTCCGGAATACCGTTTTCTTTCAAGATAGGCTCGATTATCGGGAAATACCGGTTCGCCCTTTTGATAAGCAGCAACGTGGTGGAATGGAAATAGGTAAAACTGCTCAATTCCCTATCGAACGCCTCTCTCATGTTGTAACGGGTAATATCGATCAGTTTACCACAGAAAGAGACCGCGGCAGGAATCTCAGGAGAGACAGTCAGCGATGAGACGACCGGACGTGAGTCTTTCAATTTCTCTGCGTCTCCCGAACCCATCGATATACAAGCCGTCAAGCATATCGCTCCGCCACACAAAAAACTGACCAAATTATTCTTGGATATTCTCATCATATTCCTCTTGGATTGTTTTAGGCCTTAGGATATTTATATCCCCTTTCTCTTTATAGATAATACCATCGGAACCTTCAGCTTCTATCACATAGAAATAGACACCAGGTTGCACATATTTACCCCCTTTCTTGCCGTCCCAACCTTGCGCGGGATTGTTCCAATGATAGATTTGCACGCCCCATCGATTGAATATCCACGCCTCGAATTTCACCAACGATTTGTAAGCGACCCTAAATTCATCGTTCACGCCAGGCGTCGTACCGGGCGAAAAAGCGTTCGGTATCATCAGATAAGATTCCGACACATTGATTTGGACCTCATCCTCCACGGTACAAGTGGTGGTTTGGTCGCTCACCTCCAACTTGACGGTAAAATTTCCGGCTTGATTGAACGTATAATCCATCTCCTCTCCCGTGAAGCGAGCGAGTACATTCTCCTCCTCTCCTTCTGGATAGATCGTCCAATTAAATAAAGCGGCGGTCGGCGTGTTCGCTATCGCGGCGAATTGAATCGTCGCGGGAGCGCACAAACCACTTTTGGACGTATTCATATTAGGGGCTTCCTGCTCTATTAGCAAAGTATCGATATGAACATCCACGGCGGAAGCTTGATATTGGTCGATACACGAAGTAATCTCTTTCCCGAAATGCCGGGCGAAATAATCTCCGCTCACACATATTTCCGTATCACACCACGGAGCGGGAATTGACACCCCGAATAAATCGCCCTCGATAACGGCGGTCTCTTGTTTCGAAACGTAAGCCTTTTCATCGGCATTATATTCCAGCGTATTATAAGTCACGTCGAATTGACGAGGTAATTCACGACGAGTCCCCGTATTTGGCCAATAATAGTAAATGGGAGATAACGTGTCCGAACCAGTCAACATCAATCCGCCACAAGGATCGCTATTATCAGAAACCCTCAAATCAGAGATATTCGGTAAGTATTTGCTGTAATCGACAATCCAAACATAACGAGACACGGCTCCTTCTTCCACGAAATATCCATAGCCCTCCTCCACATCATATACCGTAGAGGTCGTACCATTTTGGACGGAAGAAACACTCTCCGCCTCCAAGCGCTTTGTCTTATAACGATACCACTGATGGGAAGAATTGGATGAGGTATAACTAATCGTCACGTTCTCCATCCCATACACCAAGTAAACCTCTATTCGTTCCGCCGAATCGCCCGAGCTTTGCTCCGCTCTTATCGGAGTCCCGTTCCCTCCTGTCACCACATATTGGGCATACACGCAAATACACGTGGAAACAAAAGCGAACGACAGCAATATCTTTCTCAAATTTCTCTTTCCCATATTTTTTCGATTACACGCCAAAGTTAAGGAAATATAAGGAGAATATTCAAGAAATTCTATAAATAACGGACCTCTCTACCTCTTACCGCATCATTCACTTGCCCGTCACTATATGCCAACTCTCCGTTTACGAAAGTCTTCCACACGGCATGATGAAACGTATATCCCTCGAACGGAGACCAACCGCATTTATACAAAATGTTATCCTTCGAAACAGTCCAAACCTGTTTGGGATCGACCAACACCAAATCCGCGTAATAACCGGGGCGAATATATCCCCTACGGTCTATATGGAACAAATCCGCCGGAGCATGCGACATCTTCTCCACGACTTTCTCGTATGAGAAAAATCCTTCCATAGCCAACTCCAACATAATCACCAAGGAGTGCTGCACCAAAGGCCCGCCCGAGGCTGCTTTTAAGCATGATCCCTGCTTTTCCTCCCACAAATGCGGAGCATGGTCCGTGGCGACGATATCCAGTTGATTCGTATTGATCGCCTTACGCAAGGCGGCGCGATCTCGAATGGTCTTGATCGCCGGATTCCATTTGATACGATTCCCGAAACGAGCGTAATCCCCATCATGAAACCACAGATGATGAACGCAAACCTCACCCGTAATCTTCTTCTCGCCTAACGGTCTATCCGCATCCAATAAAGACAATTCCTTCTCCGTAGAAATATGCAAGATATGCAGATGGGCATTCAAACGAGTAGCCAACTCGACCGCCTCCGCCGAACATTGATAGCAAGCCTCCTCGCTACGTATCTTACTATGAAACGAAATATCCAAATCATCTCCATACAGACTCGTATAATATTGAATGTTCCGCCGAATAATCTCCTCTTTCTCGGAATGAATGGCGATCAGCATACCCGTCTCCCCGAAAATACGCTCCAAAGCCTCTTTCTTATTCACCAACATGTTCCCAGTGGACGAGCCTAAAAATAATTTCAATCCCGGTACACGATGACGGTCCAATCCATGGATTTCTTCTATATTGTCATTCGTCCCGCCAAAGAAAAACGAATAATTGGCGCGAGAGACTTCCGCCCCACGGTTCAATTTCCATTCCAAATCCGGGATGGTTGTCGTCTGGGGTTTCGTATTGGGCATATCCATGAACGAGGTTACTCCACCAGCTACGGCGGCACGACTCTCGCTTTCCATGTCACCCTTATAGGTCAGTCCGGGATCCCGAAAATGTACCTGATCGTCAATAACACCGGGCATCAGCCATTTACCGGAAGCGTCAATCCTTTGATTCGCCTCCGAAAGCGCATAAGCGGGGACGTCCCCCTCGAATACGGCGGCTATCTTATCGCCCTCAATATAAACGGAACCCACGAAAGAACGTCCTTCATTAATAATTCTCGCGTCCCGTATCAAGATTTTATTCATAATCATTGTCGTTTTTGAGGATATTTACGGAAAAAACACCACCATTTCAATTGGAGCACGCCGAACAATGCCTCCCCGAAAATGGAGGAATTCATATTAGAGACCCCCAACGCCCTATTGATGAATATGATAGGCACCTCGACCAACTTAAAGCCGCATTTATAGGCGGTGAATTTCATCTCCACCTGAAAAGCGTATCCCTTGAAATGGACATGATCCAAATCGATTGTCTCCAACACTTCCCGCCGATAACACTTAAATCCCGCCGTGGTATCTTGGATTCGCATACCGGTCACCAAACGAACATAAACCGACGCGAAATAGGACATCAGCACACGGCCTAAAGGCCAATTCACGACATTCACGCCATTACAATAACGCGAGCCGATAGCCACATCCGCCCCTTGCTCCACGCATGCGGCGTACAGCCTCGGTAAATCTTTCGGATTATGGCTGAAATCGGCATCCATCTCGAATATGAAATCATACCCATGCGCTATCGCCCATTTGAAACCACAGATATAAGCCGTTCCCAATCCCTGCTTGCCTTGACGCTCCACGATAAAAAGCCGGTCGGGAAACTCATCTCGCAGGTTCTTCACGATAGTGGCGGTTCCATCCGGAGAACTATCATCGATAATCAAGATATGAAAACACTTCTCCAGCCCGAACACGGCACGGATGATAGATTCGATATTTTCCTTCTCGTTGTATGTAGGAATAATGACGATACTGTCTGACATATACCTCTTTCGTTATAAACATTTATACTAAAGTTATGGGCGATTGCTTCGAACAATCGCCCAAAGGTATACATTTTATCTCAAAATCGATCAATCCATCTCAAACATATCCGGTCCTTCTTCCCTATTATTATCCGGTCTTTGCGGTTTACGCTTGCCCATATCACCGAAATTATAGGTCAAGGTGAACCCGAGTCTTCTACCACCCCGCCAGTTCTCTGAGTCCTGCCAGAAACCATCGCCGGAGGTCACAGTGCGGAACCGGCGCGAGTCCAACAAGTCGCGAGCGTTGATGCTCAGCGTCAGCTTATCTTTCAAGAACGATTTCCGCAAGCCCATATCGAGAGCGTAATTCGGCTCGCGATAACCTTGCGCCATCAGGCGTTTGGAGTTGTAACTACCGGTGGCTTGCAACGAGATGCCCCACGGCAAGCTGAAATTGGCTATCATACGAGCATTCCAGTTGAAGCTCTCGTCGGTCTCGCCTATGACCGGAGTCTCCGCGCCTTCCGGCAAATAAGAAAAACCGTCCAGCTTGGAATAATAGAGGTTGACCGTCGTGGTCAAATCCAAGAACCCGAAAAGGCTGTTCTTCCCTACGATTTCCATTCCGCTCGCCTGCATCCGCGCCACGTTCTCGCTGGTCGTGTACATCACGTTGTCCGCTGTATTCAAGAAACGGATACGCTGAATCACGTCATCCGTAGAACGATAATATCCGGATAAAGATAACGTGTGGCCCGACTCCCACAGCTTGATGTAGTTCAACTCGAAGGAGTGCGAGTACTCCGGGGTCAGTTCCGGATTACCGAAGGAGACGTTCGAGGCATCGGAGATATTGCGGAACGAGTTCAACTGCCCGCCCCACGGACGACGCAAACGCCGCGTATAATTGATTTGCAACTCATTGTTCTTCGGTAAGGCGTACGAGATGAACGCGCTCGGGAAGAGCTTGAAGTAATCCTTGTTGAACGCCTCGGCGGGAGCGCCGTTGAACTCCTGGTCGAAATTCTTGGAGAGCGTCTCCACCGTCCAATACTCACCGCGCAAACCAGCCTGATAACTCAGGTTACCCCACTTACCGCCATAGGTAAAATAGAGAGCGTGCACGTCCTGATTGTATTTGAAGTTATTGTAAAGGTCCTGATTTTGCTCGATGGTCTCGGCCGTCGTCCCCTCGTAGGTATCGACGGGACTGGAGTTACGCTGGAACACGCCCTTGTATCCCGCCTCGATCTTGGCGAACTCGGAAAGCGTGTTCGTGTAGTCCACCTGTGCCTCCCAACTCTTATCATTGATATTATTATCTTGCGTCTGGTAAAGAGGGTTGACCGTTTGCGTCGGATCCGTGTATTGGTAAGATTGTTGATAAACGCTTAAAGCATCGTTTTTCCATTGGTTATTGCTGAGCGTGATATCGATATTGCTCCGTTCCGAGAAGTCATGGACATAATTCAACTCGATGTTGTACATCTTCATGTCCGAATTGTTGTTTGTCGAGCGGTCGCTCGTGTAAATCGTATTTCGCTGGCCATCCGTGGAGACGTAATGGATGTTGTTGCCATTATCGCCACTGCCCAACATTCCGGTCAGGTTCACGCCAAGGTCGTCATTCTTCGTGATATGCCACGTAGCGCCGAAACGCCCGAACCAGTTGCTATGGTCGTTATCCGACTCGCTCGTCTGATTCAGGAAGCTATTGTCCGCCGTATTCTGCCGACTCGTGATGCCACCACCGTTGGAGGCCCGTTTCCGATAGTTTATGTTCGCGAAAGCGTCCACCTTGCTACTGCTGTAATTGATGTTTCCGCTCGCCCGATAACCGCCATCCGTATCGGCGCCCACCTTCACGCTTCCGTAATAGCCGGGCTTCCGGTCGTCTTTCAAGACGATGTTGATGATACCCGCCGTACCTTCCGGACTATACTTGGCGGAAGGGTTCGTTATCACCTCCACCTGCTTGATATCCTCCGCCGGCATCATCTCAAGGATGTCGGCCTGGTTGTCGGAGGTCAAGCCGGAAGCCTTTCCGTTAATCCAAATCGTCACGCTGGAATTACCGCGCAAAGAGACCTCGCCCTCGTTGTCCACCTCCACCGAAGGGATGTTGGACAACAGGTCGCTGGCGGAGCCGCCCTCCGAAGAGATGTCTTGCGTCGCGTCGAACACCTTACGGTCAATCTCGAAGCGCATTTGCGGCTTCTTGGCCACGACCTCCACCTCGCTCAACTGATTGGTGTCCTCGTTCAAAGTCAGTTCGCCCAAATTCACTATCTGATCATTCCGTGTAATCGATATATTCCTCGATACCTCCTTATAGCCAACGTAAGAGAACGTGACCACGTAATCACCCTTCTTCAGTCCATTGATAACATATCCTCCATTGTCGCCAGTGATTGAGCCCTGAAGAATCTTATCCGAGCCTTTCGCCTTCACCTGAACCGTGACAAACCCTAAAGGTCCACCCAGTTCTCCATCCATCACGATTCCTTTTATGCCACCATCTACCGCTACGTTCGCCATTCCCATTCCCGGCATCGCGCACAGCAACGCGCCGGCCAACAGAATACTCATCTTCCTTTTTTTCATTTCCTCCAAAATATCTTAATTCCGTTTTTTCATGATTTTTACTGCCTTTTTGACTACCGCCTATCCAAAAGGTTTATCACCGAAAATCAAAAAAAAATTTAAATAAATCGACCTCTTCGCTTTCACTTTCGTAGGGAAAAACGCTCTTTTCTAAATAAAGTAAATCCGCGGAAGCCTAAGGGGAAAAACTCGCGAAAGCCCGTCAAAAACTTTTTCGGCCGCCGGAAAAAACCGTAAAGCCTATGGGGAAAAGTCTATCTTTAGGTTGAAGATATGTATCTTTAATCTGAAGATATATATCTTTAAGCTGCAGATATGTATCTTTAGCCTAAAGATAGAGAATTTGTCCCGTCCGAGAGAAGTTTTCTCGTGGGTCTCACTGTTTTTTCCCGCCTATATTTTCCTTTTTCTCCGGGGAGGAGGAAACGATAGCGTGAAGAGCGCGATTATTCCGAAACGAATCGGGGCAAAAATGATTCGTATGTATTAATTTCGCGAACATATAAGAGAATTGCTTTGGAAATAGAAGAATTAGTGAACATTTATGCCGCCCATCCCATAGTGACGGCGGCTGATGCCCTCCTTCGCGACGATAAGGTGCGGGATATTTTCTGGAAAGGACTGAACGGCTCAGGGGCGGCCTTGGTCATCGCCTCCCTGCTCAAGCGAAGAGGCGGACGATATGTTTGCGTGTTGAACGATTTGGAAGAGGCCGGTTATTTTTATCACGACCTTGAGCAACTCGGCGTGGGCGACGAGGCCTGTTTTTTCCCGTCGGCCTACCGGCGGGCCATCAAGTATGGGCATATCGATTCCGCTAACGAGATAGCGCGCACGGAAGCGTTATCCCGCTCGCAAGACGCGGAACGCCCTTTCGTCATCGTCACTTATCCTGACGCTTTGGCGGAGAAGGTGGTGGGGCGAGAGGCGCTGGAGGAGAACACGCTCAAAATCGATGCCGGGGAGAGATTGGACCCGATATCCGTGTCCGACGTGTTGGATGGATATGGCTTCGAGCGCGTCGATTACGTCTACGAGCCTGGACAATATGCCCTCCGCGGGAGTATCCTCGATGTCTTCTCGTTCTCCTACGAGTTTCCCTACCGTATCGATTTCTTCGGGAACGAGGTCGAGACAATCCGCTCTTTCGACGTAGAGACCCAACTTAGTAAAGAGAAGCTGGAGAGCATACGTATAGTCCCGGAGATGAGCAAACGCGCGCAGGCCGACAATTCTCTTCTAAGCCTTTTGCCGCGGGACACGCTCCTCGCGGCGAAAGACCTCGGCTGGTGTGGCGAGCGAGTCGGAAGTATCTGGAACGACGAGCCCGTCACGGGAGACGAAGAGTCGTTCGCCGACACCACTCAAATGCGCGAGAAACTAATCACGAGGGAAGAGTTCCTACGGGCGGCGGCGAACCTCAGGCGCGTCCATTTCGGAACACGTTCGCCTAAAACGCCGGACGCCACTATCCAATTCGCTATGCGGGCGCAGCCGATTTTCCACAAGAATTTTGACCTCGTAAGCGAATCGTTCCGTAAATATCTTGACGAGGGGTACACGTTATATATATTAAGCGACCAGGAAAAGCAGACCGACCGTATCCGCACGATTTTCGAGGACCGCGGGGAACAAATCCCGTTCACGCCCGTGAACCGGACGATACACGAAGGTTTCAGCGACGACTCCTTACGGATATGCCTCTTCACCGACCACCAGCTGTTCGACCGTTTCCATAAGTTCAGCCTACGAAGCGACAAGGCACGGAGCGGCAAGATTACCCTGTCGCTCAAAGAGCTCAACCAGTTCTCGCCGGGCGACTATATCGTGCATATCGACCACGGCGTGGGACAGTTCGGCGGATTGGTCCGGACCGAGGTGAACGGGAAGATACAGGAGGTCATCAAGTTGATTTACCAGAACAACGACATCATATTCGTCAGCATCCACTCCTTGCACAAGCTATCCAAATACAAAGGGAAAGAGAACGGCGAACCGCCCAAACTGAGCAAACTGGGTACGGGAGCTTGGGAGAAGATGAAGGAACGGACCAAGGCGAAAGTGAAAGACATCGCCCGCGATTTGATACTTCTCTATTCCAAACGTAAGAAGGAAAAGGGTTTCGCTTATAGCCCGGACAGCTTCCTGCAACATGAGCTGGAGGCGAGCTTCATCTACGAGGACACGCCGGACCAAACGCGGGCGACCGCCGAGGTGAAGGAGGATATGGAGAGCGACCGACCCATGGACCGATTAATCTGCGGGGACGTTGGCTTCGGCAAGACCGAGGTGGCCATACGGGCGGCGTTCAAGGCCGTGTCGGACAATAAGCAAGTGGCCGTGTTGGTTCCTACGACCGTCTTGGCGTACCAGCACTTCCAAACCTTTAGCGAACGGCTGAAGGACTTCCCCTGCAAAATCGATTACATCAGCCGGGCACGCACGCCAGCGCAAATCAAGGCCACGCTAAAGGCGTTGCAAGAAGGCGAGGTCAATATTCTCGTGGGTACGCACCGAATCGTAGGCAAGGATGTTCATTTCAAGGACTTGGGATTGCTTATCATCGACGAGGAGCAGAAATTCGGAGTCTCGGTGAAGGAGAAGCTCCGCCAACTGAAGGTGAACGTGGACACGCTGACGATGACCGCCACGCCGATTCCACGTACCCTACAGTTCTCCCTGATGGGGGCGAGAGACCTTTCCAGCATCACCACTCCCCCGCCCAACCGGTATCCGGTGCAAACGGAGGTGGAACGTTTCAATCCCGACATCATCCGGGAGGCGATAAACTTCGAGATGAGCCGCAACGGGCAGGTGTTCTTCATCAACAACCGCATCCAAAACATCTACGAGATGGAAGCCTTGGTCAAACGGGAAGTGCCCGACGCGCGCGTCGCCGTGGGACACGGGCAGATGGAGCCGGAGAAGCTGGAGAAAATCATCCTCGACTTCGTGAACTACGAATACGACGTGCTAATCGCCACGAGTATCGTAGAGAACGGTATCGACGTGCCGAACGCCAACACGATTATCATCAACAACGCCCAGCAGTTCGGGCTTAGCGACCTGCACCAGTTGCGCGGGCGTGTCGGACGAAGCAACAGGAAAGCCTTTTGCTATCTTCTCTCCCCGCCTCTTTCCTCCTTGACGCAGGAGGCCCGCAGGCGTTTGCAAGCCATCGAGAACTTTTCCGAGCTGGGAAGCGGCATCCATATCGCGATGCAAGACCTCGACATCCGAGGGGCGGGAAACATGTTGGGCGCCGAGCAAAGCGGTTTCATCGCCGACTTGGGTTACGAGACGTATCAAAAGATTCTGGAAGAGGCGGTGGACGAGCTGAAGAGCGAGGAGTTCGCCGACCTTTACGCGGAGGTCGCCGGCAAGAAGCGGGAAACGGGAAGCGAGTACGTGCGGGAAACTTACATCGAGAGCGACCTCGAACTGATGTTCCCGCCCGCCTACATCCCCAACGACTCGGAGCGCGTCTCTCTGTACCGAGAGCTGGACAATATGGAGGAAGAGCGCGACATCCGCGCCTTCGAGGAGCGTTTGGAGGACCGTTTCGGGAAAATACCCGAAGAGGGGATGGAACTGATTCGTGTCGTGCGGCTCCGCCGGATGGCCAAAGGACTGGGAATAGAGAAAGTGGTCCTGAAGAAGGGGCAGATGGGGCTTTACCTCATCAACAACCCGGACAGCCCATATTACCAAAGCGAGATGTTCGACAAGTTGCTGCGTTTCGTGCAAAAACATCCTCGCGCCTGCAACCTACGCGAGCAAAACGGCAAACGGAGCATCGTAATCAAGGAGGTGCCTACCGTAGAGAAGGCTTGTGGATATCTGGACGAGATGGAAAAACTATAAGGTGAAAGCCCGCTTGTGGTTCCAACCGCATCAGCATACGTCGTCCGCGGCGGTACGCTACCGTAAGCCGTTTTTCCGCAGCAACTCCTCTATCTCCGCGGCGGAAACGCTGTCGCGATCGGCCCTGTCATAAATGTAGAGCAGGTCTATCTCGGTCTCGTCCACCGCTATAATCACGTTATAAGTGATGACCCTCGCGCCGCCGCTCTTGCCCCGTCCCTTGGAGGCGATACGCATACGCACCTTGCGCAGGCCGCCTCCCAAGTCGGTGCCGAGCGTGGGGTTGGCGAGAAGTTCTACACACAACCCCCTCACGTCGTCCATCAACGAGCGATAACGTTTGGTCAGTCGTTTGACTTCCTTATCGAACGACTCGGAAGATTTAATCCTGTACCTCATGTTCCAGCTCTTTAAATAACTCCTCGATAGGCCTTGTCCTACCGGCTTTCAGGTCCTTCAGCCCGGCGTCGATGCCGGCGAGGAGCTCTTCCTTGCTGATATACTCCGTCTCCTCCCGCTGGCGGATGCTCTCCTCCAGCTTCCCCGCCAGCCACTTCTGGTTGCGGAGCGAGAGGGAACTGACGATTTGCCAAAGGCCGTCTAACGAAATGGTCGCTTTCATCTCTCTTTCCTCCTTGATTTGGTTCACGGTCTCAAAGATAAGGAAAGATTCCGATAACCCAAAACAAAATCCCCGGAAGGTAGAGTCCATGCTCATCTTCCGGGGATTTCCAATTCTACACCGTGCCCGGGGTCTCCTCCTCTTCCTCCTGCTCCTCTTTCTTGCGGCGGGCGGGGTTGTCCACGCTAAGCTCCACGCTGAGGGCGGCGGTACGCATCTTCTGCTTGGGGGTGAAGACAATCTTCGGGGTCTTCAGCGAGTCCGCCACACAGACATCTTCTTCGGCGTCCATCATCTTCGAGGGGACCACGAGGCGGAGGCTGCCCAGCTCGGCGAGGTCCACGCTCATGCCCATACTCAGCGCCTCGCACACCACGTTGCTCAGGCTAATCAAGGCGTTACTCACGTCACCTGCCGACAGGAAGGTCTCGCGAACAATGCGATCGACGACCTTTTCGTTGGTCAGCTTCTGTTGCGACTTGGGATAGGCGTAATACACCGTCTGCCCCTTACGGTCACCCAAAGGAGCGATTTTGGATTTAACCTCAAACTCGATCATAACTTCTTTTTTTGTTAGTTAATACTCTATTTAAAATCTCAAACAATAATTCTTATCAAGGGTCATAATGACTGTTAAGCAAGGGTCATAATGACTGTTGGCGAAGGGTCATTATGACCCTTGAACAGGGGTCACCGTTAGTGTTTTCAGCGCCATTGCCGTCCGCGGCCTACATAGACGCGACAGACGGAAACGCGCCTAAACTCACTGACCCTCCGTCCACTGCGCAATGCCGTCCGCGCTGGTCTGTGTGCCGTCGCTGCCCGTGAGCGTCACGCCGCCGAATGTCACGGTTACGATGTCAGGCGAATATCCTCCTTTGCCTATTTTATAGGGGGGCAGATATGTTCCTCCGGTGGCTCCACGGTCGCCAATCGTCAGTCGGCTTAGGAATGTGTCGGCGGATTCGTCTGTCGCGATAGTGATGGTTCCACCGGTAACTTCCAACTGATAGGTGTCTGTATACGCAAAACCTATAACCGCCGCTCCGCTTCCACTTGTCGCGGTAATTTCTGAACGGGTTATGCTAATATTTCCCATCTTGCTGTTTTCGGAGGTAGACAAAAATGCTGAATATCCCATCCCTATGGCTGCGGAATGGTATCCTCCTTTGGCCGTGATGGTGGCATTGGTTATGGTGATGTCGCCGCAACATCCGGGCCCGGAACAGCCGATGCCGGCACCTCCATGTAGAGGATTCTCATCCTCATCAGTTGTTGTTGCTCCCGTAGCGTCGATGGTGACGTTCTCTATGATGATGTCGCCACCCGCTGTGGCACTGGTGGCGGCGCCGATGCCGGCTCCGGCTGCACCACCTTCTCCCCAAACAGTGTTTGTACCTCCGCCTTTAACCGTCAGTTTGTCGGTCTTGCCATTTATGCCCGTGATGGTGACCGATGCGCCACTGGCTACCGCCACGGCGGTATTGGTCCGCGAGGTCACGCTGTTCTCCGTTCCGGACACTTGGATAGTAGGATTGCCGCCCGTTATGTTGATACCGATGCCGGAAGTGTTGATAGTCGCGCCGTACAGCGTGAGGTTGATACCATCGCCGTTAATGGTGACGCCTTGGGTGTATGTGCCGCTCATGGTGTATGTGCCCGCTTCGGTGAGGGTTTCCCCATCTTTTACTATGGGGGCTTCCAGCACCCTTGATGCCGTCACCTTGCCGCCGTCCGCACGGATAAGGGAGACATCGAGCAACGCCTTACCGCCAGTGGCGGGGGCGGTGACGGTCACTTTCTTGTTCTCCAAGTCCGCCGTTACGCTCCAGCCGCCTACGTTGTCACCCGTGCGGGTGTCGATGGCGGTAAAAGTACCGTCCGCTCCCTCAGGCGTGAGCCGCGCCACGAGCGAGGCGTATTCGCCCTCGAAGCTCAGCGTGATGTCGGTCGTGCCGCCTGCGGTGACCTCCAGCGAGCCATCGCCCGTGCCTATGGTGAGGGGCTGGTAACGGGGCACTTGGAAAGAGGTCGTACCGTCCGCCAGCGTGAAGGTGACGTAATCGGGGTCGGTGGTATCCACGCTCGCGAAGAGTGACTCGCCGCTCTCGCCCGTGGCTTTCACCTCGGTGGAAGTCCACGTCCGCCCGCCGTCGGTGGATATTTCCCACTCGTTCGTATCCTCATTGATACGCACCTGCGGGGCGACAGCGTCCTTGCCCGGCTCGCCTTGCGGACCCTGCGGACCGGTGGAACCCGGTCTGCCGTCCGAGCCATCATCGCCATCCTCTCCGTTGGCGCGGATAGGGTCGCCGTCGGTGTCGGTCATCAGCTCGCCATTGAGTGTCCAATACCAATTGCCGTCCTCCCCTTCCTTGAGGCCGATGAGCGGCGTGGCTCCCGCCTCGCCTTTCGTCCCGTTATATATGGTGACCGGCTCGGAACGCAGGAAGGCGATGGTGTAACCCACCGTCTCGCCACCTTCCGTCAAGGGCGTTACAGAGGTTATCATGTCGTTGGCGTTCAAGAGTTCCTGTAGGGCGGCGAGGTTACTGTTCGTCTCCTCCTGCCACTCCTCCAAGGCGGCGAGGCGTTCCTCGTGCTCGTTCACCTTCTGCCACAGCTCGGTGTCGTCGTAGTCGTCACCACAAGCGGCGGTGAGACAGAGAACGGCTCCCAACAACAGGCCTCCCAAGCGACGACGGGGAGCGGTCATTATGTTATCGAATGTTAAACGGGGGGTAAAATGGAGAGGACCACCGCACGGACGCACGGCCTTCCCTCGCAAGGTAAACAGTTTCTTTCTTGTTCTTATACATATTATTATACGTTTGTTTATCGGAGGTAAAAGTAAGGAACATTTTCCATTAGACAAAGAAGAAAAGAAGGAATATCACGCGAACTATTCAATATCTATCATTCCAGAGAATTGCCCGATAACACCCGCATGAGACTTGGCCGATATATGCTTATAAAGCAACAAAGCGGAAGCGGAATAGAAACAAGCGTAATACAAACTGTTCACGGCCGAATTCCACTGTCCTGCCTCGTACAATATCCGAGCGGCCTCGTATACTTCCCGTGCCTTCTCCAAACGGTAACGGATATAAGCCGTCATGTTTCCCGCGTCTTCTTTCATATTCGTATAGCTTCCGATTGTATTTGTTTATAAAAAGGGGTGATAGCGTGACGCGTATGCCAATCTCGCTTGCCATAGGCGAACAATTGGATAACCTGCCCCGTCTCAACCATAAGGTCGCAAATATGGTCCATAAAGAGCTCCTCCTCCCGAAACGTCAACTTCGGCTTGGAAGAGAGCACCAACACGTCCCAATCCGAATCGGTACGCGCGTCCTGCCTCGCACGGGAACCATAAAGCCAAACTTCGGCATCGGGTTCCACCTCATGCACGTTCTGGCTGATACGTCGTAACATCTCTTGATAGTCTGTTCTCATAATCCCAATCTTTTACATTCGACCTCCACAAAGATACGTTTTTCCCTTCTCTTTCCCTCGTCAATCCACAAAAAAGGTGGATATAAGGGAAGCCTTTTACTATATATTGTAGGTCAGTGTCAGCCACGCCACACGAGGGTCGCGGTTGCGGCGTTGCGTCATGCGCAGGTCGGGCGTGTCTATCACCGTCACCTCCTCCAAGCTATCGAAGATGTTGTTGACGCTCAGATTCAGCCGCAGCTTACGGTCGAGGAGGTATTGCGACAGGCCGGCGTTCACGCTGTAATGGCTTCCTATCTCGCCTTGAGGCGTGAGCTGGTCGGAGATATAGAAGCCGTCTATCTGCACCTCCGTGGTGGGCGTGAGGCGCAGGTTCACGTTCCCCTTCACGTCCCAGCAGAGCAACGATTTCCTCTCGCCATAGCCTACCGTCCGCCCGTCTATCTCATCCCGATACAGGTCGCCGGAGAAACCTATCGTCAGGAAGCGCGCGGGGTTCCACGAGCCGGAGAGGTCCGCCCCCACGGTCCGGCTATGCCCCATGTTCACCCTCCGCCATACGGTCTCCTCCTCCACCTGGCTCGCCACCTCCATGATACGGTTCGAGCGGTTCCGGTAATAGACCGCCGGGGTGAGGCGGAAACGAGGGACGGAGAGTTGATAGCCCAACTCCACCTGATGGATGAACTCGTCCTTCAGGTCCGGATTACCCTGTATGATATGAGTCGCGTCACTATTGTCCAAGAAAGAGCAAAGGTACGCGCCCGTCGGACGGATGACCCGTTGCTGGTAACTCAGGCTGAAAGCGCCACTCTCCGACACCTCATACGAGAGACGGGCCCTCGGATAGAGATGGAAGCGGGAATGATACACGCCATCCATGCCGGAACGGTTGAACTCCGCCTGCGCGCCCAGCTCCACGCCGAAGTCGCCCCAGCGTTTCCCCACCGAGGCGTAAAGCAGGTTCAAGTAACGGTTATACGCGTATCGGTACGACTTCGCCGGGTTCAAGACGAAGCCCTCCTCCTTCTTGTCGTTGGCGATAGAGACGTAATCCTCGTCGCGGGCCCTGCCTATATAACCCACCCGGATGTCCCAGTCCTCGGCGGAGTAGTCGTAACCCATGCTCCAATAATAGTTCCGCTTCGTCTGGTCGATGAACTGGTTGTCCTCCGCCACGATAGTCTCGTTCCGCGGGTTCTCGTTCTTGTAATCGTTATCCTCGTCGTACGCGAAGTTATTGTAGTTGAAGAGCGCGTGGAAGCCGTTCGCCTCCGAGAAACTATGTCTCCAACGAGCCTCCGCCGCGTAAGCCTCCTGCCGCTGGTCGTTATACCGGTTCCGGAGCACGTGTTTCATCTGCTCGCCCTTCAGGTTGAACACCTGATTATCGATACGCCCATACCGGCTATAATCCATCAGGTGATACAATCCGCCCACGGTTATCCGGTCCTTCGGGGACAAATCATAGCCTATCCTCAAATCGGCCACATGCACGTCCGGCCGGGCGGAAGCGTTATTATTCATGAGCGTCTCGTTGGCTTGGTTCTCGGTCAGCTTACTAAACGTCCGCGCCCTGTACTCCTTCCTGTAATTGTACTTGGCGTTGATATGGAACTTCCCCGGATGCAGGTTCAACGCCGCCCCGACGTTATAACGCTCGTGCCATCCCGCACCCAAGGTGACCGAAAAGGGAGAGTCGCCCCGCTCGCTCGACTCCAAATCGAGCGCACCGGCCGCCCCGTCCGGCACCACCGTGATGGCAGGATAAGTCCCCATGGAAATCCTATCGAAGAACATCGCCGGCAACTGAATCAGCACGTCGCCTCCATATTCCTCCAGCAAGCCGTAAGGGACACCATTAATCAACATCCCCACCCTGTTCGAGCCGCGATAAGTGACCCCGCCCTCGATATCCGTCACCACGGAAGGAATCTGGCGGAAAACGTCCGCCGCCGTGCTGGGGAGACCGCTCAAATTATGCTCCACTCGCAACGCGCTTACGCCACTCTTTATACTCAGTCCGGAGAACCGCGCCCCACGTACCTCTATGTCCGGTATCACGACCGCCGTATCGGCCGGAGTCTGCGCGAGAACGGGTGTCGCCAGCAACGACGCGAGAAGAAAACGCTGCATTGTCATCTTATTCATTGTTATTCATTATCCGATAAATTCGCGAATCGCCGGCAAAAGTAGGAACATTTAAACGAATACACAACCCGCAGACGGCATCCCGGCGCCATCCGCCCCGACAAAAAAAGAAAAGAGAGGGGGAAAAATTTCCCTACCCCGCAAGAAAAACTTCCGCACATAACGGATATTTCTCTATCTTTAGGCTGAAGATATCCATCTTTAGGTTAAAGATATGTATCTTTAGATTGAAGATATGTATCTTTAGGCTAAAGATAGACTTTTCTCCGGGAGATTCTCGTTTTTTCCCGCCGAGTCTCGAAGTTTTTCCCATGTCCTACGAACTTTTATCCCGTATCGTCCCGCTTTCGATGTCCGACGGACGCGCGCCGAAGCAAATAATCATTACCTTCGCGAAGGTTTAACAGGAAATTATGAAGACATTACTTGACGTGCATACCCACACGATAGCCAGCGGGCATGCGTTCAGCACCTTACATGAGATGGTCATGGCGGCGTCCGAGAAAGGAATCGAGTTATTGGGCATTACGGAACACGCGCCCGGCATACCGGGGACATGCGCGCCGATTTACTTCCGCAACTTACACGTGGTCCCCCGAAAAATGTATGGCGTGGAGCTTCTGCTGGGGGCGGAATTGAACATCATCGACTATCGGGGAACCATCGACCTGGACGAGGAATACCTGCGGATGCTGGACATCAAGATAGCGGGCATTCACTCGCTTTGCTATAATCCGGGCACGGTAGAGGAGAACACGGCGGCGATGCTCGGAGCCATCCGGAACCCACATATCCATATCATCAGCCATCCGGGAGACGGCACCGCCACTGTGGATTTCGAGCCAATCGTGTTAGCATCCAAGGAATATCATACCTTATTGGAAATCAACAACAGCTCCCTCAATCCCGCCCGGAAAAAGCTTTTCGCGCGGACGAATAACCTCACGATACTGCGCCTGTGCAAGAAGTATGAGGTCCCCGTCATCTTGGGAAGCGACGCGCACATCTCCTTCGACATCGCGCGATACGACCATATCCATGAGTTATTGCGAGAGACGGAGTTTCCGGAAGGATTAATCATGAACGACAAAGTGGAGCGGTTCAAACGGTTCATCGAGAGCAAACCCTGAACCGACTCTCATTCAAGCCGTAGCTTCAATATCGTCACCGAATAAGGCGGGAAACTATACCGTATAGGTTCTGTCGCGGGGAAAACGAGCGTCCGCGTCTCCGGCTCTATCGCGTCCGGTTCCCCGAGCGTATCGCGAGCCTCCAAGGCCCCTCCCAGCTGGACCAGCTCCGCCTCCCCGCGTATATTCCCGCCTTCCACACGCAAGGCGGTCGTCTCCTCATGGGCGGTCGTATTCACCACTTTCAGGTAAATCATCCGTCTCTCCTTATCCAAAGTGGCCACCGACACGAGCGAGGGGATGGGATTCAAATCTACCTCATGCAACAAAACGTTATCCACGTAACACCGTATCCGCTCGTTTACGCAAGTCATGCGCACCGTATACCAACGGCCGCTCTCGAACGGGAACGGCACGGTGGATACCAAGCTATCCTTCACGCCTCCCGCCTGATGATACAACTCGCTCACTCCCCGGCCGATGGTCATACAAATATAGTCCGCCTGCTCTCCCGACTCCCCGTTATTGCGCAAGCGAAGCTGTATCTGTCCGCTACCTTTCGTCCGGCGAATCATGAGCGAATAATCATAATCGTACCGGGTCGAATCGCCAAACAAGACATGGTTCCAACGGTTCGCGTCAGGCACCAACACACCCTTCTCCGCCACCCGCCATCCGCCTCTCAAGACGGAGATTTCCCCGACCGGAGTTTGGTCGACCTTCACCTCCTTGAACTCAAAGCTATTATCGAACATCTCGATTCCCACCCTGCCCGCTTGAATCTGGGGACGTTGATAGGTATCGACCTTCGTCCGCAAAACCTCGTCTCCCCGATGGCGGGAAAACATCTTCAACAAATGATAGGAGGGCGAAAGCGAGACCCGGTTCCCGTCAATAGTGATTAACGGATGACGCGGATTGTCGAAACGGGCGTTTCCCAAAACCGGAGCGTAAGCCAAACGTTGTACGATATCCGGGTTACGCTCCACTCCTATCAAGAAGCAAGCCTCCGCCACGGCCGCCCGCGACGTGCCCGCCAAGGGACGCTCTACCGTTCCGAACTCGCCGATGAACACCCTCGGAGAACGCCACGTGTTCCGCTCGCCATCGAAACGCGTGGAATTGGACATGAAAAAATCGCCCCTCGAATAATAATGCGAGTCCACCCACGCGCCCCGGCTTCGCTTTTTCACGTTAGAGCTGCTGATTACCGTGACCTCCGGATAAGCCTTCTCTATCGCCTCCCGGAACAGATTGAACCTGCGGACATATTCCGGCCCGTAATTCTCGCTCCCTATCTCTATATATTTCAGATGGAAAGGCTCCGGATGCCCGTTTCTCGCCCGTAACGCGCCCAAGGTCGAATCCACGGGAGCGTTGGCGTAAGCGATAGCGCCCAAAGCGTCATCCACCAGCTTGCCCATCGCCGTGATGTCCTCATAACGCGGTCTTCGGTTTTGGCTCGTCACGCCGCTATTGACGACATAAACCGGCTCCGCCCCCACATCCTCGCAAAAACACAAGTACTCATGAAAACCCATGCCATTGCTCGTTCCATATCCCCACACGTTCCAAAAATGTTTCCGTTCCGATATGTCGCCCAAAGTCTCTCTCCAAATCGGGTAAGTGCCCGCCGTATAACCCTCCACGAAAGCGCCCCCCGGGAACCGGATGAAGCGTGGCGATAACGAGTCTATCAACGCCGCCAAGTCCTTCCGCACGCCATTCTCTCTCATTTTCCAGGTCTCTTCGGGGAAAAGGGAAACCACGTCCATCCAAAAGAGCGTAGACGAATCCGCAGAGAAGGTCAGGACCGCGTTATCCACGTCATCGCTTGCCGTGAACGTATGCTCCACACGCCGCCATTCCAACGAGGGAGCGAGATTGAAGACATCGCTCAAGGTATGTTCCATCACGGAGTCCTCCAACACCACCCGGATAGTCTTGGGAATCATGCTGGCCCCTTTCGCGAACAAAGACAAGCGATACTTTTCCCCTTTCCGAAGCGGAATACCCCGATAACCTTCCGCCACGACTCCCCCTCTCCCGGTCTCGGAGGAGGCGGATATGGAGACCAACAACGAGCGACGGTTCTTATCGTTGATTCTCTCTTCCGTATCCAGCCACATGAAGGTATTACGCGCCATCACTCTCCATCCGGGCACCGAATCCCTCGGTACGAACGGAATCGTCCATCCGTTAGGTGTCCTCAACAAATTCCGCGAGGCGTCGTAAGGACAATTCAAGGGAGGGACACCATCCTCGAAACTCCGATTCCGGATTAGCTCCGCGTACAAACCTCCCTCTATACCATGGTTGATTTCCTCAAGGGTAAGACCATACAAATCCGAATTCACGGGCACGGACAAGGCGTCCGCTTGAATCGTAATGGCGGATGTTACGGGCATCTCCGGCTGGCACGAGAAAAGACACCCCGACAATATCGAACATACGACCAGCCTCAACCCTAAAGCGATAAAACGCGTAAACCTGTCAATATACATTTCTCCCTCATTTCATATATGCCGCGAACTTACGGAAATTAAACTAAAATTTCGCCAAGTTTCTCGCGAGTAACCATTATTTTCGCGGTCAGATATTGAGATTATCGCGTGTCGAGGTGACATTAGACACGTTTTCATTTAAAAACATAACGAGCGAAAATGTATATAGTTATCAAACGAATGGAAATCTCGGCCTCGCACAGGCTCAGGTTATCCTATCCCAGTAAATGTGAGAACCTGCACGGTCACAATTGGAATATCACCATTTACTGCCGTTCCCAGCGATTGAACGCGGATGGCATGGTCGTTGATTTCAGCCACGTCAAGGAATGCATAAAATCGAAACTTGACCATCAGAACCTGAACGACATCCTACCTTTCAACCCGACCGCGGAGAATATCGCCCATTGGGTTTGCGAGCAGATTCCCACCTGCTTCAAGGTAGAGGTACAAGAGTCCGAGAATAACATCGCCATCTATGAAAAAGATCAATGAGATTTTCTATAGCTTGCAAGGCGAAGGGTTACACGCCGGGATACCCGCCATTTTCGTGCGTTTCTCCGGATGCAACCTGAAATGCGATTTTTGTGACACGCGGCACGAGGAGGGACCGTGGATGAGCGACACCCAAATCATGGAAGCCATAGCCAGCTATCCCGCCCGGATGGTCATATTGACCGGGGGAGAACCCGGATTGTGGGTCGATGACCGGTTGGTCTCTCTCTTACATGAGGCGGACAAATACATTTGCGTCGAGACGAACGGGACACGCCCTCTCCCCGAAGGTATCGATTGGATAACCTGTTCCCCCAAAGAGAACGCTCCTGTCCTCTTGGAAAGGATAGACGAGATAAAGGTCGTTTACACGGGACAGGATTTATCCCCATATCTACGGATACCGGCGCGATGCCATTTCCTGCAACCCTGCTCCTGCCGGAACACGGACGAGGTGATAACCTACATCCTCAAGCATCCCGAATGGCGGTTAAGCCTGCAAACACATAAGCTAATCGGTATCCGTTAAATTAAAAATATGTACTTTTGCGATCGATAACACACAAAAAGGAGTCCTTATGCGTATAGATATACTTACCGTCCTCCCCGAGATGATAGAGGGAACGATCAATTGTTCCATATTGAAAAGAGCGCAGGATAAAGGCCTGGCGGAAATCCACTTGCACAACCTGAGAGATTACACGACGAACAAATGGCGACGCGTGGACGATTATCCTTTCGGAGGCGAGGCCGGAATGGTCATGCAAATCGAGCCGATCGACCGCGCCATCTCCGCTTTGAAAAGCGAGCGGGAATACGACGAGATAATCTACACCTCGCCCGATGGGGAGACATTCAACCAGCCAATGGCCAATAGCATGTCATTATTGAACAACCTGATTATCCTGTGCGGGCATTACAAAGGCATCGATTATCGTATCCGGGAACATCTGATAACGAAAGAGATATCGGTGGGCGATTACGTGCTGACAGGAGGAGAGCTGGCGGCCGCTATCATCGCGGACGCCGTGGTCCGCCTTATCCCCGGCGCGATAGGCGATGAGCAAAGCGCTCTCTCCGACTCATTCCAAGACAATTTGTTGGCTCCACCGGTTTATACACGCCCCGCCGAATACAAAGGATGGAAAGTACCTGAGGTATTGTTATCCGGGCACCAACGCAAGATAGAGGAATGGCGTTTGCGGGAAGCGCAAGAACGCACCGCCCGCTTACGTCCCGACTTGCTGAAATAATCAACGAGCCCCCGACAAGGCCTTTTCCAACGTCGTTCCATATTCATGAAGGAAAGACAAATCCTCATGCTCCGAGACGTACGCGCTATCTATGTACGCGGCGAATGTCGTGATATTACGGATTCCCAAGCGGGTATATTCTTCGACATCCTCCTTGAAGATATCCCCTCGCCAAGGGAGTTTCATCGCGGGCTTTTTCCAATCGCTAAACAAGGATACATCCATCCAATACTCCAATACCTCGGCGGTTTCCACGGGAAACACGGCAAGGTTCTCCAACAACCGTTTATACGTCTCCTCATTCGAGATACCGGTCCGCCCGCTCGCGTCACGCGCCGTGATCGGGGCGTCCCACGAACGGAAGAAAGGAGCGAATTCAAGGAAAACCCCTTCCGCGGGTTTCACCTTCCGCGGCGCCTCTATCGTATTTTGATAGGCGAGATGAGCCAATAACGCGTCCTTGTCGACACGCCTCAACGCCTCGATAATCCGGTTCTCGATAAGCAAAGCCTTCTCGCTATCCGAATACTTGGAGCACTCCGGACATTGGCAAGTAGGCGCGCCATCATCCAGCCAAAAATAATAACGATGGTTGGTAGGTGGCATCAACCGGGCGTATTCGACCGCCTTACCCGCGATGATGCCCAAGGCCTTGTCCGAGGTGGCGCAACAATTGAAGTCAGCGACACGCCGTCCCTCTCCATCCATCCGGAAAAGGGTAGAGTCTTCCGCGAAAAGCTCGCGGGGCAGAAGATAGGACATCGCATGTAATTGATGCTCCACTTGTATGCCCAAGGAATCACATTCCGAGAGGAAGCGTTTTCCCTTTTCCGAACGTAAGAACGGCAAGACATCGCCTGGCCCCACATGCGTGCCTATCGTATTGATGCCATTCTCGGCCGCCAATCGGGGCCAGTCCAACGTCTTCAGGTCGTCCACGGATGCCACTACGCCCACCTTCCCCCCGGAAGAGGTTCCGGGGGTGCAGGCGCATAACCACGAAACGAGGCACAAGCAAACGCAGGCGCGTATGACCGCTCTCATTTCTTCAACCGTTCCGCCAACTTTTCCAACATATCTTTCGTCATCGCGTCCAAGTCATACTCCGGCTTCCACCCCCACTCTTCCCGGGCGCAAGTGTCATCCAAGGAATTGGGCCACGACTCGGCGATAGCCTGACGCAAAGGATCCACCTTATATTCCATCTGGAAATCAGGCTTGTATTTCTTGATATTATTGTAGATAATCTCCGGATCGAAACTCATCGAGGCGAGATTGAACGAGTTCCGGTGGACGAACTTGGAAGAATCGGCCTCCATGATCTCGATAGCGGCGCGCAAGCCATCCGGCATATACATCATGTCCATGAACGTTCCCGCCGCGATAGGACAAGTGAATTTCTCACCCCGCGTAGCCGCGTAATAAATATCCACCGCGTAATCGGTCGTACCCCCACCCGGAGGAGTCACGTAAGAGATCAAGCCCGGGAACCGGACCGAGCGCGTATCCACCCCGAAGCGGATATAATAATAATCGCTCAGCAACTCGCCGGAGACCTTTGTCACGCCATACATCGTACGAGGGTTCCGTATCGTGTCTTGCGGAGTCTTGTCCTTCGGCGTATTGTTCCCGAACACGCCGATGGAGCTTGGCGTGAACACCGCGCAATGCATCTCTCTCGCCACCTCTAAGACGTTGAACAAACCGCCCATGCCGATTTTCCACGCGAGCTGGGGTTTCGCCTCGGCCACGGCCGACAATAGGGCCGCCAGATTGTAAATCGTGTCGATATTATACCTCGATACGGTCTCCGCTATTTGTTGCTCGTTCGTGATATCCACGATGGCGGAAGGACCCGATTCCAGCAATTCACCTTTCGGCTCCGCTCCGGGAATATACCCGGCCACTATATTTCCACTATACAGACCTCTCAATTTCATGGTCAGCTCCGAGCCTATCTGACCGGTGGAGCCTATCACTAATATATTCTTCATCGTATTAAAATTTAAAAATATTTCTTGCGCGAAGATACGAAAAAAGTCCCCTTATACAAGGGGACTTCCTCCTATAAAATTACGTCCGTATAAGATTTATTTCACCTTAGCGACGATGGCCTTGAACGCTTCCGGATGGTTCATGGCCAAATCGGCCAGCACCTTACGGTTGATCTCGATTCCGGCGGCGTGCAAAGCGCCCATCAGACGAGAATAAGACAAGCCTTCCAAACGAGCGGCCGCGTTAATACGCTGTATCCACAAGGCGCGGAAATTACGTTTCTTGTTCCGGCGATCGCGGAAAGCGTAGGTCAAACCCTTCTCCCACGTGTTTTTCGCTACGGTCCAAACGTTCTTACGCGCTCCGTAATAACCGCGTGTCAATTTCAAAATCCGTTTTCTTTTCGCTCTCGAAGCGACATGATTTACTGATCTAGGCATAATTCTAATTTGTTTTTGAATGTTAGCGTCATCCCTTCACGGGACAATCTTAAGGCTAAAAACATCCGGTTAATAAAATCGTTTTAAAACTCGCTGATAAATAAAGGTTACCGTAAGCAAAGCATTCTCTTCACGCTTGCCTCATCGACTTTCGCGATCAAGCCCATGTGCGTCAAATTTCTCTTCTGCTTTTTAGTCTTCTTCGTCAGGATGTGACTCTTAAAAGCGTGTTTTCTCTTGATTTTTCCTGTTCCGGTAAGGGCGAACCTCTTTTTGGCACCGGAATTAGTCTTCATTTTAGGCATCTCTAAATCTGTTTTAATTATTAATTAAACTCTCCCATCATTGGGGTTTATTATCTTCTGTCGTTTTATCGCTCTCGCTTTTCGGCTTAGGCGCCTGCGCCTTTTTCGCAGAGGAGGCGCCTTTTTTCGGGGAGATCATGATAATCATCCGTTTTCCCTCCAATACCGGCAATTGCTCCACCTTACCATAGTCCTCCAAGTCGTTGGCGAAACGAAGCAACAACACCTCGCCTTGCTCCTTGAAGAGTATCGAACGTCCCTTGAAGAACACGTAAGCCTTCACTTTCGAGCCTTCCTCCAAGAAACCCTTCGCGTGTTTCAGCTTGAAGTTGTAATCATGGTCATCCGTCTGAGGCCCGAACCGGATCTCCTTGACGACCACCTTCACGGATTTCGCCTTCTGCTCTTTCTGGCGTTTCTTTTGCTGATAGAGGAACTTTTGGTAATCGATTACCCTGCAAACGGGGGGAACGGCGTTCGGTGAAATCTCGACAAGATCCAATCCCTGCTCTTCCGCTATCCGCAACGCCTGAGCGATAGGATATACACCCATCTCCACGTTATCACCTACCAAACGGACCTCGCGAACGCGGATACGTTCGTTGATCCTATACTGATCTTTCAGATTGTCATTCTTCATTAAAAATGATATATTCTCCTCGTTATTAGTTATTTAATCGTTACTTTCCTTCCAGCGATTCATCATCTCGTCCACCTCGCCTCGCAAAAGCTCCGCGAAGGTAGTGATTTTCATCGAACCTTTATCACCTTCGCCTTGTTTTCTTACGGAAACCTCATCATTTTCCGCCTCTTTCTCTCCGACGACAAGCATATAAGGGATTCGTTTCAACTCGTTGTCGCGTATCTTACGGCCTATTTTCTCGTTCCGGTCGTCCACCGTCACGCGGATATCACGCTCGCCCAGCTCACGGGCCACACGCTCGGCGTACGCGTTGAACTTCTCGCTGATCGGCATGACGCACACCTGCTCAGGTGTCAGCCACAACGGGAACTTGCCCGCCGTATGCTCTATCAGCACCGCCACGAAACGCTCCATCGAGCCGAACGGGGCGCGGTGTATCATCACCGGACGATGTTTCTGGTTATCGGCTCCCGTATATTCCAATTGGAAACGCTCCGGCAGGTTGTAATCCACCTGTATCGTGCCCAATTGCCAACGGCGGCCGATGGCGTCTTTCACCATGAAATCGAGCTTCGGGCCGTAGAACGCCGCCTCGCCATATTCTATCTTCGCCTTCAAGCCTTTCTCCTCGCAGGCCTCCACGATGGCCCGCTCGGCGCGCTCCCAGTTCTCGTCGCTACCGATATATTTCTCGCGGTCGGTCTTGTCGCGCAAGGAGATTTGCGCCTCGAAATTCTCGAAATCCATCGTCTTGAACACGATGGAGATGATATCCATCACGTTCAGGAACTCCTGCTTCACCTGGTCCGGACGGCAGAAGATATGCGCGTCGTCCTGCGTGAAACTGCGCACGCGGGTCAACCCGTGCAGCTCCCCGCTCTGCTCATAGCGGCATACCGTGCCGAACTCCGCGAGGCGCAACGGCAGGTCCTTGTACGAGCGGGGCGAGTTCTTGTATATCATGCAATGATGCGGGCAGTTCATCGGCTTCAGGAAGTATTCCTCGCCCTCTTCCGGCGTATGGATGGGCTGGAACGAGTCCTTCCCGTACTTCGCGTAGTGGCCCGACGTTATATAGAGCAACTTATTGCCGATAGGCGGGCACATCACCTCCTGATAGTTGTAACGGGCCTGGATACGCCGCAGGAAGTCCTGCAGGCGCAAGCGCAACGCCGTACCCTTCGGAAGCCACATCGGAAGCCCCTTCCCCACCGTGTCGGAGAACATGAACAGGTCCATCTCCTTGCCTATCTTGCGGTGGTCGCGCTTCTTCGCCTCCTCCAGCATGACAAGGTAGTCGTCCAGCATCTTCTTCTTCGGGAAGGTGATACCGTAGAGGCGCACCAGCTGCTTGCGCTTCTCGTCGCCGCGCCAATAGGCTCCCGCCACGCTTAGTATCTTCACCGCCTTTATATAAGAGGTGTTGGGGATGTGCGGGCCGCGGCACAAGTCCGTGAACGCTCCCTGCGTATAGGTCGTTATCGTGCCGTCCTCCAGCTCGCTTATCAGCTCCGTCTTGTAGACCTCGCCCCGGTCGCCGAACATCTTCATGGCGTCCGCCTTCGCGATATCCTGCCGACGTATCTCCTCCTTTTTCGCCACCAGCTCGCGCATCTTCGCCTCGATAGCGGGGAAATCGCTTTCCTTGATGACCGTATCGCCCGGGTCCACGTCATAATAGAACCCGTTCTCGATAGCCGGCCCGATGCCGAACTTGATGCCCGGGTAAAGCTCTTGCAGCGCCTCCGCCATCAGGTGCGCGCTGGAGTGCCAGAAGGCGTGCTTCCCTTCCTCGTCCTCCCATTTCAGGAGCCGAACCGAAGCGTCCCCGTCGATAGGACGGGTCAAATCCCACGTCTCGCCATTGACGTTGGCGGCCAAGACCTCTTGCGCCAGTCTCGGACTGATGCTCTCCGCTATTCGCATAGCGGTCGTTCCTCGCTCATATTCCCTTACGGAATTATCCGGAAATGTAA
The DNA here is from genome assembly GCA_949287365.1 of uncultured Parabacteroides sp. Classification (GTDB taxonomy): domain Bacteria; phylum Bacteroidota; class Bacteroidia; order Bacteroidales; family Tannerellaceae; genus Parabacteroides. Next base: position 68,992 of record CASEGC010000019.1, read on the forward strand.
TCTTTATCATCATTATCTTCTAATAGTCTTTATTTACAGCGGGCAAAGATAATATTTTTTTTTAACCAACGAAACATTCAAGCGCATTATAGCGCATTATTTATTAACAAAACATCCGTTATCGCCATTACAAGTCATTTCGATTACGGTTTCACGATTACAGTAAGCATTACAATTACAGTATTACAGTTTATTTTTAGCGGATGAAAAAATCCGCTATTAAATACTATATTATATATTTATATATATA
>CASEGC010000020.1 GCA_949287365.1 uncultured Parabacteroides sp.
CCCGGACAGATATCCGCACAGTTACCGCAACCCAAGCAGTCCATTACATCCACCTGCATACGGAACGCCATGCCCTTCATCGTAGCCGGAGCCTTCACCGCGATCGTAGCGAATTCCGGAGCGTTCTTCTTCTCCTCTTCATCCAATACGAACGGACGGATAGAAGCGTGAGGACAAACGTAAGCACACTGGTTACACTGGATACAGTTCTCTGAGTTCCATACCGGAACGAAAGCGGCTACGCCACGCTTCTCATATTTAGCCGTGCCCTGATACCAAGTACCATCTTCGATACCTTTGAAGGCAGATACCGGAAGCAAGTCGCCATCCTGTGCATTGATAGGACGAACTACTTCGTTGATGAATGCCGGGTCGTTGTTAGCAGCCGGAGCTTCTACTTCCAAGTTAGCCCATGCCGGGTCAACCGTCAATTGATGATATTCACCACCGCGGTCAACGGCCGCATAGTTCTTGTTCACTACATCTTCACCCTTCTTGCCATAAGACTTCACGATGAACTTCTTCATTTGCTCAACCGCCAAATCAACCGGGATAACGCCTGTGATACGGAAGAATGCAGACTGGAGGATGGTGTTCGTACGGTTGCCCAAACCAATCTCCTGCGCGATCTTCGTAGCGTTGATATAGTAAACGGTAATATTATTCTGCGCGAAATACTTCTTTACCTTGTTCGGCAAGTTCTTTGCCAACTCTTCGCCTTCCCAAATCGTGTTCAGCAAGAACGTACCATTCTGGCGCAAACCACGAGTTACATCATACATGTGGAGGTAAGCCTGTACGTGGCAAGCCACGAAGTTCGGCGTATTCACCAAATAAGTAGAACGGATAGGATGATCACCGAAACGCAAGTGCGAGCAGGTGAAACCACCCGACTTCTTCGAGTCGTACGCGAAATAAGCTTGGCAATATTTATTGGTATTATCACCGATAATCTTTACGGAGTTCTTGTTAGCGCCAACCGTACCATCCGCGCCCAAGCCATAGAACTTCGCCTCGAACATGCCATCGGCATCCAAAGCGATCTCCTCTTTCTTAGGAAGCGAAGTGAAAGTCACGTCATCTTCGATACCTATAGTGAACTGATTCTTCGGCATCGCCATCGCGAGGTTCTCGTAAACCGCCAAGACCTGAGCCGGAGTCGTGTCCTTCGAGCCTAAACCATAACGGCCACCTACGATAAGCGGAGCATCCTCTACGCCATAGAAGCAGTCTTTTACATCCAAGTAAAGCGGTTCGCCATTCGCGCCCGGCTCTTTCGTACGGTCGAGGACGGCGATACGTTTAGCCGTCTTAGGTACAGCGGCCAAGAAATGCTTAGCCGAGAACGGACGATACAAGTGTACGGAAACCAAACCCACTTTCTCGCCTTTAGCCATCAGATAGTCGATAGTCTCGCGGATAGCTTCCGTGATAGAGCCCATCGCGATGATGACACGGTCGGCATCCTCAGCTCCATAATAATCGAACAAGCCATGCTTGCGGCCGGTAATCTTCGAGATTTCGTTCATATATTCCTCTACGATAGCCGGTACTTTCTCGTAGAACGAGTTAGCGGACTCACGATGCTGGAAGAAGTGATCCGGGTTCTCAGCCATACCACGAGCTACCGGCTTCATCGGATTCAAGGCACGCGCACGGAAATCAGTCAATGCCTCTTGGTCGATGAGCGGAGCCAAGTCCTCGTTGTCCAGCTTCTCGATTTTCTGGATTTCGTGCGACGTACGGAATCCGTCGAAAAAGTTAATGAACGGCACGCGTGATTTCAAGGTAGCCAAGTGAGCTACACCAGCCAAATCCATCACCTCCTGTACAGAACCTTCACACAACATGGCGAAACCTGTCTGGCGGCAAGACATGACATCCTGATGGTCGCCAAAGATACACAACGCATGAGAAGCCAACGTACGAGCAGATACATGGAATACGCAAGGAAGCAACTCGCCCGCAATCTTGTACATATTCGGGATCATCAGCAATAAGCCTTGAGAAGCCGTATAAGTAGTAGTCAAAGCGCCGGCTTGCAACGAACCGTGAACGGCACCGGCGGCACCGCCTTCCGATTGCATCTCCTGTACCATAACTGTCTCGCCGAAGATGTTCTTACGGCCCGCGGCAGCCCATTCATCCACGTGCTCAGCCATCGTAGATGAAGGTGTGATCGGATAAATAGCGGCTACTTCGCTAAACATATAAGATATATGCGCGGCCGCTTCGTTACCGTCACAAGTAATAAATTTTTTTTGCTTTGTCATAAGCTTATAAACTATTAGTATTAAAACTCCTACAATATCAATCAAAGCGCGACATCTGTCATGCGCGAAGATACGCAACTTCTTCCGATTTGCAATGTAAAGATAGCAATTTCAATATAAAAATCCGAACAGCCAAATCGGTATCATGTTCTCCTCTCCGACCTCGGTCTTATCCACCGCATAATACAAATCCGGATTGTTCTTCATCTTCATGCTCTCCTCTATCCGGAAATTATATCGTGCGTTCACCAAGAAATGGGCGTTCTTCACGCCATCGTTCAACTTATTGTCTTTCAACAACTGATTAAAGAAAAAAGACTCGCGCACCGCCTGAGCGCTTACCTCCATGGGACGGATAGGATACATCAGGTTCGAGTTATACATGTACACCTTGGAAGGCTTCTTCGGGAAGGATTCGCCTACCGGATACAACATGTTCATCAAACGCGCGTCCGTCAGATATTTGATATAATTCATCACGGTCGCCCGGGAGGTCTCGATGTCTTTACTCAACTGACTCACGTTCGGCGTGCAAGGTGCGCTCGTCGCCAATATATAGAGCAACTTACGCAACTTAGGAAGATAACTTTGCTCGATTTGTTTGATGTACAGCACGTCCACCTCCAACGTCATGTTCATCGTCTTCAGCAGATTCTCGGAGAAATTCCGCTTTTCCAAGAAAAAGGGATAAAAACCATGGTGCAGATAGTCTTGGAAATAGGCCATCGGCTTCACTCGCGAACAGATTTCTCTCGCTATCTCCCGATGGTTCGCCAGCACCTCCTCGAAAGAATAGGCGGGGAACCGGCTTCCCGACATCAGGTTCAGGAATTCCCGGAACGAGAATCCACGCAGGTTGTACGACACCACCTTACCCGACAAATCCGGATTTTCCTCCTTCAGGCGCATCACCGACGAACCGGAGAAGACAATCCGCAAATCCTCGAAATTATCATAGCAATATCTTAACTCTTTCGACCAGCCCGAATATTTAAATACTTGGTCTATCAACAACACCTTTCCACCCTTCGCCCTAAACTCCGCGGCGAAATCGACCAAAGTACGTTCCGTGAAATAGAAATGATTCAAATTTACATATAGGCATTCCCTGTTATCGGCGCCAAAACGCTCGCGGGCATAATCCAACAAAAAGGTAGTCTTCCCCACTCCTCGGGAACCTTTGATACCTATCAAACGGTCTTCCCAATTAATCTCATCCATCAATCCCCTTCGCACCGGGGAATACAGATGCTCTATCAAATATTTATGTGTCTTAAAAAACGCGTCCACCTTTTTTCAATTGACAATTGACAACGAACAACTGACAATTATTGATTTATCGGGACAAATATACGCGTTTTTCCTTAAATTGCCACGTCGAGATTGCAAAAACGAGACGAATTTATGAATTACGAGTGACGAATGACGAGATAAGGAGTTCATAAATCATAACTCGTATCCCGTCATTCGTCACTCATGACTTACTCAATAACCGTCACCCATCCATACGTATCCGGCTCATCGCCATACTGGATAGCACGCAACTTATGATAGAGCTTCTCGCATATCGGACCCGGCTTGCCGTCCTTGGCTATCACGTAGGACTTGTTCTCATCCAAATCATCGATTTGGGAAATCGGGGCGATCACGGCGGCGGTACCACACTCGGCGGCCTCGTCGAACGTGGCGATCTCCTCCAACGGAATCGGACGGCGTTCCACCGTCAACCCCATATCCTCAGCCAGTTGTTGCAGACTCTTGTTCGTGATAGAGGGAAGGATAGAATGCGACTTCGGGGTGATATAACTATTCCCGCGGATACCGAAGAAGTTGGCGGGGCCACACTCGTCCAGATATTTCTTCTCCTTCGGGTCGAGATACAACACGGCGGCGTACCCTTTCTCATGGGCGATCTCGCCCGCCACCAAGCTGGCGGCGTAATTACCGCCTACCTTAATCGTTCCCGTACCGTTCGGAGCCGCACGGTCATACTCGCGCAGGATACATACTTTCGAGGGCTGGAAGCCACCTTTGAAATAAGGTCCCACGGGCGTTACGAACACCACGAACATATATTCAGGAGCCGGCTTCACACCTACCTGAGCGCCCAATCCCAACATCAACGGACGGATGTACAAAGCCGCGCCACTCTCGTATGGCGGCACGAAACGCTCGTTCAGGCGAACGACCTTACGTACGGCCTCCTCGAACATCTCCACGGGCAGTTCCGCCATCTTGATGCCTCGGCTGGACGATTGCATACGCTTCGCGTTCTCGTCCATACGGAACACACGAATTTTCCCGTCTTTTCCACGGAAGGCTTTCAACCCCTCGAACGACTCCTGCCCATAATGCAAGCAAGTGGAAGCCATGTGAAGATTTATAATCTCGGAAGAGCAAACCTCCAGCTCTCCCCATTTACCATCTCGGTAATAACACCTTACGTTATAGTCTGTCTTGATATAACCAAAACCCAATTCAGACCAATTCAAACTTTCCATATTTATTTCAATTTACGGTATTAGTTCGCTTAATAACTGCATGAGAAGCAAGCGTCCGGAGCCTCATTCCCCTGACGCTCGCTCGCGTACCGCAAATATACGCTTATTTATTTATAAATGAATCCAACTCGCGAATTAATGACATCAACACATTAGAAACATTTCCCGAAGAAAATGGCGTTCATGAAAATCTTGCTCGTGCCGAAACAGTAAGAGCGGAAATTCATGTCGTCCGCAAACACCACCACCGAGCCGCTCTTGTACTTCTTGGCGAACACGGCGGGCGTCCCTTTCAGCAATTCCTCGTTCTTGGCGGACAAGAAACCCGACAAATGAGGGTTGTCCGTATAATGTAACGGAGAGACATACGGGTCGGCGTTCTTCTCGAAGATGATATTGTTCTTCTTCAGCACGGCGATCTCCGGCTGGTCGAAGCCCCACGCCAACGGGTGCGTGATGTCCAGATGGCAATTCAGGAACACGCCATCCATGTCATTACCCGCATCGGCCTCTTTCTTCTCCGCAAAAGCCCGATAAACCGTAGAGTCCTCCTTATGCGAGGCATCCTTCACCTCTATAGGGAGGATACCGGCCTCGCTCACCCATTTATAAGCCTTACCCTCGGCGATTAGCGTGCCACCGGCGGCCACCCAATCTTTCAACGCCTTCTCCGAGCTTTTCGTAAGCGCAGGCACGCCGTTCGCCATGATAATCACGTTATAGCGTTGTAGCTTTTTAGGAGTCAGCGTCGTGGTCGCCTCTATCAGGGTGGGGCGCATCTGGAAACGGCGGTCCAGCAAGAACCAAGCCTCGCCCGAGTCCGGAATGCCCATCGAACGGCCTACCAATATGGCTACCTGCGGCAATTCCAAAGGCTTATAAGCGGGGCTTCCCAAATCCTGGTCGTCCATCAAGCCAGTCCGGACCGAATAGACATCCACGCCCGACTCCTTGGCGAGGTCGGAGATAAGCGTATAAAGCTCGTCCGCCGACACAGGCTGGTTCTGAGCGGAGACGAGAATCGTACCGTAACCCATCTCCATCTCGATGTCGCCGGAACGGAAATGAAACGGACGGCCGCACGCCATCACGTTGACACCCTTACGAAGCAACTCGTACATCACCTTCGGCGTGTAAAACTCCGTGTTGGCGAACAGGTAACCATACTCGCTCTTACCACCAATCACCTTTCCCGGCGCGAACAAGTTCTCCGAGACCAACTCGCCAACCAGTCCCGCGGTACTTTTCACCGGAGCGTAATCCAGGTTGAAAGCGTGCGGGAAAGTCCAAGTAGAGATATCATAAAAGACGCTGTCCGTATATTCGGTGACATTCTCCATCACGGTACGGATCATCGCGTTGAACTTCTGGTCCATCGGGATGATATAAGCGTCCTCCGCCTTGAACTCTTTCCCGTCCACGGTCGTGTTCTTCGCCAAACGATACACGTTTATCTTATGATGTCCCATGTTTTCCAAGAAATGGTAAGCGACCGCACGAGAGCCTCTCGCGTCGAACATGTAGCCCTTCACCGGTTGCTTCGCCACCTCGTTCTTCACGTTCCGGAAGAAATCGCGTTGGTAGTTCAGCAAATCCTCACGCATCCGATAACCGGCGAAGATAGTCCCGTAAGAGCCATACGCCTGATTACGCACCGTCCAAGCGAAAGCGCGGACACCGTTCTTGGTCTCCCGCAGATGGCCGCGCGTCGTCCCCTGCTCGTACAACAGGCAAATGGAACCGTGTATATCGCCATACGCGGCGCCTTTCCCCATATAATAATCGTCGTAACCCTCTTTCGAGTAGTAAAGCGTGCCAATCTGGTCCAATTGCTCCGCCACGGACTCGGACACCTTATGCGCGAACTCCTGATTCTCGGCCGTCACCAAGTCGTGTACCCGCTTCGGATGACCCGGACTGAAATAATAGGGCCGGGCGGAACCCTGCTCATGCAAGTCCGCCAACAGGTTGGGCAGCCAGTCCATATAGGTATCCACGCCATTCCGTCCCTCCGGATGCTGAAGCATCAACCAATCGCGGTTGCAATCCGCCCAATAATGATTGGTGCGGCTGGAAGGCCAAGGCTCCTGGAACTCACGCGAGTTCAAGTCGCTCACGTTCGTGTTGCTCCGCGAGGTATTCACCCACGAGGCGAAACGGTTGATTCCGTCCGGATTGGCTCCCGGAGTCATCAGTATCACCGTCTTGTCCAACAGGTCATCAATATCTCCACCCTGAGCGGCGGCCAAGAAATAGGTGACCGCCAAGGAGGAATTCACTCCGGACGCCTCATTGCCATGGATGGAATGCACCAAGCTAACCACGACCGGCATTTGGCTCACGTCCAACGAAGCGGACCGTTCAGCGTCCGTCAGCGTCAGGTGCTCCTCCTTGATTCGGGCGATATTCTTTTGATTCTCAGGCGAGGTAATCGTCACCTCGATAAAAGGCCGGTATTGGTAGGTCCGGCCGGTCTCCCGCACGGTCACACGCTCGGAAGCGGCGGCCAAGGCATTCATGTACCCGACCACTTGCCCCCAATCCGCATGCTGCTCCCCTATCTGGAAGCCCAGTACCTGCTCCGGTGTCGGGATGTCCGGATTGTAAGTATAATTCCCTTTCGGTAGGAAATAAGACAAATCATACGGGTAAGGAGCCGCTTTCGGCTGGGCGAACATGGCTATCGCCACGCAAACGAACAAACTCAAAAAAGCAAATCTACGTTTCATCTCATCTTCTCTTTTATCTTGACCGACGCGGATATTCACGTCCGTCCGCATGGACATCCACGCCAACCGGCATGAATGCCCGTACGGACCTTTGCGAATATCCACGTAATGATATTTAATCCTGTTTTACTTCACCACACTCATCATAACGGGTTTTGCTCGCACAAAGGATTGACATCGATCTCGTCCTGCGGGAACAACCATTGCCACTCCTTGTGGTCGGCGTCACGATACCGGTTCTCCTCGCCCATCGGGTGTCCGTCGTACATATTATAATTGGAAGCCTCGGGGTCGACGTTGGTCGGCATCACGTTGTCCTGATTCCACGGGTCGTTGCTGTAACCCAACTCCTCGCGGGTCTTCGGGCCACGGTCCAGCGGCATGTGCAGACGCTTCAAGTCCAAGAAACGGAACCCTTCGCCCCACAGCTCGATACGACGCTGGAACATGATCTCGTCTATCAGCTCATCGCCCGTCTTGGTAGACAACTGATATTGCGGGTCGCGATGGTGCGCCAGCGGATAAAGCGCGTTGGCGGCGTCCTGATAACGACCGGCGCGAGCGTAACCCTCCGCCTCTATCAACATCATCTCCGGCAAGCGCATCCAAGGCACGTCGCCGCACTTCATGTTCTCGTCCGCCAAAAGGAACTTGTTCGCCATGTAGTTGCGGATACGTCCGCCCGTAGGCGTGATAGGCCTCGGCAAGGTCTCCGGGTCTTGCGCCCGCGGAAACCACAACGTCTTGCGGATATCGGTATCGGAAATCCGGTTATAAAGCAGGTTGTAAATCGCGCGCGGCGTGTTCTTGTTGTAGCTGGCGTTCTTGTTCGACATGAAGCTATGGAAGTCCTTCAGGGTTCCCGCCTGGTCCTCCTGTCCTTTCTTACCCCAAAGCCACTCCGTGTTGGTCTGGTCGCTCATCCGGTTCACGGTCGTCACGTAGGTATCGTCTTGCAGCTTAGCCCCAGATTGCTCCACGACCAGCTTCGCCATCTCGGCGGCCTCTTGCCATTTCCCTTGCGTCAACAACACGCGGGCTTTCAATCCCCGGGCCACATGCACGTCGATGTGCGACTTGTTCTCTTTCTGTATCGTGACACCGGCCAACAACGAGATAGACTGGTCCAAGTCCTTGTTAATCTGCTCATAGACCTCAGCTACCGTAGAGCGCGGCAAGTTATCCGTCGAATTCTCCAAACGCAGGATAACGCCCGGCTTCGAGTTGTCGCCATCCGGCTCGTAACGATAGCCCCAGCATTGAACCAAATAATAATAGGCGAACGCGCGATAAGCCAAGGCCTGTCCCTTGATGTAATCCCGCTCTTCCTGCGTACCTTCCGCATTATCGATATTCGCGATAATCATGTTCGCGTTCGCGATCATGATATAGAACAGGTCATACTGATACTCCAAGTGGGCGGATGTCGGGTTACGATGCAACGTCCATTTCGCCTGCGACTGGAACTGGGCGTTCGCCACCGTATAGACCAAATCCTCGCCCATCACCTCCAGCCAAATCATAAAGGTCTGGAAGCCGCCTTCAGCGTATGAGCTTGACAGAGAAGGCGTGTACATCAACTTATGCAGACCGTTCACGGCCATCATACCACCCTCGGTGGTCTCGAACATCTGTTCCTGGTCGACATTCTCGGTCGATTTCGTCTCCATGAAATCATCCCCGCAGGAAGCGCACAACAAAGCGGTTCCCGCCAACAACGCAACTATCTTATTTTTCTTCATGATACTCATATTTTAATTTGTTAGAACGTAACATTCAACCCCATCGTAAACACGCGCGCCGGCAAATAGGTATCCCCATTGCCCGTATAGCCTGAATAGACATTCTTTTTCGGATAAGTACCTCTCCGTTTCGTAATCTGGAACACGTTCTCCGCGGAGAAATAGACTTGCAGACCTTTCACGCCCAACCGGTTGATGATATTGTCAGAGAAGGTGTAACCCAAATTGATGTTCGACAATTCCAACATATTCGAGCTGACCAACCAACGCGTGGAGGTACCCGCCTCCAAATCCGTGGCGTCGCTACCGTTCGAGATACGGGGTACGTTGGTGATATCACCCGGCTTTTGCCAGCGGTTCAACATATCCTCATGCAGGTTCGAATAGGAGAGCGAACCCGTGCCCGCGGACATCAAATTCGCGTATGTCCCGTCATACATCGTACCACCCAGTTGATAATAGAACATCAACGAAAGGCTGAACCCTTTATAGGTAAGATTCGTGGACAAGCCACCCGTCAACTTCGGCATGGACTCGCCGGCGTAGGCGAATTCCGCCTCGTTGCGCGAGGTCGTATAGGTCTTGCCGTCTACCGTAACCAGATACTCCGAGCTTTCCAAAGCCTCCGCGGTCGGGACATACAGGCTATTACCCGTCGCCGGGTCGACACCTGCCCATTGACGCAACCAGAACTCGTAGCGCGAATGGCCTTCCTCTATCTTATGCACGCCGCTCACGAACGGGTCCACCGGAAGTTTCGTGATTCGGTTCTTGATGTGCGTACCGTTCAAATTCACGTTCCACGTAAAATCTTTCTTATCGATAATCAAGGCGCCCAAGTCGAACTCCACGCCCCGGTTGTACATCGTCCCGGCGTTCAGGTCTTGGCTATCCACACCAGTGGAGGGTGACAAGGGAACCGAGAATAACAAATTGCTCGACTGACGGTTGAAGAACTCGATAGTGGCGGTATAACGGTTAAAGAAACTGGTCTCCAACGCCACGTCCAGATTATGGGATACCTCCCATTTCAGGTCCTTGTTACCCAAAGAGGATTGGATATAACCCGCCTCGCCCGCGTTCTGGGCAGGCTCGTAAGTCGCTCTCCACGGATAGTAACCGCCGATATTATCGTTTCCGACCATACCGTAAGAGGCTCTCAACTTCAACAGGTCGATGAACTGGAACTTCCGCATGAACTTCTCCTTGTCGATACGCCAGCCACCGCCGACCGACCAGAAATTACCCCAACGGGAATCCTTGTAGAAACGAGACGAGCCATCCCGACGGAAAGAGGCCGAGAAGAAGTATTTATCATCGTAATCGTAGTTCAAACGGGACAAATATCCCTCCGTCTTATACTCGTTCGTGTAAGAGGTCGGTGTCGTGTTGATGTTCGAATAGTTCGTCAGCTCGTAATTGCCGGCGAATTTCTGGTCTTTCATAGAAGCCCTCAAATAGTTGTACTCATAGTCGTAACTCTCATGCCCAACCAAAACATCCACATGATGCCTGTCGATATCCTTATTATAGGTAAGCAATTCATTGAAGGTCCAGGTGGTCGTGAAAGAATTCGTCTTCGTGGCCGTACCGGTATTACCCTTCTCCTCGTAAACGATATCCGCGGAGGACGCCAAATAAGAATTCGCGCCCACGCCACCGTTGAAGGTGAACTTGAAATCCTTCAAGAAAGAGATTTCCGCGAACACCTTCGCATTGATGGTGTTGCGCTTGTTCTCATCTTTCCTGTCCTGCAACTCCTTCGCCGGGTTATTGCCCGTCACGTAATCGCGCATCGGGATGGTCACGCCATTGATGGTATAACCCGTACCGAAGTCGTAAATCTTATTCCCGTTCTCATCCAGAATATATTCGCCCGTGTTCGGGTCATGCAGGTGGATGGGGTAAATCGGTCCCACGTAACGCGTGAAACGGAAGGGGTTCGAGTTATTGCCGCTGCTTTCGTTCTGGTTTCCTTCCGAGGAGCTCATGTTAGCCGACACGTTCGCTCCCACCTTCAACCATTTCGTGATCTGCGAGTTCACGTTCGCCCGGGCGGTATAGCGTTTATAATTCGAGCCGATGATGTAACCGTTCTCGTTGGTATAACCGATAGAGGCGTAATAATCCGTCTTCTCGGAGCCACCGCTAATCGCCACGGAAGCGTCCGTACGGCTGCCCAAACGCTCCACCGCGTCTTCCCAATCCGTATCGTCCGCCCAAAGCATCTGGGCGTTCGGGTTCACGTTACCGTTCTCGTCAAGCACTTGGTCTCTCGGTACGTTAAACGGATTGTAAGTCAAATTATCGAACAGGTTCTGTGCCGCCAGCTGGCCGGCCTCCGCCATTTCCCTGCCATCGCGCACGTACTGGTTACGCAAGTTCTCCCAATACAACTTCAGGTAATCGTTCACGCCCACCTTCTTATAATCAGCGCTTTGCCGCGCCGTGACTCCTTGGTTGAACTTCACGTTCACGGTCATCTTGTCCTTCGTACCCTGCTTGGTGGTAATCATCAACACGCCATTCGCCGCGCGGGAACCATACAAAGCGGCCGAAGCTGCGTCTTTCAGCACCGTGATGCTCTCGATATCCGTCGGGTTGATACTGCTTATCGAGTTATCGTATGGCATACCGTCCAAGATGATAAGCGGAGAGTTGCTGGAACTGTACGAGCCGATACCGCGAATATAGATATCCGGCTCGGAACCCGGCTGACCGTTCGCCGACAAGACCTGCACGCCGGAAGTCGTTCCCGACAAGGCGCTCGTGACGTTCGTGACCGGCCGTATCTCCAATTCCTCCTTCTTGATCGCGCTGGCGGAACCCGTAAAGGTACTTTTCTTCGAGGTTCCATACGCCACGACCATCACCTCGTCGATTTGTTGCGTATCCGATTTCAACAAGACCTTGATATTCGGCTGTATAAGCACCTCCTCGGTCTTCGACCCGACATAAGATATTTGCAGGATTCGCGCGTCCGCCGGCACGTCCGTCAGGATGAAACGCCCGTCCGTGTCCGTAATCGTTCCCACCGTGGTGCCTTTCACCAAGATGGTCGCCCCGATCACGGGTGTCTGGTCTTCCTCGAACAAAACGACTCCCGTCACTCTATCTGCCTGTTGATTCACCTCATACAAACCGTTACTCGCCTTCACCCCTTCCACATCCAGTAAAGACAAGCCACCTCCTACCATACAAATCAACAATAACCTTCCCCTCGCTTTCATCCGCTCGGTTAACGCATTAGTAACACAACTCATAACAACACTGCTATTTTTTTAATAATAAAATGGTATTAACACATCTCGTTAACATTCTTAACTAAACGGCGCTAAAAGTACGAAAAATTTCAACAAAACAAGTTTTTCGCTTACGAAATAGCAGTAAAAGATACTTAAAATTTTCTCCGGAAGAAATCGCGATTCCCTTCGGAGGAAAATTTAGTCCCTTCCGAAGGAAAACTTGGTTTCTCCTAAAGGAAAACTTAGTTTCCCAGTAAGGGGACCTTCGTTTCCTAGTAAGGAAACTCCCGTTTCCTCGTAAGGAAATTCCTGTTCCCTAGTAAGGAAATTTCCGTTTCCTAGTAAGGAAACCGTAGCCGTGGTCGCATTATCCAAAGGAAAAAAAGCGAAGGATGAATGTATCCCTACGAAAAAGAATTATTTTTGTGTCAAATTTCAAGGAAATGAAGGTAATCGATTTAATAAAAAACAGCGAGACGACCGCTTTCTCGCTCGAGATATTGCCGCCATTGAAAGGCAACAGTATACAGAAAGTCTATAACGTAATCGACAAACTGAGGGAATTCGACCCGAAATATATAAACATCACCTCGCATCATAGCGAGTATATCTACAAGACCTTGCCGGATGGCAGCATCCAGAAGGTGAATATCCGCAAAAGGCCCGGCTCGGTGGCTATCGCCTCGGCCATCCAAAACAAGTACAAGATTCCGGCGGTACCCCATATAATATGTAAGGGGTTCACGAAAGATGAGACGGAATACGCCTTGATAGACCTGAACTTCCTTGGGGTGAACAACCTCTTGTTGCTAAGGGGAGACATCAAGGCGCTGGATGCCTCGCGACAAGACCCGGAACTTTACCACGAGCACGCCACGGATTTGCAAGAGCAGGTGAATCGTTTCAACGAGGGTATCGCCTTGGACGGCTCAAGGATAGAGGGCATCGAGACGCCATTCTCCTACGGAATGGCCTGCTATCCGGAGAAACACGAGGAGGCACCCAACATGGAGTCGGATATGTATTACCTGAAAGAGAAGGTGAGAAACGGGGCGGAATATCTAGTGACGCAGATGTTTTTCGATAACGAAAAATATTTCGCTTTCGTGGAGCGTTGCCGTGCGGAAGGCATCACGGTCCCGATTATTCCCGGCATCAAGCCGGTTGTGTTCAAAAACCAGCTGACCGTGCTTCCCCGCGTGTTCCGCTCGGAAATCCCTGAGCCGTTCGCCCGCGAGTTACGCAAATGCAAGGACGACGCGGAGGCGAAAGAGGTCGGCATCGAATGGTGCGTCCAGCAATGCAAGGAGCTAATCGCCTATGGCGTACCCAGCCTGCACTTCTATACGTTGATGGCTTCGGATAGCGTCTACCGAATCGCCAAGGCGATTTATTGAATCAAAATCGGTCATTAGAAAATGGTGTTTCCATTATCCCTAATGACCGATTTGGGTTAATCCAACCCTTTCTCCCGCAACCAATCGTACATCAGTTCCGCCACCTCCACGTTGTTCAAGTCCGACATCGGGAAGTGCGTGTTTCCGTGCAGCCCGGCTTCAGGTAGGTGGATGACCGTCACATCCCCGCCCAAGTCGTTGAGCATCTTCGCCCACTGGCGCATCAGATGCAGGCGGCGCGTCCATTCGTAGATTTCAGGACGTTCGTCTGTTTCGGGCAAGTTGTCGCCATAATACACTACGATGGGGATTCGGGTATATTCCATAAACACGTCCATCGGCACCTCGATGCCTTCTGTTTTCTTCGAGAGAGTCAGCACTCTGCCTTCTTCCGGCACTTGCCCTTCGGGGAAAGGAATGCCGCCGCCCGGCTCATACGACACGATGCCTTTGATGTTCTTCGTTTTGAACAACGTCTGCCAACCTACGGGTCCGCCCTGCGAATGGGTGACGAATATGGCGGGGCCAATCTTATCGAACAAGGCGGCGTAGGCATCGGAATAGACCTCGAAATCTATCGTGCCGATGGTGGGTGTCATTTGGCGGAAATACTGGTTGAGTGCTTCCGGGTTGCGGCTGAACTGTACGCCCTCGAAGTAATCCGGCCAGATGCCTACGCGGAAGCGGTTGAACCACAGCTCTTCGTCGAAGGCCGGAGAAATGGTTGCGGGTTCCGTGCTCCGCCCGGCATTGCCCCTTCGGGGCTGGTCAACGAGATAGACACTAAAACCTTTGCGCAGGACGATGTTCTGATATCCTTCCCGTCCGTCGGGCGTGGTGTCCCAAGTCTTACTGAACTGCCCCACGCCGTGGGCGAATACCAATGGATATTTCCGGGCATCCACGGGCTTCTGATAGAACACGTAGGCATGGTCGCCGTGGTAGGTATGCCCCGAAGAGTCTTTCAGCACCGTACCGCCCACGGCGAAACTGCCTTGCTCGGCTATCATCAAGACATTCCAGTCTTTTCCACCGCATCCTGCAAGCAGCAATATAAGACTGATTATCAAAACCGATTTCATCGTACTACACGCTTTTACTTCTGTACTTTGGATTCCTGCAAAGCATCATACCGGCTGCCCACAACGGGAATGGCAGACACCGCCGTTTCTATTTCCTGCATCTCTTCGGGCGTAAAGGAAATCTCCGTGGCACGGAGGTCCTCTTCCAAGTGCGCCAGCTTCGTTGTTCCAGGGATAGGTACGATGAACTCTCCCTTGTGCATCAGCCAGGCCATGGCTATTTGCGCCGGAGTGTAGCCGCGTGTCCGTCCGAATTGGTTCAGTGCCTCCACGATGCGCAGGTTCTGGCGGATGGCTTCGGGCTGGAAGCGGGGCAAGGTCTGGCGGTTGTCGTTGGGGCTGAACTTCGTGTGCTCGTTAATCAG
>CASEGC010000021.1 GCA_949287365.1 uncultured Parabacteroides sp.
GAGCGGAAGACGGGACTCAAACCCGCGACCCTCAGCTTGGAAGGCTAATGCTCTATCGACTGAGCTACTTCCGCGAATTCGTGGGCAGTGATGGATTCGAACCACCGAAGGCGTAAGCCAGCTGAGTTACAGTCAGCCCCATTTGGCCACTCTGGTAACTGCCCCTCGTTTCAAACGCAGTGCAAAGGTACGATTTATTTCGAAAGTCGCAAGCCTCAGGCGGAAAAATTTACCATCTTTATCGCGGTAACCGCGGCCTCATCGCCCTTATTCCCATACTTTCCACCCGCACGATCTTCCGACTGTTGCATGGTGTCTGTCGTCAACAACCCGAAAATGAAAGGGATATCATACATTAAGTTCAATTCCGTGATTCCTTGCGTGACTCCGGAACAAACATAATCAAAATGGGGAGTATCGCCTCTCACGACGCACCCAAGCACGATTATGGCATCCAAATCTTTCGTTTCCGCCAACTTTTTAGCGCCAAAAGTCAACTCAAAGCTTCCCGGAACTCGTTTCACGATGATATTCTCTGATTTGACACCATGTTTCTCTAACGTATCACAAGCGCCTTTCAGCAACTTCTCTGTAATATTACGATTCCATTCAGCGACAACAATCCCGATGTTCATTTCCGACGCGTCCGGAACACTATTAAAATCATACTCGGATAAATTCTGATAAACGGTAGCCATATTATTAAATCATTCTTTATTTAAAAGAAAAGGATGCCTTGTTTAACGAGACATCCTCTCCTTTATCCATACCCAATTTACTTTCTTATTTATTGTTGGCGATATTAACGGAAGCGCGAGTGATATACTTATCTATATCGGAAGCCTCCATCGAAGTATAATACTTATTCTTGATAGTGGTATACGCGTCGACCGCCTTTTGATATTCTTTCAAGCTCTCATAAGCGATACCCGCTTTTTTCAGATAGATAGGACTGATAACCTCGTTGTCCGCCTCTTTCGCCGCCTTCTCAAAATAGCCAATACCCTCTCGCGTATTCCCAAGGCCAACATAACAATCACCAATCAAGCCGATAATAGCCGGAGAAACCATCTGGTCTTTCCCTTTGAAAGATTTCAACATATCCAACGCTTTTTGCGTATCGCCCATCTTATAATAGCAGATACCCGCATACGCTTTCGCCAAGTTCCCCGCGTCCGTATTTCCGTATTGATCAATAACAGCCTCAAAACCCATGTAATCGGCTCCGTTTCCGTTTAACGCCAAAGCGAAGGAATCTCTCGCGAAATATTGCTCGCCTTTAAACATGGCGGCGGCGGCCTTTTTCTCTTGAGGAATCAGATAACCATGCTTAACCCCCAAAACAGCTCCCACGATAAAAGCTACCGCTATTATGCCGTAAATGATTTTCTTTGAATGGTTCTCGATGAACAATTCGGATTTGGATACGATCTCTCCTACCTCTACTTCCCTATTGGTTTCCTTTTCTTTAGTAGCCATAATAAAGTGTTATTGTTATTATTAATTTTATCGTTGTTTTTACAACGCCACGCAATTGGCGATTCAAAACGCGAAAGTAGTTTTTTTTGCTGATATAATCCATATTTAGAAGTATATTTTTTACTTTCGCGCAACTAATGTGGCGATAATGATACTCAAGAAACTTTCAGTCCTCAATTATAAAAACATACATCAAGCGGAGGTCTCTTTCTCTCCCAAAATAAATTGTTTCTGTGGCAATAACGGAATGGGGAAAACCAATTTACTGGACGCGGTTTATTATCTTTCCTTTTGTAAGAGCCATATCAACACTCCGGACAACCTAATCATAAACAACGGACAGGAAATGTGCGTCATACAAGGTTCTTACGAATATGAAGAGCATGAGGAGGATATCTTTTGCGCGATCCGGAAAAAACAACGCAAACAATTCAAGCGGAACAAGAAAGAATATAATAAGCTATCGGAACATATAGGGCTTTTGCCATTAGTCATGGTCTCTCCCACGGACGTGGACTTGATTCGAGGAGGTAGTGACGAACGCCGCCGTTTCCTCGATTTGATAATCTCGCAACAGGACAAACAATACTTACATGCCCTGATACAATATAACAAGGCTTTACTCCAACGCAACACTATACTCAAAGGGCAATGTCCGGATATCTCGCTATTCGATGTTTTAGAAATACAATTAAGCATGTATGGAAAAATCGTTTACGAGAAACGGAAAGAGCTATTGGAGAATTTCATCCCGATATTCAGGGATTTCTACAAACACATCAGCGGCACCGACGAAGAGGTCGATTTACGTTATATCTCCCAACTGGAAAACGCGGTCCCCGTCGACAAATTAGCGCAAGCGAGAGAACGTGACCACATATTGGGTTACACCTCGTTCGGTATCCATAAGGACGAGCTGGAGATGACATTAAGCGGTTCCCTGATTCGTCGCGTCGGTTCGCAAGGACAAAACAAAAGCTATTTGATCGCGTTGAAACTCGCCCAATTCGCGTTCTTGAGCGAAACCGGACAAACGACCCCGATTTTATTGTTAGATGACATTTTCGATAAGTTAGATGCCCGCCGAGTCGAACAAATAATCCGCTTAGTGGGAGACAAAAGATTCGGACAAATATTCATCACCGATACGAACCGGAAATACCTGGATGAAATATTAGCCGCCACAAATCACGATTACGCATTTTTTCAGGTGGAAAACGGCGAAGTAAGACAAATGGAGGAATAAAGCATGCAAAGAAGAAACACGCAAACATTGGGTGAGGTCCTCCGGGATTTTTTCGAGGACAACACCGAAATCTATGAGAAAATAATGGAAGCCCGTGTCCTACGGTCGTGGGGAGAACTCTTAGGTCCCACGATTATGAGATACACACGAAACATATACATTCGAGATAAGGTCTTACACGTGTCGCTCACCTCTTCTGTCCTTCGCGAGGAATTGACCCTTTGCCGAGAGCGATTATTGAAAAACCTAAACGATCACGTGGGAGCCAATATCTTAACTAAAATCATCTTTCATTAGAGCGGAAGACCGGAAAGTCAGAACATGCCTTCCTCCGTTATTATATAATCCATCTTCTTGTCGAGAGGCTCTACCGGGATTCGAGGGAAAAGCTGAAACCCGAAACAAATCCCGATTTTCGGAACACTTAAGGAAGAAAGAAGCCTGTCATAAAATCCCTTCCCGCGTCCCAAGCGGTTTTTCTCCTTATCGAAAGCCACTCCCGGAACAATTATCAAATCCAATTCCCGGACCAGAATCTCCGGACAATCCTTCCTTGGCTCCCATATACCGAACGGACCTTCCACCAAAGAATCCGGTCCTTCATACAGAAGAAATCTCAAGTCCTGACCAACCACCGATGGAAGGAAGAACCGTTTCTTTCCAAACCATTTATCCATAAAGCGCAAGGTCTCCACCTCGCCTTCCAAGGCATTATAAAACGCGATGGAAGAAGCCGACCGAAACAGCTCGCTCCGCTCCAGAATCGACATTATCCTATCGGACAACCTGAGCAAATAGCTCCTCGAATATTCTCTCTTTCGAGCGGCCATATCTCTTCGCATGGCTCGCTTGGCCTCGCATATTTCCATCGCTTAACTGTTCTATCGACTCGGCGGTCGGCACGGACTTCCCTTCCTGAAGCACCTTGACCGCACGTAACAATGTCACGTCATCTTTCAAGAAAATAGGATAGAAACCCGCTTCGTCAAAGAAATTCCGCACGATATAAGCCTGTAATTGGTTTTCGATTAATTTACCCGATATATTGATTAACGTAGGACGCTTTTTTATGCCTTTCCCCGCCGCGAAGTTCACGAACTCGGACAACAACGGTTGCTGGAGCAAATAATCATATAGTTCCTCCCAAGTAGCGAAAGAGCCGAGCTTATCCCGATGGTTATCCGAATACTCAAGCGCGTACAGATAAAGAACGCCGCTATTTACCACGTTCGAGTAATAAGAGGTGACACCGCTGGTATCGCGAGGGATGAAAATATCCGGCATAATACCACCGCCTCCATACACGACACGCCCTCCAACCGTCGAATACCTTAACGAGTCATCCATCTTGATGCTATCGGCGGAATCAAACTCCCCATGCATATAACGGTTGTAGATGTCTTGGTCATAATCGTCCGTATTCCCCAACTCATACTTCTTTTGGATGCAACGACCGGAAGGCGTATAATAACGGGCGATGGTCAACCGCATCTCCGAGCCATCGTTCAGCGGAATCTGGGTTTGCACCAACCCTTTGCCATAAGTCCTCCGCCCGATAATCAATCCCCGGTCATTATCTTGAATCGCGCCAGAGAAAATCTCGCTGGCGGAAGCGGATATCTCATCGGTCAGGACAACGATAGGCGCGTCCTTGCAGGTCCCCGTCCCATTCGCGTAAACATCCGCGCGAGGGAAAGACTTTCCCTCGGTATAAACAATCAAACGCCCTTCCGGCATGAACTCGTTAATCATATTGACAGCGGCGTCCATATAACCACCGGTATTCTCGCGCAAATCGACGATAAAGGCGGAGCAATTCTCCATCTTCAACTTGGCTATCGCCGTGATGAACTCATTGTACGTATTGCGAGCGAACTTGCTCACCTTGATATATCCTATGCCTTCAGCCACTTTATACGCCACGTCGACGGAATTGACCGGCACGTCACCCCTCGTCACGTCAAAATACAACAAATCAGGGGAATTACCTCGTTTCACGCCCAATTTCACCGTACTGTCCTTCGCCCCTCTCAAAGTTTTCATTATCTCCATCTGGTCCTTTTTCTTTCCGGAAAAGACAGAGTCGTTAATCGTGATAATCCGGTCGAAAGGCAGCAAGCCCGCCTTCTACGCCGGACCGCCACTAATCACGCTAATCACCAATATCGTATCTGTCTGCATATTGAAAGAGACACCGATTCCGCTGAAAGAGCCCTCCAGTTCCTCGTTGACCGCCGCCGCGTCTTTCGCCGAGATATAAACGGAATGAGGGTCAAGCTCGCTGAAAATCTTGGGTATCGTGCTTTCCACCAGCGTGGACATATTGACCGTGTCCACATATTGCTCGTCGATGATATCCAATATCGCGTTTATCTTATTACCGCTGGTATACGCGCGATATTTCCCCTGACTGAGAGACAAGTAATGGTTTCCTATGAAAATACCTAAAGCGATACTCGCCGCTATAATAACCGGAAGCCATACGGTCAGCTTTTTGTTCTTGTTCATAAACGCGCGTTTTTATTGATTCAAATCTATGTATTCCACGATAATCCCCGCCCGCTTCAACAACTCGATGCCGTCCATCGTCCGGTAATTCTCCGAATAGACCACACGCTTGACCCCGGACTGTATGATTAATTTCGCGCACTCGATGCAAGGGGATGAGGTGACGTAAATGGTCGCGCCCTCACTGCTATTGGAAGAGGCCGCCACTTTCGTGATAGCGTTAGCCTCGGCGTGCAAGACATAAGGCTTCGTCACGTTATTCTCGTCTTCGCAAACATTCTCGAAGCCGGCGGGTGTCCCGTTATATCCGTCGGAGATAATCATTTTATCCTTAACCAACAACGCGCCCACCTGACGGCGTTTACAATACGAATTCTCGGCCCAAATCGTCGCCATCCGCAAATAACGCTTGTCCAGCTCGCGCTGTTTATCCACTTTTTCGCACATCGCTTTTTTCCTGTCTTTTATTTAGCCGCGAATATAGTTAAAATATACATCATTATAACGCCCCTCATATAATAAAAACGAAATAAAGCCTACGAACGGGAAAATGCCCAAACCGAAAATATCAAAATGACAAATCCTGACACTTTGATTCCTGAACTCCGTGAGAATCGATTTTTTCGGGGCGAAGGAGGGCTCGCTCGCGAAAACGAGAAAAATTTTCGGCAATTCATTGGTGTTAAGCGACATATCAAAAAACCGCCTTTCAAAATAACGTGAAAAGCGAAGCGAAATCCAGCCAAAAAAGAGGTTCCGCGGAAACATGACCGTGTTTTTCCTCGGACAAAACTATGTTTTCTCTCGAACATAACCGTGTTTTCCTTCGAGAGAAACTATCTTTTCCTCCGGAGATAATTATTTTCGTTTCCGAAAGCGACGGCTTTTCGCCCGAAACAGGTGCGTCTTTTCCGGATAAAACGCCTTTCCGGAACTTTTCCTTCTTCTATCCCGCGATTTTCGTAAAAAGAGCGAGTAAGCGAAAGAAGGCAAATCCTATCTTTTTGTCGATATTTCCCTTCTTTCGCTTACATCCGATATTTCCTAAAACCGCTTCAATTCCCGATAAAGCCGTTGGATAGGCAAGCCCATGACATTATAGAAACTACCCCGTATCGATTCCACGCCGATGTAACCAATCCATTCCTGTATGCCGTACGCACCCGCCTTGTCGTAAGGACGGTATTTATCCAGATAATACGCGATTTCCTCGTCATCTAAACAGGCGAAACGGACCTCCGATTCCGTGGAGAAAGCGACTTCTTTATCTACGGAGAAAACGCAAACGCCGGTTATCACTTGATGCGTGTGCCCGGAAAGCGCCCGCAGCATCTCGAAAGCCTCCTTACGGTCCTTCGGCTTACCCAACACCTCGCCTTCGTTCCATACTATCGTATCCGCCGTTATCAGCAGCTCATCCTCCCGCATCGCCCGCTTATAAGCGTCCGCTTTCGCGCGGGCGATGTACAAGGGAATCTCCGCCGGAACTATCGAGGCGGGATACGACTCGTCGATACCGGGAATAGCGCGCACCTCGAAATCCAAGTCCAGCCCCGCGAGCAACTCTTTCCGCCTCGGCGAGTTGGAGGCGAGGACGATATGATATCTCTTCAAATTATCTAACATCTCTTTCTTCTCTAAAAATTAAACGTTCCTGAATCTCTTTCCTTACCAGCCGAAGGCCTCCTCGCCGAACCAATGCCCTTGGGCGCGCATCGTCTGCTCTATCACGTCACGCGCCACGCCATCGCCACCCTTACGGGAAGAGATATATTTGGCGACCGCCTTGATTTCCGGAGTGGCGTCGGCGGGAGCCACCGGCAATCCGACCCGCGTCATCACCTCGTAATCCGGAATATCGTCGCCGGCGTACATCACCTCCTCCGGCGAAAGCCCCGTCTTCCTCAAGAAATCATCCAAATCTTTCACCTTCAACGCGCTGCGCATATAGATATGCTTGATTCCCAAGCGGGAGAAGCGTATCCGCACGGCCTCCGTATAACCACCGGTGATAATCGCCACCTCATAGCCTTTCTTCACCGCCAATTGCAAGGCGTAACCGTCCTTGATGTTCACCGTCCGCATCGGGTCGCCATCGGGCGAGAGCGGAATGACCTCGCGGGAAAGGACACCGTCCACGTCGAACGCGAACGCCCTTATCTTCGTCAAATCGTAATTTATGTTGCTCATCTTTTAAATTTCGGATTTCAGATTGTAAATGTTCGCGCTAATCCGCTCGTACAAATCACGCACGTCCGGGTCGCGCAGCAAAGCGAGGTGCTTGTCTATCACGTTACGGTCGTACCGCACGGCGGGACCGGTCTGCGCCCGCTCGGGCGACAACTCGTGCACCTTCGCGGCGGTCTCGTCTATCAAAGGCAACAAGACCTCGCCCGGGATGCCTCGCTCCCGCAGGATTCTTTCCGCCAAGGCGTACATGTGATTCGTGAAATTGCAAGCGAAAACGGCCGCCAGATGCAGGTACTTCCGCTTCTCGGACGAGAGGGGGCGCACGTCGTCGGAGAGCGTCCCCGCCACTTTCTTCAAGAGGGCCTCTTCCCTCGCCGAACTCGCCTCCAAGAAGAAGGGGATTCGCTTGAAATCGACCTCCCGCTCCACGCTGAAGGTCTGCAACGGATACATCACGCCATAGCGTTCCGTCGCGCCGGCGAACACGGAGAGCGGCATGCTGCCCGCCGTGTGCGCCCACAGTCCCCCGTTCGGGCGCATACCGGCGATGACCTCCCGCAGCGCGGTGTCTTTCAAGGCGAAAAGGTACAAGTCCGCGTCGGGCGAGACCGCGTCCAAAGCGTCCGTCCACACGCACCCCAACTTTCCCGCCAACGCCTCGGCGCGCGCGGCTGTACGGCTGTAAACCTGAAGGATTTCCATCCCGGCGCGGCTCATCGCCAAGGAGAGGCGGGTCGCCAAGTTGCCCGCACCGATAAACACGACCCTCATCACTCCCCGCTCGCCTCCTCCGGCGAGGTATATTTCCCGATGTAGACGTTCTCCCAACGCAGGCTCGCCTCATCGCGGGGCGCGCGTTCCCTCGCCTTATGGCCGAAGCCGACGACGGACAAGACCTCCAGCTGATAGGGAATATCCAGCAACCGGCGGACATACTCGCCGGAGTCCGTCCCCTCCTCGGTCTCCCGGCCCCGCACCTGGCACCAGCAGCTGCCCAACCCCAAGTCCTCCGCCTGCAGTTGCATATAGATGGAGGCTATCGAGGCGTCCTCTATCCAAGCCTCGCTCGTCATCACGTCGGCGGTGACCACCACCGCCAAGGCGCACTCCGCCAAGAAAGCGGCCCCGCTCGCCTTGCAAGCCGCCAGCCGCCGGAGCGTCTCCTTCTCCTCCACCACGATGAACCGCCAAGGCTCCTTGTTTTTCGACGAGGGCGCCATCAACGCCGCCCGCAAGATAAGCTCCACCTCACCGGGATTGAGCGACTCGCCCGTGAATTTCCGAGTGCTCCTCCTTCGCCGTATCAGTTCCGAAAAGTTTTCCATATCTTCTCCTTCCGTATTTATAATATATTAATGTGTATCGTTTATCATCCCGCCGTTCTTTGCGAAGAATTCCACCGCTGGCGTCCGGCGGGCGTTTTCTTCATGAAGAATTCCGCCATCCGACGACCGGCCGGAAGACGTTCCGCCTTCTTCCCGCCCGCGAAGATATGGAGAATTTTCCGCGCCCGGATATACGCTTCTCCGCTTTTTCTCGTTAAGCATATTATATAAATGGTATAGATTGGACACTGAAATGAGGAAGATTCACGCGATTATCGCGCTGCTGCTGATAAGCTGGTACGCGTTCGGAGAGGGACGCATCAAGATATCCGGTTACGTACGCGACTCGGACGGCAACCCGCTGGAGCTGGTGAACGTCAGGGTCAAGAACACGCTGGTCGGGGGCATGACTAACGAGAAAGGTTATTACTCCTTCACCACCTCGCCGGGCGACTCGCTCGCCATCATCTACTCCTGCATAGGATTCAACAAGGCGGAACGGATTATCCCCGCCGCCTACGCCGACATGCGCCTCAACGTGCAGATGAATTATACGACCTTCGACCTTGGCGAGGTGGCGGTGACGGCCATCCGCAAGCAGACCACGACGATGGAGACGCTGGACGCCGACCGTATCAAGCTCTTGCCCGACCCCTCGGGCGGAAGCATCGAGAGCCTCGTGGTGACTTACGCCGGCGTATCGTCGAACAACGAGCTAAGCTCGCAATACTCCGTGCGCGGCGGAAGCTACGACGAGAACATCGTCTACGTGAACGGGCTGGAGGTGTTCCGCCCGCTCCTGATACGCTCCGGGCAACAGGAGGGCCTCAGCTTCGTCAACCCCGACCTGACCGAGGCGGTCAACTTCTCCGCCGGCGGCTTCGAGGCCCGTTACGGCGACAAGATGAGCTCCGTGCTGGACATCACCTACAAGAAACCCAAGGCGTTGGAAGGCTCCGCCTCGGCCAGTCTATTAGGGGCGAACGCCTACGTGGGTAGCTCTACGGGAAAGTTCACGCAGGTGACGGGGTTCCGCTTCAAGAGCGGACGCTCCATTCTCGGCACGATGGACACCGACGCGGAGTACGACCCGAAGTTCATCGACCTGCAAACCTACATGACCTACACTCTCGCCCCGAAGTGGGAGGTCAATTTCCTCGGCAACTTCGCGAACAACAAGTACACTTTCATCCCCCATACCCGCGAGACGACCTTCGGCACCTCCGAGAACCCGCGGAACTTCACCGTCTATTTCGACGGACAGGAGAAAGACCGGTTCCAGACCCTGTTCGGCGCGCTGACCTTGAAACACACGCCCAACGACAACACGGAGCTGGGCTTGCAAGCCTCCGCCTTCAAGAGCATAGAGGAGGAGGGTTACGACATCGGCGGCGAATACTGGCTCAGCGAGAACGGAGCCTCCAGCCCGACGGACGACGCGGCGGCGGCCATGTCGGTAGGCCGATATCACGAGCACGCCCGCAACCGGCTCAACTCCACCATCGTCAACGTCGGCCATTACGGGATGGCACGCCTCACGAACAACACGCTGCGCTGGGGAGCGACGGTCCAGATGGAACGGATATACGACCGCATCAGCGAATGGGAACGCCGGGACTCCGCCGGCTACTCTCTCCCGCAAACAGGCGACGCGGTAAGCGTCTACTCCAACCTCTTTTCCGACAACAAAATCGAGAGCACACGCCTATCGGCTTACGTGCAGGACGCGTTCAAGTTCCGGACCAAACAAGGCCTCTTCACTCTCGTGGGTGGCCTCAGGGGAAGCTATTGGAGCTTCAATAAGGAATTTATCTTCAGTCCGCGCGCCTCGATAGGCTTCATTCCCAATTTCGACCAGGACCTGACACTCCGTTTCGCCACCGGCCTCTATTACCAAGCGCCTTTCTACAAGGAACTACGCAGAACGGAAATGGACGCCGAGGGCAACAACATCACGACGCTGAACCGCGACATCAAATCGCAACGTTCCCTGCACTTCATCCTCGGAGGCGACTACACGTTCCGCGCGCTCGACCGCAACTTCAAGGTTACCGCCGAGATGTACTACAAGAAACTGGACAACCTTAATCCTTACACCGTCGACAACGTGAAGATACGCTACTATGGCGAGAACTGCGCAAAAGGTTATGCGATGGGGCTCGATGTCAAGTTCTTCGGCGAGTTCGTTCCCGGCACGGACTCATGGATTAGCTTCTCGCTCATGAAAGCCCGACAGACAATCCGCGAGACCACCGAGGCCCCGTTACCCAACAGCCCGGGCTACAACATCTCGCTCTTCTTCCAAGATTACTTTCCCGGCTACAAGCGCATCAAGCTCAACTTGCGAGGCGTGCTTTCCGGCGGACTGCCCCAAACCATCCCCGGTAAAGGATACGAGGCCGGTTATTTCCGTGCCCCCGCCTACAAGCGCGTCGACATCGGGCTTTCCTACCAACTGGCTGGCGGAAGCGACGCCATCATGGACCGCGGATTCTTCCGTTATCTGAAAAACATTTGGGTTGGTGTCGACGTGTTCAACCTGCTGGACATTAAAAACGTCAGCTCCTATTATTGGATCACGGACGCTTACAACGAGCAATCCGCCGTTCCGAATTACCTGACCGGACGCCAACTGAATGTCCGACTAATCGTTGATTTCTGATATCCGGTAAAAATGCCCTAAAACATATCCTTAAACACATTTCGAGATAAGATAAAAATAAAGAATTATTTCCTCATTCGTAAAAAGTAATGTACATTTGCACGGAATAGAAACAAATATTTTTCTAAAAACTTTAAATTATAATTGACATGGAACTTACACATATCGAGCATTTAGGTATCGCAGTGAAAAGTATCGAAGCGTGTTTACCGTATTACGAAGGTGTTTTAGGATTAAAGTGTTACAACATTGAAGAAGTAGCAGACCAAAAAGTAAAAACCGCATTCTTCAAGGTAGGCCAAACTAAAATTGAATTGCTTGAGCCAACAAGTGAAGACAGCACAATCGCTAAATTCATCGAGAAGAAAGGAGAAGGTATCCATCACATCGCGTTCGCCGTACCCGACGTGCAAGCCGCGTTGAACGAAGCGGAAGAGAAAGGTGTCCGACTAATCGACAAGGCTCCCCGTGGTGGCGCAGAAGGTTTGGATATCGCTTTCCTTCACCCGAAATCCACTTGTAGCGTATTGACAGAACTTTGCATGCCAGGCAAGAAGTAATTTATTCGTTCATTTTTAACAACAAATCAAAATACAATGAGTAACCAGCTTGAAAAAGTAAAAGAGCTGATCGCACTGCGTGAGAAAGCTCGCTTAGGAGGAGGAGAAAAGAGAATCGATTCTCAGCACAAGAAAGGCAAATATAC
>CASEGC010000022.1 GCA_949287365.1 uncultured Parabacteroides sp.
TAACAAAGACTATGCAGAACCTTCCCCCATCCAAATCCGTGTGTATGAGAACAAATTGCAGATAATAAACGGTGGAGTATTGCCCGAAGGGTGGACGGTGGAAACCTTATTGTCCTCACACCGAAGTATGCCTTACAACCCGGATATTGCCAATACTTTCTTCCGTGCAGGTGAAATTGAGGCATGGGGACGTGGCATTGAGCGCATTATCACGGCTTGTAAGAATGACGGATTCTCCACACCGGAGTTCCGCTATGACGCTTCGGGTATCTGGACAACATTCAAGTTTGAGTATCCGGAAAGGGCTACGACCCAATACGACCCAAAGACGACCCAAAAGGGCGACCAGAAAGCGACCAGAAAGCGACCAGAAAGCGACCAAAGCAAACAGGAAGATGTTATTATAGAACTTCTTAAAGAGAATCCTTACATTTCAAGAAAAGAGATTTCTGGTCGAATGGGACTACATGACAGCAGTGTAAAAAGGCGATTAGCTTCACTTCAAGAGAAAGGAACAATTAAGCGTATAGGGCCGGATAAAGGTGGTTATTGGGAGGTCCAAAAAGGATTTTGAACCAAGGTGGAGAAGTTTTCATGATTACATGCCTGACTTTCAAAAGAAAGCTGTATATTTGTAATCGATAAAGGAAACCTCCACGCAATCTGACGCAGAACGCTGCAACAATCCGGTGGAGCAATAGCGGGAGATTACACTACTTGCTGAATCATAAATCAAAGATATTCAGCTACTTGAATAAATAATTCGATTCCTGGTGGCACCACATGAAAAAAGCAGTTACCATCGAAAGTAACTGCTTTTTTCGTGTCTATTCTTTGTTTTTACATTGAAAAACAAAGAATAGCGTTGATAATACAGAGTCGTGATTATAAATGAAGCCTCTCGGAAATCTCCAACATCCTTTGGATAGGCTTGATGGCTTTCTTTCGTATCTCCTCATCCACGAAAATCTCCGGCATCTCGAAACGCAAGCAATTGTATAACTTCTCCATCGTGTTCTGACGCATGAAATTACATTCGTTGCAAGCGCACGCGCCATCGCTTGGGGGAGCGGGGATAAATTCCTTTTCCGGACTCCGTTTGCGCATCTCGTAAATCACGCCGCTCTCCGTGGCCACGATAAACCGTCTCGCCTCGGATTGAACCGTATATTTCAACAAAGCCGCGGTGGAACCCACGAAATCCGATATCTCCACCACCTCTTTCTTGCACTCCGGATGGGTAACGACCTTCGCGTCAGGATATCGCTCCTCCAGCTCCAATATCTTCTCCAGCGAGAAACGCTCGTGTACGTGGCAAGCGCCATCCCAAAGCAACATATCGCGCCTCGTGACACGGTTGATATAGCTTCCCAAGTTCCGGTCCGGACCGAAGATAATGGGTGTCTCTTTCGGGAAACTCTCCACGATTTGGCGCGCGTTGGTGGAGGTGACCACCACGTCCGTGAGGGCTTTCACCGCGGCGCTCGTGTTCACGTAAGAGATGACCGTATGGTCCGGATGCTCCTTAACGAACCTTTCGAACTCCGGAGCCGGACAACTATCCGCCAACGAACAACCCGCGTTCAGGTCCGGCACCAGCACCTTCTTGTCCGGACAAAGAATCTTGGCCGTCTCCCCCATGAAATGAACGCCGCAAAGCACGAGGATGTTCGCTTTCGTTTTGGTCGCCCATTGCGCCAAGGCCAAGCTATCCCCTACGAAGTCCGCTGTATCCTGTATCTCCTCCGTTTGGTAATAATGAGCCAAGATTACCGCGTTTTTCTCTTTCTTCAACCGACTGATCGCCTCCTTCAAGTCCAAGCCTTTGGGAACCGGGGCGTCCATATATCCGATGGATTGGTTCGCTAACATAACTTACTTATTAAATGATGAATGAATCTTCTGACAGACGCGAAGGTATAAACTTTTTCGGAACGTATGCCATCCTGTCCATCCAGTTATCCACAATCTATTATTTCATATCTTTTTATTCTTTAAATTTTAAAATAGAGATATGAATATGATGGGATGTTGATATCGTTTATAGATTTCTTCCGGAATATTTGGTTATTGAGTTATCCTTATTCTCTGTGGAGTTATCAAAAGGATATCGACTTTTCCGGCTTGGGTTTGATAGCTGTTTTTCTTTCCATTATGGACGTTATCAAAAGCGGGGTGTTGATAGTTGAAAACTCGTCCGGTGAAAAGATAAGGTTCCGAGGAGGCCTTATAAGTCGTGGATAACGTATGTTGATAGCGGGTAATAAATAAATGGGCCATTCGTTTGCTTGGGAAGGGTGAGGCGCGGTATAGACAAGATTCCGTATTTCGCAAGATTTATTTTTCAATAGATATTCACGGGTTATCAATAGCTTTTCAACGATAGATAGGAGGATATTCGTTACTTTCGCGGGGATAAAAGGAGATAGGTTATGCGAAAGTTGAAAGTGACGGAATTGAATCGCCTTACCCCGGAGGCGTTCAAGGAGTGTAAGAAGATACCTTTGGTGGTGGTGCTGGACCATGTGCGGAGCCTGAACAACGTGGGTTCCGTGTTCCGTACCGCCGACGCTTTCCGGGTGGAGGCCATTTACTTGTGTGGCATTACGGCTTGTCCGCCGAACGCCGAGATTCACAAGACCGCCTTAGGCGCGGAGGAGAGCGTGGACTGGAGCTATTTCAAGGATACGCCGGAGGCTGTCGATAAGTTGCGCCGCGAGGGTTATACGATATGTGCCGTGGAGCAGGCGGAAGGGAGCGTCATGCTAGACCGCTTGCGGTTGAACAAGGACAAGAAGTACGCCATCATCATGGGAAACGAGGTGAAGGGAGTACAGCAAAACGTGGTGGACCAGTGCGATATTTGCGTGGAGATTCCCCAATACGGTACGAAACACTCCTTGAACGTGTCGGTAAGCGCGGGAATCGTGATTTGGGATTTCTTCCAGAAACTATCCGAATAATGTAGTAGTATATAGTATCGAAAAAAACACGTGCGTGTTTTTGGAAAGACACGTACATGTTTTCCGGAAAAGACGTACGTGTTTCTTTAGGGAGTAGATGTTCAAATCAACCCGTTCTCCACCAGCACGACAACCCGCTCGGTCAGGGCATCCTTGCCTTTCGGGTCATATTCCGTTTTCAGGCTGGCGCCGAACATGCCGGCGAAAAAGTTCCAAAAGCCCGCCCGGAACGTGCCCAAGTAGGCTTTCACCAAGTTGTAGCTTGATTGGTTGCACTCCCGGTCTATCAGCTTTATCAACAATTTACCCTGCGATAACGACAACTTTTTCAACTCCGGTTTATATTCCGCGAAGAGTTCCTTCTCCATGCGCTTCAGGTGCGCTTGCCGTGCCTTGTCGTCCGGCAGGGTCTCCATGTACTCGTAGGTCTCGATAAGCGTCTCGTACACCATCTTGGCGTAAGGGAGCGTGCGTTTCACGTCGCGCACCAGTTTGGTGTATCTCGCCTGCTGGCGTTTGTTCTTGAACCTCAGTTGAGGGTAGATGAACACTTCCCGCAGGTTGACCACGGCTATCGTATCCCCCTCGTAGAGTTGGGCCTTCTGGTAACCTTCCGGAAGGATATTCGTCCTTATCTCTTGCGCCATGCCTTGCGCGACACAAAAGAGGAACAATACAATCGACAAGCCATATCGTTTCTTTCGCCTCATATACGCGAAAATATAAATACCCGTCGGTTTTTCTCGCTATCTCTCCCTGTTTTTATGATGGTTTTTGGATTTAATGCGTATCTTTGTCGTCGTAAACGATTCAAAAACATAACTATGAAGTACAAATTTCCATGGAAAGAGACCCCTATACTTTACGGGGAAGACGCGATCCGCTTCGAGAAGGAGATGGAGCGCGTGGACAACATGAGCGCGGAGGAGCGTCGAGCGAACGCGGAAGCGTTGCGTAAGCGGGTGGATGAGTTCTGTAAACAATGGGACGTAACCATTAAAATCTAACCGTTATGGAATTGATTCAACTGACCTCCGACTATGAGATAAAGCCATTCGATTGCGGAGATGCCGTATTGAATGGCTTTTTACGTGATAAGGCTAAATCTTTTATGGAGAATAGACTGGCGAAAACTTATTTGTTTTGCGATGAGGAGCGAATCGTAGGTTATTTCAGTTTACTCAATGACAAGCTTTCGAGGCAAGAGGTGGCAAGTAGCGATTGGCGTAAGATTAAAAAGCTTTTTCCGCACGAGAAACACATGGGTAGCTATCCGGCGGTAAAGATAGGACGTTTCGCGGTATCTTTAAATTATCGTGGTAGAGGTATAGGAAGTAGGTTACTTGACCTTGTCGCGCAATGTTTATTAAACGACCCCGGTTATTCCATGTTTCGTTTCCTGACGGTGGACGCTTACGTGGGGGCGGTATCTTTCTACGAGCGGAACGGCTTCCGGCGATTGGCGCCCTCGCAAGAGCAAGGCGATACCCAAGCGATGTATTTTGACATTAAATCGGTGATGGAACCGTGAATATTTGGAATTATTTCCTTATCTTTGGCGATGGATTAAAAACTACGAGAAGAATGCACATGTGCGGAAAGGACATATCGTTAACATCTTTTACCTATAATACTTTGGTGAAAGGCGATAATTTCTTAGCAAGCAAGCAAGCAAGCAAGCAAGCACGCAAG
>CASEGC010000023.1 GCA_949287365.1 uncultured Parabacteroides sp.
ACATGACAAGAAAACTGAAAGTGGCTTACCTGCCCGCCTTGGACTCGCTCGACGCGGCGTCCATCGCCCAGACCCTTGAGACGCGCTGTCCGAGGGAATTCATCACGCACGCCAACTGGGAGGCGTTTCCTTACAAGCCGATAACGGCTTTCAATATCGCCCGCACGGACTGGAACCTCTATTTGCGGTACAACGTGATGGGCAACTCGTTGAAAGCTCGCTATGAGAAGGACAACTCGCCGGTCCACACGGATAGTTGCGTGGAATTTTTCATGCAAAAGGAGAGCGGCCCGCGCTACATGAACATCGAATT
The DNA here is from genome assembly GCA_949287365.1 of uncultured Parabacteroides sp. GTDB lineage: Bacteria > Bacteroidota > Bacteroidia > Bacteroidales > Tannerellaceae > Parabacteroides. The sequence continues at coordinate 314 of CASEGC010000023.1, forward strand.
CAACTGCATCGGCACGTGCGACGCCGCCCGCCACGAGTCGAGGGAGATACAGACCCCGCTCACGCCGGAAGAGTATAAGCGCATCCGACGGTATTCATCCCTCGGAGACAATCCCTTCGAGGAAATCAAAGGATTCCACGCATGGAGCCTTATCGTATCCATTCCGCTCACGTTGATGGGATTAGACCCTGGAAACCTTCCGGAAAAGATACGAGGCAATTTCTACAAATGCGCGGATGACACCGAGCACCCGCATTTCCTGAGTTGGAGTCCGATAGATTTGCCCAAACCAAACTTCCATTGCCCGGAATTCTTCGGGGAAATCTATCTCTAAGCGGGCAAGAAACGGGAAGAAGAGGCTCAATCCCTCTTCTTTCCCAACTTCAGCTCAATCACGAAAGCGATAATCAACCCCAAGCCGCCGAACAAAAGGACAGAGGCTCCATAAACCACCTCTATCACATTATTACGAAACCAATTATCCTCATAAAACGAGGTAGGAGCCAAGCAATTGATAATAAAACCGACCAAAAGGCCCAGTCCGACACCCGCGAGGAGGCAACCGCCTCTCAACGCGCTGAAAGAGAAATTCCGCATATAATTCGGCAAGCCCAACTTGCCCTCGAAAGCCGAGGCATCCAGATGATTCCCGATTTTCTCGATAATCGCCAAACGCTCTTTCTTGCGGACAAACAACTCGAACAGGCCGTAAATACCGGCGCAAATAATCCCGATAACCAACGGAATCATAATAAAATCCATCATAACCGTATAATTTAAACTGTTTATTAAATCCTTTCACCCTTTTGACGCTACACGTTCCGGCAGGTTACAGATTTGCCGAAGAAAAATTTTTCTTATTTTGCCGTCAAGGAGTTGTAACCTTTCCGGCTGGATTGCGTCCATCCTATAGAATGGAATTGTATACCGATACATATTATATCCAACGGACACAGGCGGGAGACACCGCGTGCTTCGCTTGCCTTTTGGACAAATATAGCCGGCCGGTCTATTCGCTAATCCTGAAAATCGTAGGAAACAGGGAAGACGCGGAGGAGCTGGCGCAAGACACGTTCCTGAAAGCGTACAAGCATCTCGGTTCATTCAAGGGGAATTGCGGTTTCTCCACCTGGCTTTATCGCATCGCTTACAACACGGCGATATCGTTCGCCCGAAAGGAGAAGCGCGAGTTCGTGAGCGTCGAGGAAGGCGCGTTGGACAACGTGTCGGAAGAGGAGACCCTAACGCTGTTCGGACAAGGCTCGGACGAGGAACGGCTCCAAAGGCTGGAAAAAGCACTCAAGCTACTCCCATCGGACGAACGAGCGTTACTCTTGCTCTTTTATTGGAAAGAGAAAACAATAGAAGAGCTCGCGATAATCACCGGCCTGACCGAATCGAACGCTAAGGTCAAGCTGCATCGAATCCGGAAGAAATTAGGAATACTATTAAAAAACGCTGAAGATGGAAAATAAGAATATAATCGACGGGAAACGAACCGATATTTTGACCGACCTGTTCAAACAGATACCGGAAGAAGAGCCTTCCGCCTCCTTCCGCTCAGAAATAATGCGGAAGATCGCATATGAAGCCGCCTTGAGAGAAAAGCGGTCCGAACGCCTCGGCTTGTTGGCGATCGTAACCGCTTCCTTGGCGATGATCACGTTGGCGGTCCTATCTTTCGCCTACTTGGAGATTCCCGCGATACCCCAACCGGACCTCAGCCATGTAAGCGTTCCCCACCTGAGATTCTATCTCCACATCGGCGGAATAGCCCTATTCCTCTTGTTCTTGGACCACGGGGCGCGGAAACGTTTCCTTAAAGACCGGAACACGTAACGCACAGCCCCCCGTGTTCTCTTATCCGTCACTCATCCACCTCCAGAATCAGGACCCAATCGTTCTCACCAATCGTCCCAGCGGGTGGAGTAAACGTCTGGACGCCCTCGTTCTCGAAGGCTCCAATCAATCGCCGTTCCCCATTTCTCGGGTCAAACCAATAAGCGTTACCTGGAGCGCACAATTTGCCTCTATTTATCCGGACCTCCTGCCCCACTCCCAAATAGACCAAGACGAAAGAACGGTCTTTCGCCACCACGGGAGTCATATAACTCTCATCCAGATAATTGATACCGAACAAGACGGAAAGGTCCGGCTCGAACGACCCCAACGGATAGCGAGAGAAAAGCGCTTTGACGTGACGCATGCTCTCAGCCCCCGGACGGTCCATCGCCTCGTCCCAAAAACAAAGGCAAGGCACGTTATAACGTCCACCCGGCTTATACATCTGCCAAATGGCGTTGTTGCCATAAGTGTATCCAGCAGCTCCGGACAGATAAGTCCAATAAGCCTGCATACGAATATCGTGAGCATCATAAATTCCATCCGAGAAATAGGCGGTATCTTTTACCAATCCCCGTTCGTCAATCACGTCTTCACGCTTCTTTCCATACTTGGAATAATCATAGAATTCCCAAAAGCGGACGGGAATATCCTCGTAAGAAGGCTCTGCGTTCACGAAAGGTTTTACAGGTCGTAATTGAGCGTACATACCGGCGAAACGATACACGGAATCCAACTTGCGATAATGACCGCTTTGCACGATATTGAACGACAGCCAAGGCTCGTTATGGAACCAATAGTGCGAAGAAATCTCGCCGGTCGGATGATAGGACATAAGTTGCTTACCTCCATTCCCCTCGCTAATCCCTCTCGCCATCGCCTGCCAAACGGAAAACTCACGGTCGGTCACCACGTTCCGGTCTCCGCCCAATATCCAAACGACATTATCATCGCCCCGATAACGTCGCCCCAACGTTTTCCCGTAAACATAAGCGTTGTCCGCGTCGAATATAGAGGGCTTCTCAGGCGAATCCGCCACGTTGCTTCCCCAAGTCGGGAGCAACGCCATGTACAAGCCCCGTTTAGCGGCTTCCTCAACCACGAAATCAATCAACTCGAAATAATCCTCCGATATCGTCTCCGGATTATTGTCCAACAAGGGAAAATCCCCATAAGCGTTCGGAGAGCCCAAACCATCCAATTCCGAGAGAATCACGGCCTGCACGACCGTGAAGCCTTTTTCTTGCCTATTATCCAGATATTGGATGATTTCCTCCTTATCCAACACATGGAACAATTCCCAAGCCGTGTCTCCAAGCCACAAGAACGGCGTCCCGTCCGCTTTATAGATAACAGGGTCATTCGAGCGGACCATCAAACCTTGCCCAACGCATCTCAACACGCATAAGCATAAAAACAGGAATATATATTTTCGCATATACTTCTTTATCATTTACAATTATTAAACGTGAGCTCGGCAGGAGAGAAAAGGGAAAAGAAGGGAGAAAAAACCTCAAACCCTATATGGGAAAGTTCGCCATATACCGGAGAATTCTCTATCTTTAGGCTAAAGATACATATCTGCAGGTTAAAGATGCATATCTGCAGCCTAAAGATATATATCTTCAACTTAAAGATAGACTTTTCTCCGCAGGGTTCCCGATTTTTCCCGCCGGGTTTACAAGTTTTCTTCCCGGCTACCGGACTTTTTCCCCCTGCCCGTTTTCATATCGAACTCACGTTTATCAAGAATCGCGGGAAAAGTAGTCACTCTCAAAAAGAAACATTCAAAAGAACAAGTTTACCCGCTACACTGACCTCAACCTCATTCCCGTTAAACGCTACCTCCTCTCCTTCTTCCGAATCATTTGGAACATATTTTTTCACGGAAGCGCACGTTTTGTCGAATATCACTTTTACCGGGACAGCGGATAGATTCACGTCCGTTTTCGCCTGCAGGTCAAAAACAGACTCTTTCCGGAAGAGCGCGATCCAATAACTCCCATCCGATTTCTGCAAAACCGATTTCATTAAAGATATACTTTGCGGAGCTTCTATCGAGAAAGAGATCGGCGTCACCTCGAAGTCCTCGGAATCGTCGTTCAAAATCCTGATTAGGTTCTTAATCGCGTAAAAGGACTCCTTTGGCGTACCGTCCGCTCGCACCAATCCAAAGTGACATTCCATATCCAGCATATCCGGATCTGGATTCAAATCCAGAAACTCATATTTGTAAATACGATATATGCCTTCATTAAAATAAACGAAAGGTAGCTGGACATGATAGATAGCCGCGGCTTTCTCTGAAACCCCGGGATGATTCGGATTGTCTATCTTATTATGATAACCGGCTTCCGTGGTAATGATGGGTTTGTCACCGCATACGACCTTGGCCTTCTCTATTACCTCGCTCATAGTCATGCCATTGCCCCAATGCACCGCGGGATGCTGTCCCGCCGCATAAGGATGCGCGTTCCCATAATCCATCCACTCCGACAAATCGCCGACCAAATCAGCGCTTGTCTTAATATGCGCCAACGATATTCCAACCACGGGTAAGTCAGCGGTTCTCTCGTCAGACTTGATATTCGTGAACAAATCTTTTTGCTGTTGTTGGGCGATAGGGACCCAATCCGTATTATCCTTGTTCAGGTCCAACTCATTTTCACCCTCGACGCCCCAAATCATCGGTTTTAAGGAGGCCGCCTTCTCAACGGCGCTCTCCGCGTCAGTAATCAAAAGCAATCGAATGCCGGACTGCCCTAAATCCTTGAATTTCTCTACCACCTCTGGAGTATAGGTATTATCGCGAATATGCTTAATCCCGATATCCAGCAAATTCTTTTTCACATACTCCTCATAGTATTTATAGTTAGCGAAATCATAGCCCAAATGCGTATTGACACCTAAAGCGTCAATGAACCGCGCCGCTTTGGCGGGAGTATATGTCTCGCCCGATTGCGGATGGAGAGTTTCCTCTCCATCCCCATTCTCGCTCGCTTCACATTGGACCAATGAGAACGCGACCACGCAAGATACCATATATTTCAAAATATTTCTCATGACATTATTACGTATTAAAGTGTTAACCGTACCATTGGAGCGTAATTGTATTTCGCTTCGGGCGCGTCAATCAAAGCGCCCACCCTGAAATAATAACTTTGTCCGACTTTTAAGGTACTCCAATAATCATCCAAATTCAGAGTAACCGTATACAACTGGTTCTCATCCGCTTTTTGATTCAAATCCAAAATAGTGGCCACTTGATACAAATTCGCGCCTAAGTGAGGTTCCACGTGAACGAACAACGCGATCTTCGAAACATTACTATCCAACGTAGTCTGCATATTGAATGTCGCCACGATATTATTCTGTTCCCTTTTTATCTCCGCGTTTTTTATCCGGATATAAGGCAACGCATAAAAATCCAATTGTGTATCGCCTTCCACTTTTACCTCTTGCGCCTCAAGCGACACGAAGTTGCCACGAACCGGCTGTATCGTATAAGTGTTGGCGAACATCAAGTCGTTCCGATAAGAACCATCGCACTTGAATATCATATATTGAATCTCCGGATTATCGAAGCCATGCTCGATATATTCGATTTGGGAACCCAGATAAATGTCTTGCAAAATAGGCTCGTTCGTCTCGCTATCGTATATAACCCCATGTATGGAAGCGTTAGGAGCCTCATAATTATCTAATTCGCAAGAATAATTCAATAGAGATAATACAATCAAACTAATATAACAAAAATATTTTCTCATGATTCGTTTATGTTATTATGATTAATATTGCGGATTTTGAACGACACCCGTTGTGGAAATTCCCGGAATCGACCGGTAATAACATTTCTGTTGGAATGTCATCGGGTTGTCACGAGGTGTATTTATCCGGACAAAGATGTATTGAGGTTTCTCTCCTCTCAAATCCAAGATAGGCATCAAGGAAAGCCGTCTTCGATTCAAGAACTCCTCATGGAATTCCCTTCTCCTGACTAAATCCCAATAACGCTTGTTCTCAAACGCCAACTCAACCCTTCGTTCCCTAAGGACATTCTCTAAGGTTAGAGGAATATCCACCGTCCAACCGGCTCTGCGTCGGATGTCGTTAATCGCTCTTGTCGCTTTATCTACCGCGCCATTTGCCGTATAACCACTTTCAACGACCGCTTCCGCGTAATTCAATAAAACTTCCGCGTAACGCATATCCATAAAATCTGACGTAGACTGGTTCCATGTAGCGGGGACGGTAACATCCTCTTGCAAGAATTTCTTCATGAGAAAGCCTGTCCGAGTCATGTTACCCCCATAAGTATCGAATCCGGAATGAGTCAAACTGCTACTACTACCATACGTATAATAAGTGGTGCCATTATGCTCACATTGGTCGAAAGTTTCAAGTAACGCCGTGCCATCAGGTTTTATCAAACCACCCTGAATGATGATTTTCGTATTTTTCCACATACAATTCGGATAAATAATCGAAGCGAAAAAACGAGCGTCTCTACCCTTGAAAATATCTTCCGGTGAATCAAAGTGCCTATAATTCACGCTTGGAGAGAAACCATTCACATCACTGATATCTCCATCTTCAGTCGTAACTATCGGAGAGTACACTCCCGGCTTATCATATTCCTCATAACAATCGATAAGGTCCAATGTCGGGTTCAACCGCCCCGGATGCGGCCATCCGTTCGCTGTTTGATTAGGCTGGTACCAAATATCGTAATTATGTGCCGTAGTAGCCTCGCCTGGCCTTACATAGCCTTTGATGAAAATCGCTTCGCAGAGGGCGACATTCGGATCCTGGAACATCGCTTGAATATTTTCGGCCGCCTCTTCCGGTGTGGCAGGACTTGGTTGATACAAAGAGAACGCTCCTGAATTTATCAATGCCTCGGAAGCCTCGATACATTCTTGATAATAATGCTCCGCCATACTGGCGTCCATTCCCACGAGCCCTAAATCGACCGCTTCGCCAGACAATGGGGCACGATCCCAATATTTCGCGATTGAGGCGGCATGTAAAGCGACTCTCGATTTCAATGCGTAAGCCGCCCATTTAGTGGCTCTTCGTTCTCCTCCCCATGTCTCAGGCAGATATTGAATCGCCTTATCGCATTCCGACAACACGAAATCCCAACTCTCTTTCTCCGTGCTTCTCGGAACCTTTAAACTCTCGATATCGCCATTTTCATATTCCTGAGTCTCTGGTATGATACAAACTCCACCATATCGTTTAACCAAATTATAATACAGATAAGCGCGGATAAAAGAACCCTCTCCTTGCATCTGCAATTTCTCTTCCTCTGAAATATTCAAATCGGGAATAGCGTCCATCATGATATTTACATCTCGGTTCAACTTATAACCAGCCTCCCACCAATCATAGACACCCTCGTCCAAGGAAATGCCCCACTCGGAATGACCCGCCTCATCAGTGAACATCGGAGAAATTCTTCCTCCATTACCCGCGTCATCAGTATTGTAAAAACCGTTCGTAGGCGAATAGTTAAAATCCTCTATAGGAAGTTGATAATACAAATTCGCCATATATAACTTCACGCCTTCAGGATCAGAGAATAATATCTCTTCCGTAATCTTATCTTTGGGTTGCAAATCCAGGTAATCCGAACAAGAAAAACCTATAGAGGAAAGCAAGATAAATAATATCGCATAATGTTTTTTCATATTCTTCCAACTGTTTAAAATGAAACATTCACACCTACATTAAAACTCCTTGTCAGAGGATATCCCAATCCCGCGCTAAACGAACCCTCTATCTTCTCTGGATCGAACGGCTTCACGAAAGAATCCGCGAAGGTCAACAGATTATAAGCGTTCGCATAGATACGGACATTCTCCAACCAATATTTTTGTACCAATTTCTTAGGTAGCGTATATCCGATCTCTATATTTTTCAAACGGAGATAAGATGCGTCTCTACGCCATACGCCACTCTCGCTATATAAGGCGCCCACATTCACCGAATACCTCGTAGCCGGCCATTTTCCCGGAATCCATTCACTATTTGGATCATAGGGATCGGCCTTGTGCCAACGATCATAGAAATAGGCAGGTGTATTCGCGTTCGACCAAAGCATTTGGCTGTACACTTCTTGGAAACGTACCGTGTATTTCCCCGAACCTTGAAGAAGCATATTAAAATCAAAACCTCTCCACGCCAAATTAATGTTGATGCCATAATAAAGTTTAGGATTCCCACTCCAGAACAACGGCAGTTGGTCCTTTCCATCGATAATGCCATCACCGTTCGCATCTTCATATTGGAAATCACCCGGAAGCTCTTTCGTATTTCCTAAGTTGCCATTTTGAATCGGAGCGTTATAAATGTCTTCCTGATTTTGGAACTGGCCGATGACATTGTACCCCCATAATACATCATTCCATCTTTCCGTGTTTCCGTTTCTCCAGCGATCGTTACTACTTCTGTATTCGGCCCGCTCTACATACATGTTCATGGTTCTCGCGAAATTGAGGTTCACGCTGATACCATAAGAAAGCTCTCCAATTTGATTGTTATGGCTCACGGCAAAATCAAATCCACGTACACGGTCGCTGTTCAAATTTTCTTCGGGTAAACTTCCTCCAAACGTGTTAGGCAATGACAGGTTCCTTTGAGCCAACAATCCTTTCCTGTCTCTTTGATATAAATCAAATTCTAGATTCAATCTATTCCCAAACAAACCGACATCAATTCCAACGTCTTTAATATTGGATTTAAACCAAGTCAGATTCGTGTTTACGATCGCAGGCGAGGAAGCACCTGTAGTATACTGCCCATTTATGAACTCGTAACCTCCTCCTCCGGTCGTGCTAAATCCAGGTATATATTGGAACGGATTTCCGGCGTTCTCTCCTACCAAACCATAAGAACCTCTGATCTTCAAATTATCCAAAAAAGAGAATCTATCTTTCAAGAAAGGCTCTTCCGAGATTCTCCACGCTCCAGATACGACAGGGAAGAATCCCCAACGATGGTCAGGCGCATACCTATAAGAGCCATCATACCGAAAAGCATATTCAATCAGATATCTTTCTTTATAATTGTAATTGAAACGACCGATATATGACATACTCGCGGATTCCGTCTCATTACCGCTTGTCGTTTGATTGTTCAACCCCGCTTGATTAATCTGGTCATTGGTATAGAAATCGTATTCACGTTGCAAAGAGCTTTCTCTGTACCAAGTCTTTCCCTGCTCGAAAACGAGTGTCGCTCCGACATGATGATCTTCGTTGAATGTACGTGAGTAATCGGCTTGCGCCTGGAATACCAACCTATTGTTGTCTTGATACGAATTAGCGATAGTAGAAGGATTTCCAATCCGGCTACTTGTATAGGAATCTTGCGTCGCATCATATCGATAAACATCATACGCTTTATGCAATTTCTTTTGCATCCAGTCGTTACTATCATAAGCGATCGTTCCTTTCAAACGTAATCCTGGTAAAAATGGAGCCGTATAGGTCAAGGTCGCCGAAGATTGGAAAAACTTATTCACGTCTTGCGTATAGCCCGCTATATCTTTATGAGACATCGCGACTGGATTGGCATCCGCGAAAGAAGTTTGATTCAAATAATTCGGGTTATTATTCGCATAAGGAGTTTCCGTAGGTAAATTCACACGGGTACCCCTGAAAATCCAAAAGAAATTCTCACCCGGTGATTCTCGCTTGTCATACCGTCCGCTTAACATGATATCCGCGGTCAGATATTTATTCAAGTTAGCGGTCAAATTACTCCGAACCGTGTATTTATCATAATTCAACTCATCGCTTTTCAACAAGCCTTCCTCTCCTAAATAACTAAAGCTGACAAAATACTTGACCCTATCGCTTCCTCCTCGAACCGAGAAATCATGTGTTTGCGAAAAAGCCGCTTTCTTGATTACCTCATCATACCAATTCGTACCCTCATAGCCAGGAACTCCGGCATGCCATTTCGCTAATTCCTCTTGAGAATAGTAAGGTTGTCCACCGGCGTTGATATTCGCGTCATTAACCAAATCCACATATTGGGACGCGCTCGCCATTTCCGGTATGTCGGTAGGCATTTGCCAACCCACTACACCATTATAACTAAACCGAGGTTTTCCATCCGTACCTTTTTTGGTGGTGACAAGCACTACTCCATTGGCGGCGTTCAAGCCATAGATAGCGGCTGAAGCGTCTTTCAATATGGAGATACTTTCTATATCATTCGGATTCAGTTTATTGAATTCGCTATTGCCATCCCGGACAATACCATCGATAACATAAAGCGGCGTACCAAAGCCACGGATGTTAATGTCTGAGCTATAATCTCCCGGCTCTCCAGCTTGTTGCCGCACTTGAAATCCAGCGACTTTTCCTTGTAAGCTTTGCGCCAAACTGGCATGAGTCGTTTTAGTTATCTCATTGGATTTGATAGAGGAAATCGCGCCGGTCAAATTCATTTTCTTCTGCACGCCATAACCTACCACCACGACTTCGTCCAAGGCTTGCGTATCCTCTCTCATGGAAATATTCAACGTGGATGACTCACCGACCGGAAGATTCAGGTCCGTATATCCGATATAGGATACTTGCAAAATTGCGTCATTCGATACCTCCAACGAGAACTTCCCGTCCAAATCGGTAATGGTTCCGTTCGTGGTTCCTTTTTCCACCACGTTCGCTCCGATAATTGGCTCTCCGTTATCGTCCAAGACCGTACCCGATATCCTTTTCCTCGCATCGTTCGTGCCGCCTACGGTCACGGCTATCGAACGTCCGCTCACCGTGTAGCGTAACCCTCTCGATAGCAGGACCTCATTCAATACTTGTTTCAACGGTTGGTCCGTCACGTTTATCGTCACGCTCTTCTTTCCCGCCAGAATCATGTCCCGATAAGAGAACGTATAATCCGTCTGCCGCTCCACCGCAGAGAAGAACTGCTTTAAGGTCGCATCTCTCAAAGAAAGGGAGACATTTCCTGTTTGAGCGAATACCAAAATTGGATTAAAAAACAGGAATAGAGCTAAAAATATTACATTAGCTACATTGATTTTTCTATTTTTGAACATACTTTGATTATTTAGTTAATACAATTCGTTTTATGGCTTGCCGGCCATCAATAAATGAAGTATTGACTTAGGAACCGGAAAATCTCGACCCTTTTTCGGTTCCTTTCTTTGTTTTTATGAGGTATCTTGTCGCATAAAATCGCAATTTAAGGTTGTACATTCTTATCTTTAACACTCTAATCATGGCATTATATAAATATCATCGCCCTGCATCTCATACGTGAATCCATAATGTCGCCTCAATAGTTCCATCGCGTCCACCACATACTCACCATCAAAATTACCCGTAAACAAATCATCGGCGATAGAAGAATCACCTAAATGGATATTCATTCCATATTTACGCTCTATCTTAGCGAGTACATCGAGCAACCTGGCCGACCGGAACACCAAATCACCTCTCAGCCAAGCCGTCTCGAAGCGATTATCCGTCTTCTCCACAGTCAAGAGCCCCGAACGTTTGTCGAACAAGGCTTTCTCGTTCGGACTCAAATAAATCTCATCCGAAGGTACGGCATGTCTCCGAATCTTAATCCGCCCCGATATCAAAGTCATCTCCATCACGTCCTCCTCCTCATACGAATAGACATTGAAGCAAGTGCCCAGCACTTCCACGTCCAAATATCCCGTACGGACCACGAACGGCCTGCTCTCATCCCGCTCCACCTCGAAATAGGCCTCTCCCTTCAGATTCACTTGCCGAATATCCTCTCCAAAATCAGGGGCATAGCTCAGACTCGATTCCGCGTTCAATTTTACCTTTGTCCCATCGGGCAAAGTTATCCCCGACCGTTCCCCTTTCTCCGCACGTACCACCAAATCACCCATCCCGACACGCTCATCCTGTACCGGATTAAAATACAGATAGAAGGATAAGGCGGAAAGTAACGGTATCAATAGGACAGCCGCGGCACGAGCCCACCCACGGCACATCGTCACGATACGCTCTTTCCGGGTCTTTCTTCGAATCTCAGACAACATCAAACGCAAAGTATCCTCATTCGCCATCGCTTTCTCCCGTCCTTTCTCCTCCCACAAGAGTGACAGGAAAAACGCCAGCTCCTCATCCGTCATCAAGCGAAGCCGGGAACGCAGCGCCTCCGATTCCCTTACGGTTATCGTACGGTCCATCCATTTGGAAAGCAAATCATATATGTCCGCGTCTCGTGTCATATCCTCGTTTTACAAGGTATACACACGAAAGAGGATTTTATAACATATATTTCCACATGTTATAAAACATATGGGCATTTATGCTCATCCCATGAAAAAGAGAGAGAAAAGCAAAGCATATTTCCCCAATTCCTTCCGCAGCACCGAGAGGGCTTGCGATATTTGGTTTCGTATCGATTGTTCCGATATGGAGGTTTGGGCGGCTATCTCCGCGACGGAGAGCCCCTGCTCTTTGTTTAACTCGAACAATTCCCGCTGGCGAGGTGTCAACTTTCGCTTGGCGACTTCCAAATGGTGGTTAAACTCGTCGAAAGACAATTTGCGCTCGATGGACGCCTCTTCACTCTCCTCCGATTCATCAATCACCACGTCCTCAAGGAACAACGGGCCGTTCGCCTGTTTCCTGAACTCGTTAAGCAACTGGTTCTTCGCCATCGTAAACAGGAACGAACCAAAGGACATCTCCAAGTCAATCGATGCCCTGCGCATCCACACCTTGATAAATGTCTCTTGCACGACATCTTGGGCAAGCGCCTCGGAACGTGTCAAGCGCGAGGCGAACGCGTACAAACGTGAGGCGTATATCTCATACAATCTCGTGAAAGCCCGGTATGAACCTTTCCGCAATCGCTCCAAATATATCCGTTCCTCATCCATTTTCTTTTTGCCCGCTCCGTTTAAGCGAACAAATATAGGAAAAATATATGAATCGGCGCACCTCCCCTGTTTTTATACGCCCCAAAAGATAGCGAGGCCGCGCCAGGGGATTCTGACACGGCCTCCTCTCTATTTTAATCTTCAGGTTTAATCTTACAGGCCAAACGCCTCCTTGATTTTATCCACGTAATCCAATTTCTCCCACGTAAACAATTCCACCTCGCATACGACCGGTTCCGGCAGATAGCGAGAGGAGAAGACTTTCGTGACGATCTGGGGCTCGCGGCCCATGTGCCCATAAGAGGCGGTCTCCAGATAAATCGGATTACGCAACTTCAGGCGCTCCTCAATCGCCTTCGGACGCATGTCGAACAGCTCCCAAATCTTGGCGGCTATCTCGCCGTCCGTCAGGCTCACGTTCGAGCGGCCGTAGGTATTCACGAAGATATTCACCGGCCTCGCCACCCCGATGGCGTAAGAGACTTGGACCAGCATCTCGTCCGCCACGCCCGCGGCTACCATGTTCTTGGCGATATGGCGAGCGGCATACGCCGCCGAACGGTCTACCTTCGAAGGGTCTTTCCCCGAGAAAGCGCCACCGCCATGCGCGCCCTTGCCTCCGTAAGTGTCCACGATAATCTTACGGCCGGTCACGCCCGTATCGCCATGCGGCCCTCCAATCACGAACTTCCCGGTCGGGTTCACGTGATAGGTAATATGCTCATCAAACAGATTCCGCACACGCTCCGGATATCGCGCCTTTACCCGCGGAATCAAGATGTTCCGCACGTCCGCGGCTATCCGTTTCTGCATCGCCAGGTCAGCCTCCTCTTGCGATATTCCTTTCGGACCGATAAACTCGTCGTGCTGCGTAGAGACGACAATCGTATCGATACGCAACGGCTTCCCGTTATCATCGTACTCGATGGTCACTTGGCTCTTCGCGTCGGGACGCAGATAGGGCATCAAATCCGGCTCCTCTTTCCGGATTCTCGCCAATTCCCGCAACAAGGCGTGCGACAAATCCAACGCCAAAGGCATATAATTCCCGGTCTCGTTCGTGGCGTAGCCGAACATCATCCCTTGGTCGCCCGCACCTTGGTCATAAGGATTCTCGCGCTCCACGCCCCGGTTGATGTCGCCGCTCTGCTCATGGATCGCGGAGAACACGCCACACGACTCCGCCTCGAACTGATACTCGCTTTTCGTATAACCGATTTTCCGGATGACGCCACGCGCCACTTCCTGCACGTCCACGTAAGCGCGCGACTTCACTTCGCCCGCCAAGACGACCTGTCCGGTAGTGACAAGTGTCTCGCAAGCCACTTTCGAGTTCTTGTCATACGCCAAGAACTCGTCCAGCAAAGCGTCCGAAATCTGGTCGGCCACCTTGTCGGGGTGCCCCTCGGACACCGATTCAGAGGTAAATAAATAACTCATCTTTCTTGAATCTCCATTAATGATTATCTAAACTCGCTGAATTGCGTATTGGAAATGATTTTCTCGCCGGACGGCTACGAAAAGAACATGTTTTTAGCATTTTTTCCCGTGGTTGCAAGCAATACAAATCTATCCACGTCAATTCATTCGCCCGCGAAGATACAAGATAATCCGCAAAACACGCAAGAAAAGGCGAATTTATTTACGATTTATGGATTATGGATTACAGATGAGAAGAATCCCGTTAACATTCATTAGGTGACAGGTACGACATGCCGGGATGTAGCAGGTACGACATGCCGGGATGTAGCATGTACGACATGCCGGAGTGTCGTAGGTACGGCAAGCCCCGATGTCGCGAGTACGGCATCGGGGCTTGTCTTCATTTCTTCTTCCGCATGTTCCGCAAGGCCTTCTTGTACTTGAAACCCGCCTTCCACTTCGCGGAGCCCGAGCCATGCGTACCCCGCAGGAAATCGGAGAAACGCGGCTTCCCGCCGCCGTCCGTCTCCTCTTTCGCCTTCTTGAAAACGATGCCATGCGTCATCGCCTTGTTGATCTCCTTCTTGTCCATATACCAACATTATTACTTATTCTCTCGCAAATCCTCCAGAATCTCCCGCATCGTCCTGCCCGTCAACGGATGCCTGACCTCCGGGGCGACCTCCGCCAAAGGCTCCATGACGAACAGACGCTCATGCATCAACGGATGCGGAAGCGTCAAACGTCGCGTCCGTATGATTCGGTCGTCCACCATCAGGAGGTCGATGTCTATCACACGGTCCTGATATGTCCCGTCGCTTTTCTCGATACGCCCCATCTCTATCTCTATCAGTCGAGTGGCATCCAACAAATCAAAAGGAGACAATCCCGTCCTCAAGACAATCACGGCGTTCAGGAAGCGGTTCTCCGACTCGAATCCCCACGGCTCCGTCTCATAGATAGACGAAAGGGCGAGAACGTCTCCCACCCTTTCCGCCAGCGACGCGGCGGCGGCCACCAAATTCCTCCGCCTATCACCGATATTTGCCCCTAACCCTAAATATGCCGTCGCCATGAAAGCCAATTAAAGGATTAACATCGCGTCGCCATAAGCTCCGAAACGATATTTCTCTTTCAAGGCGGTCTCATAAGCGTCCATGATTAACTCGTAGCCACCGAAAGAGGCCGTCATCATCAGCAGGGTAGACAACGGGAGGTGAAAGTTCGTCACCATGCTGGTAGCCACGCTGAAATCATACGGCGGGAAGATACCCTTGTTGGTCCACCCCTCAAACTCCTTCAGATGGCCATCGGTACTCACGGCCGTCTCGATGGCGCGCATCACGGAAGTTCCCACGGCGCAAATCTGATGCCCCTCGTCCTTGGCCTTATTCACGGCTTCCACGACATCCGCGTTCACGAACATCTGCTCGGAGTCCATCTTATGCTTCGTCAAGTCCTCCACGTCAATCTCCCGGAAATTACCCAAACCGGAATGCAACGTCAAGAAAGCGAACAGGCAATCCTTGATCTCCAAACGCTTCATCAACTCGCGGCTGAAATGCAAGCCGGCCGCCGGAGCGACCACGGCACCCTCTTCCGTGGCGAAAATATTCTGATACCGCTCCTCGTCCTCCGGCTCAACGGGACGGTCTATGTATTTAGGCAGAGGAGTCTCGCCCAAAGCGTACAAAGCCTTCTTGAACTCGTCGTGATTCCCATCATACAAGAAACGGAGCGTACGGCCGCGCGAGGTCGTATTATCTATCACCTCGGCGACCATGGAATCATCCTCGCCGAAATACAACTTATTGCCGATACGGATTTTCCGCGCGGGATCGACCAGCACATCCCACAAACGCAAATCCTCGTTCAGCTCGCGCAACAAGAAGACCTCGATACGCGCGCCCGTCTTTTCCTTATTGCCATACAATCGGGCGGGGAAAACCCTCGTATTATTGAAGATAAATACGTCGCCCTTTCCATAATAGTCCAAAATCTCCTTGAATATCCGGTGCTCAATCTCGCCCGTATCGCGATGAACTACCATCAATCTCGACTCATCTCTATTTTTTGCCGGATGTAAAGCGATTAACTCCGGCGGCAAGTTAAATTTGAACTTCGAAAGCTTCATAACACTCTACTTCTATTTATTTTCTTCTACTTTTACCACAACCTGTTTTTCCAGGAAATCATCGATCTCCTCCGGAGACATGCACATATCCAACGTGACATTACCCACGCGGGTTCGCTCCAAGCCAATCAAATGCGCTCCCGAATCCAACGCCTTCCCGATATCGCGCGCCAACGCGCGGATATAAGTGCCTTTGCTACATACCACCCGAATCCGGATGACGGGCAAATCGCACGACAACAACTCCAATTCATCAATCACCAACGTCTTGGGCTTCAACTCGACCGTCTCTCCTTGACGGGCCAGTTCATAAGCCCGTTTCCCCTCTACCTTACAGGCGGAGAACACCGGCGGGGCCTGTTGAATCGTGCCCACGAACCCTTTCAAGACCTTCTCCACCAGCTCCCGGGTAATATGCGCCGTCGGATAAACGGCATCGACCTCCTTCTCCAAATCGAAAGAAGGGGTCGTTTCTCCCAACTTCAACGTGGCGACATACTCCTTCGTCTGGTATTGGAACTCTTCGATTCGCTTTGTCGCCTTCCCCGTACACACGATCATCACGCCCGTGGCCAAAGGGTCCAAAGTCCCCGCATGCCCGACCTTGATTTTTTTCACCTTCAGTTTACGGCACAACTTATAACGAAACTTATTGACCAAGTCAAAAGAGGTCCATCTCAATGGTTTATTAAAATACAAAACCTCTCCAGCGATAAAATCCATCAAACTATCCGCAAGTTATAACCTAACAACATCATGATCAAAATTATCCCTCCCACGAGAATCCGGTAATAACCGAACGCCTTGAATCCATACTTCGTGACAAAACCGATAAAGAACTTGATGGCCAACAAAGCCACCACGAAAGCCACCACGTTGCCAATCACCAACGCGCCCACGTTCTCACTCAGTACCGCCATGCCGTCCGGCCGCAAAAACAAATCCAACATCTTATAGGATGTAGCGGCGAACATGGTCGGCACGGCCAAGAAGAAAGAGAACTCGGCCGCCGTCTTACGGGACAAATGTTGCGCCATGCCTCCCACGATGGTCGCCATCGAACGGGAGACTCCCGGAATCATCGCGATACATTGGAAAAAGCCGATAGCCAACGCCTTCTTCTCCGTGATTTCCCGCGAAGAGTCCGGCTTGTTAAACAACTTATCCACGAACAACATGAATATACCGCCCAGCACCAACATGACAGCCACGACCCAAACGTTCTCCAACAAAGCGTCTATCTCATCGCTAAACAGAAAACCGATAACCGCAGCGGGCAAAAAGGCGACCAATAACTTCCAGTAAAAATCGAACTTGTGGATAAAGCTTCTCAAATCGGTCACCTTCCCCGCGTTCAAGTGGAAGAAACGCTTCCAATACAAGCACACCACGGAAAGTATCGCGCCGAACTGGATTATCACGGTAAACGCCTTCACGAAAGGCGTGCTCTCCACCCCTAACAAATTCTGGGTGATAATCATGTGCCCCGTGGAAGAGACCGGCAAGAACTCCGTCAACCCCTCTACGATAGCGATAACGATAACATCGATCGTGCTCATCTTGCCGCCTCTTTCTCCTTGCTATTCCTCAAGATTCCAAAAATCATCATCACGAAACCTATCATCGTGACAACAGGAGCCACCACGATACGACGGGCGCTGAATATCTCGGGATTAAACGTATTATCACCGGAACCTCCACCGCTCATCAATATGAAGCCTAACACGATACAAACCACCGCGGCGGCAATTAACACGAAATTCTCTTTTCCGAAAGCGAAATCTCTTTTAGCCATCTTTCTCACTATTTTCTCATTAAATATAATATAACCTATCCGCCCCCATCCGCAAATATTTATTCACGGCGAAAATCGTGGCGAACACGGATAAAAGTATCCCCAAAACGAATACGGCGCCGTAGACCAGCAGCACCACGCGCAAATCCAGTATCTGGATGAAACCACCCAACTCCCGCTGCAAATAATATAACGTACCGGTCAACATCAATATTGCCAAAATCGACGCGAAAATGCCACTCACCAAGTTATAACGCACGAAAGGGCCACGTATAAAACCGGGAGTGGCCCCCACCAGCTTCATCGTATGAATCAGGAAACGTTTGGAATAAATCAAAAGACGAATCGTGTTGCCTATCAGCACGAACGAGATGGCCATCAGCACGACCGCCAGCGAGAGCAAAATCAATCCGATACGCCTCATATTATCATGCACCATCTCCATCATGTCTTTCCGGTAAAGCAACTCCGACACCGACGCATATCCCTTGATTCGCTTCTCCACCACCGGAAGACTGTCCGGATTGGCGTACTCGGAGCGCAACCTCACCTCTATTGAAGCCTGCAACGGATTGAACCCGAGGAAAGTCTCCGGATTCTCGCCCAGCTCCTCCTCCAATTCCTTGGCGGCCCGCTCTTTCGAAATATATTCGGTCGATTTTATGAAAGGAAGCGCGTCCAGGCTCTTCTGCATCTTCCTTACCTCCGCGTCCGACTGATTCTCTTTCAGCACGATAGAAAAAGAGATATTCTCTTTCACGTAAACGGAGAGCTTGTTCCCCAACATGCCGATTAAAAGTATAAGTCCCAATAAAAATAGCACCAAAGCGATGCTAATCACGGACGTAAGGCGGGAATTAAAGAAAGACACCGAGCTCACTTTTCTATTTTCAGCCATCAGACGCTCACTTAATTAATTATTGGATAAACCAAGGAGATGTGAAAAAAAGGCACATAATCCCCAATTTTTCCGCAAAAGAACGAATAAAACAGGTAAGCGAAAAGAGTTTCAGGATATTTAACCACAAGAAAAGGGCGAAGAGGCGGGAAAAACTCCCCGATACCATAGGAAAAACCTCCCGACACGCCAATCCATTCTCTATCTTTAGGCTGAAGATACATATCTTTAACCTAAAGATACGCGTCTTTAAGCTGAAGATACATATCTTTAGGCTAAAGATAGACTTTTTCCCATGATATTCCCGCTTTTTCCGCCAAGCCGTCAAAATTTTCTACCGAGGGAAGCGAGATTTTCTATCCTCTCACTCCTCCACCGGTTCGCCGAAGAGGGTGGCGGAAGAGGAACCAGTGATTCTCACCTTGATGAATTGGCCGACGCGGTAATTCCTCTTGTCGAAGATAACCACCTTGTTTTGGCTCGTCCGACCGAACAATCGCTCGCGGGAACGCTTCGAGAACCCCTCGACCAAGACCTCGAACTCCTTGCCGATATCCCGCCGGTTACTTTCCGCCGAGAGTTGGTTTTGCAGGTCGATCATGCCTTGCAACCGACGTACCTTCTCCTCTTCCGGCACGTCATCCTCCAGATGCTTGGCCGCGTACGTGCCCGGGCGTTCGGAATACTTGAACAAGAAAGCGCTATCATAGCCCACCTCGCGCATCAAGGAAAGGGTCGCTTGATAGTCCTCCTCCGTCTCCGAATGGAAACCACAGAAAAGGTCGGTCGATATGCCGCAATCCGGAATGATACGCCGAATGGCCGCTATCCGCTCCAAATACCATTCTCTCGTATATTTCCGGTTCATTATCTTCAGTATGCGGTCGCTTCCGGATTGGGCGGGCAGATGGATGTACCTGCAGATATTCGCGTGAGCGGCGATTACACGCAAGGTCTCATCGCTCATATCCTTCGGGTGGGAGGTCGTGAAACGAATCCGCATCTCCGGCGCCGCCTCCGCCACCCGCTCCAACAAACGGGGGAACGTAACCGTCTCTCCCTTGTCCTCGAAGGCGTACGAATTCACGTTCTGCCCCAACAAGGTCACCTCCTTGAAACCTTTCGCCCGCATATCCCGAATCTCGTTCAAGACGCTTTCGATATCCCGGCTGCGCTCGCGCCCTCTCGTATAGGGCACGATACAATAGGTACAGAAGTTATTGCAACCGCGCATGATGGACACGAAACCGGAAATATGGACACCCGGCAATTTCAGGGGAATGACATCCTTATACGTCTCTTGAGTAGAAAGCTCCACGTTGATGGCCTTCTCTCCCCGTTCCACCGCGCCTACCAGATTGGGCAAATCCAGATAAGCGTCCGGCCCCACCACCAAATCGGCGTGATGGACATTAATCAACTCATCCTTCACCCGCTCGGCCATGCAGCCCAGCACGCCGATAATCAACGAACGCTTTTTCCGCTTCAGCGACTGGAAATATTGGAGTCGCCCGTAAATCTTCTGCTCCGCGTTATCGCGAACGGAACAAGTATTCACGAAAATGGCGTCCGCCTCTTCAATACGTTCCGTCATCTCATAACCATCCATCTTCATGATGGAGGCGACCACCTCACTATCCGCCACGTTCATCTGGCAGCCATACGTCTCGATAAACAGCTTTTTATCAGCTGTTTGGATAGCGGATTTTAAGTCCGCTCCCTTTTCTTGATTCTCCATACGATTATAAATAAAAGTTAAATATACGCTTTCTATAAAAATAATCCTCGAAATGCTTTGCCAGTTCAAAATCCATCTCTATATTTGCATTCGAAAAACGTAAATTTTTTCATAGTTAAGGTTTTGGTTAAATTGGATAAGGGGGGGCTGTGAAGTTCCCCCTTATCGCTTTTATAATCCTCTCTTTCAAGATTTGATTCGCTTCATATACGCTATTTCTCATATTATTACTATTTTTGAGGTGCAAAAGTAATCAAAGTTTATGGATAACGTAGGAGATTGGCTATACATAGTTTTCCTGATTATCGCCGCGATAAGCGGTCTATTCAGTTCCAAGAAGAAAAAGAACCGTCCGGAAGTATTGGGGCAACCCGACAGGGAAATCATGCCCGATGACGAACGCCCCACACAAGAGAAGGGATTCTGGGAGATATTGGAGGAGATGCGGGAACCGGAACCTCCCAAACCGATATCCAAGACCCCTACGCGGCAAGAGAAAGTTCCTCAAGCGCCGCCTACGCCACCGGAAGTATCTTCGCCACCATCGCCTTATCTCGCCACGGAGAAAGACACGCTGGAACAAGCCTTGACCCGCCCGTACAAGGTCGTGGTTCCACCCATGGCAGAACCCGCCCCGACAGTCGAGGTAACGTTCAACGACCCGGAAGAATTAAGGAAGGCGGTCATCTATGCGGAGATTCTCAACAGAAAATATTAAATCAACTATTTACTAAAAACATAAAACTATATTATCATGGCACTAAAATTCATCACGGCTGAAGAGGCCGCATCGTACGTACATCACGACGACAATGTAGGGTTCAGTGGTTTCACGCCGGCGGGATGCCCGAAGGTCGTTCCCGGCGCCATCGCACGGAAAGCCCAGGAAGAGCACGCCAAAGGAAATCCTTTCCAAATAGGTATGTTCACGGGTGCTTCCACGGGTGACAAACTGGACGGAGAGTTGGCGCGCGCCAACGCGATCAAGTTCCGCACGCCGTATCAATCCAACAAGGACCTGCGGGCCGCCATCAACGCGCATCAGGCGCAATACTTCGACATGCACCTGTCCGAGTTGGCGCAAGACCTCCGCTACGGGTTCTTGGGGAAAGTGGATGTCGCCATCGTGGAGGCGGCCGACGTGACCGAGGATGGGGAAATCGTCCCCACGTGCGGTGTCGGTATCCTGCCTACCATCTGCCGCATGGCCGACCGGATTATCGTGGAGCTGAATAGCCACCATCCGAAAGAGATTCGCGGTATGCACGATATCTACGAGCCGGCTGACCCTCCTTATCGCCGTGAGATTCCCATCTATACGCCATCCGACCGTATCGGTAGCGATTGCGTGAAGGTAGACCCAGCGAAGATTGTCGGTGTCGTGAGGACGGACGAGCCGAACGAGGGCGGCAAGTTCACCCCGCTGGACGAGGTGACGATGGCCATCGGCAAGAACGTGGCGGACTTCCTCGTGGGAGAGATCAAGGCGGGCCGCTTGCCGAAGGAGTTCGTTCCCCTGCAAAGCGGCGTGGGCAACGTGGCGAACGCCGTGCTGGGCTGCATGGGCGAGAACGAGGCCATACCGACGTTCAACGTCTACACGGAGGTGATACAGGACGCGGTTATCAAGCTGATGAAAGAGGGACGCGTGAAGTTCGCCAGCGGGTGCTCCCTCTCCGTCAGCAACGAGGTGATTCGGGAGATTTACGCTAACCTCGACTTCTTCAAGGACAAGATACTGCTTCGCCCGCAAGAGATATCCAACAACCCGGAGGTGGCTCGCCGGCTTGGCTTGATAGCCATCAACACGGCGTTGGAGGCGGACATCTTCGGCAACATCAACTCCACGCACGTATCCGGCACACGCATGATGAACGGTATCGGCGGCTCGGGCGACTTCACCCGCGCGGCGATGCTATCCATCTTCACCACGCCATCCACGGCGAAAGAGGGCAAGATCAGCTCGTTCGTACCGATGGTGTCGCACCTCGACCACAGCGAGCACTCCGTCAAGATTATCATCACGGAATATGGCGTGGCCGACCTGCGGGGCAAATCGCCCATCCAGCGCGCCCGTTGCATCATCGACAACTGCGCGCATCCGGATTACAAGCCGCTGCTGAACGAGTATCTGGCGATGGACGTCAAGGGGCACACGCCGCAGAACCTGCGTTGCTGCTTCGCCTTCCACGAGGAGCTGGCCGCCAGCGGCGACATGCACAACGTGGATTGGAGCAAATACAACAAATAACGACCCGCGTCATCGGGTATCAAGAAAAAGGGGACCGGACAGCGTATTCCGGTCCCTTTTTTATCGCCCCTTTATCCTTTTATAGATGCCATTTAGACCCCATACATGGGGTATCGCGAAGGGTATCTAATACTCTTGGAGAAGGGTATTCAATACCCTTTGGGACGAGTATCAGATACCCTTTCCAGACCCCATCCCCGACCCTTCCCCTCTCCTCAGGGGAAGGGAGCGTATCCCGCTCCCCCTGTCGAGAGCTACTCTTTATACACAACTCAACTCATAGGGTTGTATGGATGAAAGAAAAAAGTGTGTATATTGCGCGATGGAAACGCATAGAGTGTTTGACGGGATGTTAAAAGACTCCCGTTTACGAAACAGGATGTCCCTGTTGTTGAATCGGATGATACAGAGGAATAGTTCAGTGATTAATAAAA
>CASEGC010000024.1 GCA_949287365.1 uncultured Parabacteroides sp.
CAAGCTGTCGCCAGCGTGGATAGCCTTCACGAAACCTACACGGGTGTAACCACCGTCGATATCCATATACGGCTTCTTGAAGTTATTGTCAGCGTTCGAATTAGCCATTACGGAATCAGCGAAGCTTACCAAATACTTACCGTAAGCGAAGCCCAACTTCGAATGAGTAGCGTGTACGCATTGATACGGGTCGTCCGTCGGTTTTCCATCCGCAGTGATGTGCGGACCCGACTCCGTACACGGATGCGTTACGATTGTCAAGTCTTGATCGGCGCGAGCCGTAGAAATCAAGTATTGCGGCTTGATATAACCTTGTCCGCGATTTACCCAAGCGGTATCGACAACGAATGCCAATTTACCCTCGGCTTTCTCCTCGCTCCAGATACCAGCGAAAGCGATGTTCTCATCCTTGAAGCTCGGATTCATCTCGTCCATCAAGTACTCATGGCGATATTTCTCAACGAATACCAAGCTATCGATAGCGTCGGAAGCGCTCTCTCCCAAAGCCACGTTGTTGAAGCGACGATACAGCGGCGTGTTATCCGGCTCTACCGAGAACGCGGAAGTACGTGTCTCGTTCAGGAGTTGAACCTTGATTGCTAAGCTCATACCATCATCCGTTACACCGGCCTTATGAGTTGCATCTACACCCTGAATTTGCGTATCCGTAATCTTATTATTACCACTCTTCTTAACATAAGCCTCGATAATAGCATAATAATGTTTACCATTATAATGGTTGTTCTCCTTGAAGAAGAAGGAATCCACCGCTACCGTTCCATAGTTGGCAGCACCCATTGAATACCTGTGGTCGTCAGTAGAAACCATGTTCTTCTCCGTACCCGGCATATTCATCACAGAATATGTACGCTCCAATTGTGCCAAGTTCGGGATCTTCTTCAGCAAAGCGTCATCTACATCAATACCATATTCGAAAGTAGTACCCTCAACCAAGGTGTAACGGTCGCGAGCATCGTTCACGTAAATTACGGAATCCTCCTCCGCACCATTAGCAATCCAAAGGCCGTTATTCAGCGGGTTCAAATAGTTGAACACGTACTTGTTCACCATCAACGAATCAGTCGGGATGTAACGATAACCCAACTTCTTGTCGGCGATAATCGCAGAATCAAGTTTCTCGAACGTGACTTTGCTCAAGTCAATACGATTAGTAGACGTATTGAATACACCTGTATTCACAACGATATTACCCTCTTCATCCAATTTCAATTGTACGGCATTCGCAGTCAACTTCGACACGGGGAACTCACGGTTCACAATCTTCACGGGAGAAGTAGCGGCAGCTCCTTCAGCATCCAATGTCTTTGTAATTACCCATTGGTAAGCCGGCATATCTTTCGGATCTTGCGCATCCAATGTAACCCATTGAGCCTCATTATTATTCGCATCATCATTTAAATGAATCGGAGCAGCCAATACTTGCTTCTTCTCGTTATAAATCACGTAAACACCGTTATCCAAAGAGGTACGATCAGAAGTAGCAAAGCAACTTCCAGCTCCAAAACCAATCTGTGTATTAATAGGCCGCTCCCCGATTGTAACAACAGTCTCTGCAATTGTAAAATCTTGCAACTTCACGAATAAGCCTCTAGCTTGCTCATTCATATAAGTGGCATCCTCTTCCGGGCTAACAGGTAAACCTAAGAATTCATCGCCATATTTACGAATATCTGTAGCATCTTTCCAATATTTTTCCGGAGTTTTCTCATTTTTATAACGAGCCTCTTTTACTTGAATAAACAAACTATCACCTGAAGGTTTATATATGAATAAGAACTTATGTTGATCTTTAATTAAACCTTTAGACAATGCATCCGTAGAACCCTCTGCCGTAATATCTGTCCAGCCTAATTTTAAGAATTGTTGACCCGTTCCATTTGCGGCAGTATCCACTTTTAAGAACAAATCCTCATTCTCTTTAGACGTAATATAGACAAAGTTCTGATCCTTATTTTCCGCAGCATTATCATTCGTATAAGACAACCCTTTAGCAATCAACTCCGTAGAAGTAAGGGGATTTTCTGCGCCCTTAGAATCCGGAGTGAAAGCAAGCACATTCTTATTATCTTTCAGATAGGCATTAATTTCTGCTGCGCTCAACACATATGTACCCGCATCGTAAATAGACAAACGAAGATATCCTTGAGCGTTCGTATCATCTTCTCTTTCTTTCAAGGCCTGTTCCGTAGTAATTTTCACGCCGGTCACATTGCCATTTGTCGCAGCTTTCAATGCCAACACATAGTCAGTCTCCATATGCGTATAAAGCATTTGCCCTTCTTGTAATCCGACGCCTGTTCCGTCTTCGTTAAGTTTCCATGTTGGAGAGAACGCCCAACCACCAAATGCATCACCAACTTTATATGAGCCAGCATCATTAAAAGCCAAGAGTGCTCCAGTCGCTTTATTTATAAAGTCATAAATAACCTCCTGGCCTCTATCTGCAGCTTCCGTGATTTGCACACACCACAAAGTGGATTTTAAATCAGTAGTTGAAGCCAAAGGATCTACCATTTGATACTTGTAATCACCCGTAGTTCCATCAGGCACTACCGCCAAAACCTTTGTTCCATCTGTTAATTGGTACACACCCGCAGGAGTAGGGGTTGTGAAACCTTTCACCGCATGCGCATTAGCTCTATTCAGGCTTACACCTACAGCAACTTTCATATCAGCGGCATTCGCAACAAACGCCGAGGATAAAAGCAAGCTAGCGCATAAAAGCGTAGAAAACTTTTTGTTCATAAATCAATAAATTTAGTATTAATAAAAGTGTTTATAAATCTCTATCGCTCTTTATGTTATCCCCCTTTTCGAGGGTATTTAAGTGCCACTTAAACCATCGTTTAAATGGCACGTTTTTTAGGGCGCGTTTCGCTAGCTAAAATGGTTCGTAATTGGAAAAAGTAGGTTTCGTTGACGATAGCCTATCCCATTGATAAGAAAGCGAATAAGTAGTGAAAAAAATACCCGGAAAGAGTTGCAGGTATAAAAGAAACGCGTACCTTTGCAACGTACCATTTAAACGATGGTTTAAATGGCACTAAAACGTACCTCTCGTTTATGCATATACCGCATTGAATCTCAGCTTTTTACTATCTAAATAACACAGATGCCTAAATGCTATATATTAAGGTACGCGCGTACCTTATATAAATAAGAGGTTCGACCTCTCCGAGGTCGCTTCCGGCAAGGGATGTACGCATCCCGCAGGTGTCGCTTCGCTCCACCAGCGGTTACATAAAGTGGGACGGTTTCACCGTCCTATAAGTTTCACGGACCAATAATTGTCAATTATCAATTCTCAATTGATTAACACACCCCCAGCCCCTCTCCAGAGGGGAATGGATGCACCCAGCAATCATAAATCATAAATCGTTAATTGTCAACTGCCAATTTCCTCCGAAGGGAACTCCAGTTTCCTTCGAGAGAAACTAAAATTCCCTTCGAAAGAAACATAAATCTCCTTCGAAGGGAATTGTCCCAATCTGGTATTAGCACGCCGCTCGGCGATGAGCCTGGGTCAAGTCATTTATTAGTTCATCGCCTCCTTCGTGATTTCCTGGATGTCGTTCAGGGTGAAGTTGCCCCGCAACTGGATGACGGTGAACTCATCGGAATCGGTATCCGCGAGCATGACCAGCTCCTTGATTAACTCGCCCTCTTGCAGGACGTAGAAGTTCGCCCGCGTGTCATCGTCCTTCACCCGCATCAACTCCTCGTGCTTTTTCCCGATGAGCGCACGGAAGTCCTCGCTCATCTTCCGCCGCAAATCCCCGTTCTCCGTGGTGAGAATCTGCAACGACTCGATCTTCCCCTTCATATTCGCCAAGTTCAGCCCGACCTCCTCCATGGCCGGCATCATCTGGAACATCTTCTTCGAGATGTACACCGAGGTGACGCCATCCATCTCGGCGTATTTATCGAACAACTTGCCCTGGGCGAAACATACGCTCGCGCACCAAAGCAGCAAAATGGTACATACGCATTTCAGTCTCATTGTATTAGTCATTTAAATGTTTATTTACGATATCCTGTATTCTCGTGATTTCCCGGTTCGCCTCCCGCGCCTGCTCCAAGCCCTTGTTCAGGTTTCGCGACAAAAGCGCCAAGGCATCCTGGGCGACCAGCGCCGCCTCGCGCGGGTCGGTGAACGTATCGGCCTTCGCCGGGCGAGCGCTCTCAATCCCTATGTAACAAACGACGCCTATCAAAGCCGCCGCCACTCCGCTCAGGGCATAGAGGAAACGCCGCCGCGGGGAGCGCCCTTCCCGCGCCCGGATGGAAACCCGCGGCGCCCCTGCCTCTTCCTCCGCCCGCGAGGCGAGGCTATCGAGCCGCCGCTCCAAGCGCTCGGCAAGCCCGTCGGGCAAAGCCATGTCCTCCCGCAAGGCCTCATTTATCAACTCATCTATTCTTTTATCGTCCATAACCGATTGATTTATTTTCTAACCGCTCCCGAATCCACTTCCGTGCCCGGGACAACAATGTCCGTACATTCGAGGCGCTCAGCCCCGTTATCCGCTCGATCTCCTCGAACGAGCAATCCTCCACGCCGCGTAAGCGGAGCACCTGTCGTTGCTTCTCCGGCAACCGCTCTATCAAGGCCCGCACGTAGCGGACCTCCTCCCTCGCCTCCAGCTCCCTCTCCGGTGAGGAAGCGGCCTCCCCCGAGACCTCCTCCAGGCTCTCGCGCCCCTGCCGGCGGCTCACCTCGGCCGAGCGCAGGAAATCCAGGCAAAGGTTCCGGAGCAACGTCACGGCGAAAGCCTCCGGGTTCCGGACGTCCTCCAGCTCGTCCCGCCTGTCCCACAAGCGGCCATACGCCTCCTGCAACAAGTCCTCGGCATCCGCCCGGTCGCCCACCAGCGCGTAAGCGACCCGATAGAGCTTGGGGTGAAAGGGAAGGAAACGCCGCTTGAAAACCTCAACATCCATCGCCTTCGCCTCTCTCAACTATCCTCGTTCGCGTGCTCGTTGATAACCCGCTCCACGTCCGCGGGGCTGATTTTCCCCTTGATACGCACCAGCGCGTTATCGTCGCCCGTCGTCACGATGACCAACTCGCGAATCAAATCGTCCTCTATCCGCACCAAAATCCGGGTGCGCTCGCCGTCCTCGTTGGAGGTCAGCATCGTCTCGTAATCCGCGTCCCGCAAATCGCGCACCGCGGCGGAGAACCGCTCCTTCACCGCGCCATCGCAATCGTCGAGGGCCAAGACGTCCACGCCCCTGACGCCGTACGTATCGGTAAACAAACTCGCCAATCTCATCGCGAACGAGCCGATTCGCACGGAAGTCACGTCGCTCTCGCCCCGAAACGTCTTGAACAGTTGGTCGACGTTCCGCTGGCCGTAGCCCAGCTGGCAGATACACGCCACCATCCATAACACCATTAACTTTCTCATCGTATTCCTCATTTTTATTTTCATTATACGCATCCGGCCCTCCTCCGCGCGCCTTTGAATCGGGCTTTCATACATAAGACGGAACGCCGAGAAGGTTTGTTACAAAAAAAGCGGGGGAAAGATACAAAAAAAAGAGCATGCCAATATTCGACTATGGCTTTACCCTCCTTCCTAGGCCTAACAAGGCACCTTTAAGAGGGTGAAAACGCTTTCCTAGGCCTAGCAAGGCACTTTTAAGAGGGCAAAAATGGTTTCCGAGGCCTAGCAAGGCATTTTTAAGGAGGATGTGTCAAATTGCGGAAAAGCACGCAGACGACGCAGATTGAGCAGATGAACGCAGATTCTTTTTTGTTGATTTATACTTGAATAAGTCTGCGTGAATCTGCGCTCTCTGCGTTATCTGCGTGCCAATATCCGATTTTGACACACCTTCTTCCTAGGCCTAGCGAGGCATCGTAAGGGATTAAAAGCGAGAAAGCGCGCCATCCACGCGGTTTTTTTCCGCGATTCGGCACGCTCTCTACAGCCGAGACAAATGTATCGGCATCAACTCCCCGTAATCCTTAACTCCTTATCCTATACATTGAAACGGAAATGCATGATGTCGCCATCCTGCACGACGTAGTCCTTACCCTCCACGCTCATCTTGCCGGCCTCTTTCACGGCGGCCTCCGAGCCATACGACACGTAATCGTCGTACTTGATGACCTCCGCGCGGATGAATCCCTTCTCGAAATCGGTATGGATCACGCCCGCGCACTGGGGCGCTTTCCAACCTTTATGGAACGTCCAGGCGCGGCACTCGTCGGGGCCGGCGGTGAAGAACGTCTGCAGGTTCAATAACCGGTAAGCCGACTTAATCAAGCGGTTCACGCCCGACTCCTCCAGGCCGATCTCCTGTAGGAACATCTGGCGCTCCTCGTAGGTATCGAACTCGGCGATCTCGCTCTCGATCTTCGCCGCTACCACCAATATCTGGGCGTTCTCGTCCTTGACCGCCTCGCGCACGGCATCCACATAGGCGTTGCCGTTCACGGCGCTCGCCTCGTCGACGTTGCACACGTACATCACCGGCTTGTTGGTCAGCAAGAACAAGTCATGCGCGATCCGCTCCTCGTCCTTCGTCTCGAACGTCACCGTACGGGCGCTT
>CASEGC010000025.1 GCA_949287365.1 uncultured Parabacteroides sp.
ACCAAGAACCGCCTGTGGATGAAAGGGGAAAGCAGCGGCAACACGCTGCAGGTAGTCAGCATCCTTCCGGATTGCGACAACGACACGCTGCTCATCAAGGCGATTCCCGCCGGTCCCGTATGCCATACGGGGGCGGACACCTGCTTCGGCGAGAAGAACGAGGAGGCCATCATGTTCCTGAAGTATTTGCAGAACTTCATCGAGCGCCGCCGCCAGGAGATGCCGGAAGGCTCCTACACGACCTCCCTTTTCCAGAAAGGCGTGAACCGGATGGCGCAAAAGGTGGGTGAGGAGGCGGTGGAAACCGTGATAGAGGCCACGAACGGCACCGAGGACGGGCTTGTTTACGAGGCGTCGGACTTGATTTACCACCTCATCGTATTATTGACCGGCAAGGGGCTCCGTTTGGAGGACTTGGCCAAGGAACTGAAGAAAAGGCATAAAGGCTGAACGGCCCGCCGCGGCGTTCTTCGCGAAGAAAACGGCCACCGGATGTCAGCGGTGGAATTCCTCGCGAAGAAAACGGCCGCCGGATGTCAGCGGTGGAATTCTTTCGGAAGAAAAGGCCCACTGAACGCCAGCGGTGGAATTCTTTCGGAAGAAAAGGCCCGCTGAACGCCAGCGATGGAATTCTTCGTGAAGAAAACGGCCGCCGGATGCCAGCGGCGGAATTCCTCGCGAAGAACGGAATAATCATAAATCATATGGAAGAAAAAATGGAAGACAATATCCTGCTCCAACTGGAAAACATCGAGATACGCCGCGAGGAGAACGTGGTGCTGCGCGACGCCTCCCTCACCCTGCGCGACGGCGAGTTCGTGTACGTGATAGGCAAGGTAGGCTCCGGGAAAAGCAGCCTGCTGAAGTCGCTCTACCGCGAGATACCCATCACGCGGGGCGAGGCGCGTATCATGGATTTCGATTTGCGGAAGATGAGACGGAAGGACATCCCCTATTTGCGCAGGAAGCTGGGCATCGTCTTCCAGGATTTCCAACTGCTGACCGACCGCTCCGTGGCCAAGAACCTCGAGTTCGTGCTCCGGGCTACCGGCTGGAAAAAGAGGCAAGAGATAAAGAGCCGGATAGACGACGTGCTTCGTCAGGTCGGCATGCGCGACAAGGGTTACAAGATGCCGCACGAGCTGTCCGGAGGCGAGCAGCAACGGATAGTCATCGCCCGGGCGCTCCTGAACAATCCGCGGCTCATCCTGGCGGACGAGCCGACCGGCAATCTCGACCCTGAGACAAGCGGACAAATCGTCCAGTTGCTGCACGACATTCGCCAACAAGGGACCGCGGTAATCATGACCACCCATAACTACCTGATCGTCCATAATTATCCCGCCCGCGTGGTTAAATGCGAGAATGCCTGCCTCAGTGATGTCAAAGAATAATTTTTTTATAACTTCGCGGACACATTCGAATGAAAAACAACTTAATATAAGGATAAAAAGAAAATGAAAGTCTTAAAGTTTGGCGGTACTTCTGTGGGCTCCGCACAGAGAATGAAAAATGTGGCGAAACTGATCGCGGGAGAGCGTAAAATCGTCGTGCTATCAGCCATGTCGGGCACGACCAACTCGTTGGTCGAGATTTCCGATTATCTGTATAAACGGAATCCCGACGGGGCGAACGAGATCATCAACAGGCTTTCCATGAAATATATGGAGCATATCGAGGAATTATACGGCACCGAAGAGTATAAGCAGAAAGCCAAAGAACTCATCAAATCTCATTTCGATTATATTCGTACATTCACGAAAGACCTGTTCACCCTATTCGAGGAAAAGGTCATCCTGGCCCAAGGGGAATTAATATCCACGGGCATGATGCACCTTTATCTAAACGAACTCGGCGTGAACGCGGTCATGATCCCGGCGTTGGATTACATGCGTACGGACAAGAATGCGGAGCCGGACCCCATATACATCAAGGAAAAATTGACACGGCTCCTCAACGAGCACAAGGACGCGGATTTATACATCACGCAAGGTTACATTTGCCGTAACGCGTATGGCGAGATAGATAACCTCCAGCGAGGCGGCAGCGATTACAGCGCCTCTCTGGTGGGAGCCGCCATCGGCGCGGAGGAGATACAAATCTGGACCGACA
This sequence comes from uncultured Parabacteroides sp., assembly GCA_949287365.1. GTDB lineage: Bacteria > Bacteroidota > Bacteroidia > Bacteroidales > Tannerellaceae > Parabacteroides. The sequence goes on from CASEGC010000025.1 coordinate 2,113, forward strand.
TCGACGGTATGCACAACAATGACCCGCGTTTCGTGGAAGGGACCTCACCCGTCCGCCAGTTACATTTCGACGAGGCGGCGGAACTTGCTTACTTCGGGGCGAAAATACTCCATCCCACGTGTATCTTGCCCGCTAAACTGAACAATATCCCTGTCCGTTTATTGAACACGATGCAACCGGACGCTCCCGGCACCTTGATTTCCAACGTCATGGAAAAAGGGAAAATCAAGGCGGTCGCGGCGAAAGACAACATAACCTCCATCAAGATAAAGAGCGGCAGGATGTTATTGGCGACCGGCTTCCTGCGAAAAGTTTTCGAGATTTTCGAGAACCATCAAACCCCCATCGATATGGTAACGACTTCCGAGGTAGGCGTTTCCGTGACCATTGACAACAGAAAGCACCTGGAAGAAATCGTCGACGACTTAAAGAAATACGGCACCGTGACCGTTGACGAGAATATGGTAATCGTTTGCGTGGTAGGAGACTTGGAATGGGACAATATCGGTTTCGAAGCTCGCGTGGTACAGGCGATGAAGGATGTTCCGGTACGAATGATTTCTTACGGAGGCAGCAACTACAACGTGTCTCTGCTCATCAAGGCGTCCGACAAGCGAAGAGCGTTGCAAGCTTTAAGCGACCATTTATTCAACAATAAATAAAAACGAGAAGGTATGTCAAGGCTATCCGCACATTAAGGATAGTTTGGCACACCTTGTAAACTCTTTCTTATATGCTAAAAGGAACATTCCCCATAGAAAAATTTAAACGACTTTCCACTCCCTTTTATTATTATGACATCCAATTGTTGCGAGAGACTCTGGATTGCGTGAAAAACGAATCCGGCAAGTACGGTTACCACGTTCATTATGCGATAAAAGCGAACGCGAATCCCCGTATTCTTTCCATCATCGCGGCAAACGGTTTGGAAGCCGACTGCGTCAGTGGAGGTGAGATACAAGCCGCTTTGAAGGCGGGGTTTCCTGCCGATAAAATCGTTTTCGCGGGTGTAGGGAAAGCGGACTGGGAGATAAATCTCGGATTGGACAACCATATTTTCTGCTTCAATGTAGAGTCATTGGCGGAATTGGAAATTATCAATGAATTGGCCGCGGCGAAGAAACAAATAGCGAATATAGCCCTTCGCATCAATCCGGAAGTAGACGCGCATACTCACGCGAAAATCACGACCGGCATGAAGGAAAATAAGTTCGGTATCAACCTAAGCCTATTAGGTGGAGTATTGAACCAATTAAAAACAATGCGGAACATCAAACTAATTGGAATCCATTGCCACATCGGGTCACAGATCACGGATATGTCCAGTTTCCAAAATTTAGCGATTCGGATTAATGAGATTCAAGAGGATTTAGAGGCTCGTGGCATTTTCGTGGAAAACTTG